>NZ_AP043781.1:4078975-4392743 GCF_055388505.1 Bisbaumannia salifodinae
CCGCCATGCCCAGGTGGACGGCGACGACCACCTGATCGTCGGCGCCAGCCGCCACGAGCGCTATGGCCGCGCCCAACTGGTGGAGGCCGGCCAGGAGGTCCACCACAAGGCCGGCATGAAGGTGGTGATCGAAGCCGGCGCCGAGATCACCCTCCAGGCAGGCGGCAGCTTCGTCAAGCTCGACCCCTCTGGGGTCACCATCAGCGGCGCCAGCGTCAAGATCAACTCCGGCGGCAGCCCCGGCTCGGGCTCCGGCCAGGCCACCGAGGCACCGCAACTGCCGCGGCAGGCCACGGCGGAGAGCCATGAGGCCATCGAACCAGTCACCCATGAGGCGCTGCTATCGGCATCGGCCAAGGAGGCCTCCATCGTGCAGCTCTGTCAGCGTCAGCAGGATGGAAGCTGCCCCTTGAGTGACTGCCCCTGCGATAACCGAGGCGCCTGATGCGTTACCAGCTCGAGCTCGACGAAGCCCCCCATCATCGCTATTGGCTGATCGACGCCGCCAGCCTGCCGCCCCATGAGGCGCTGAGACGCTACTACGAGGGGGTCGAGTCGCCGCGCTTCCGCTGGCTCTATGAGGCGACGCCCTATCGGGCGGCTCAGGAAGCCGGGCCACTGCTGCTCGATATCACCGAGGCGGGCGACTTCTTTCGCCGCTATCGGGTCGAGTGGCTTCATCATGCTGCCGCCCTGGTGATCGATACGGCCCTGCCGATCGATGCGCTGCAACACCACCTGGCCGCGGCGGTTCGTGTCACGCTCCCAGGCGAGGGACAAGGGCTGCTGCGCTTCCATGAGCCCATGCTCCTGCACCTGCTACTCGGGGAGGGGCTCCTGTCGGCCGCTCAGCGTGATGCCCTGGTGGGGCCCGGCAACCGCTGGGCCTGGGCACTCTGCCAACACTCGACCGGCACCCTGTACGAGACATACCGGGTAGCGGCTGGCGATGCCCCCGGACTGGCCCCGTCGCTGAATATCGATCGGGCCACCCTGACACAACTGACGGCAATCGAGCGCCTGTCCCGCTTGATGCCCCTGCTCGGAGCCGCCCTGGAGCGCTTCGACCGGCTGACGGCCCCGCCCGAGATATCGCGTCTCTGGCTGAGCCTGGCAGACTACTGGCGGGCGCAGCGTGAGCGGGGCACGCCACAGAAGCAGGCCGTGGCCACGGCACAGCAGATGCTGGCCCAGGCCGAGGGCTGGGCAGCGCTGCTGGGGCGACTCGAGGCAAGCGCCTCCTCGTAGGCGACAAGGACGTAGAGGAATCAAGGAATGTCACAGAATCACGCTTGCAGCCCCAAGGCGCTGTATCTCGAGATCACCGGCCGTCACGACGACAACGCGCTGAATAGCTACGAGTTATACCGCGGTGATGCCCCCCTCGAGTCCCTCGCCGAAGGCGACGCCTCGGAGGGCCGCTTCGGTCCCATCGTCGAATCGACGCAGGAGTTCTTCGACGACGAGCTGGCCGACATCCGTCTGATCCAGAAGATCGGCGATATCGAGATCCCCCTGCTGGACGAGGGCGAGCTCACCCATACCGGCCTGATTCCCCAGCAGCGCGACTTCCAGCATCACTTGATGGTCTCCTGCGTGCCGATGCAGTATCTGGATCACCAGGAGATCGCCGCCGGCCCCTGTCGCGGTGGCTTCCTGTACGTGTTTCTCAACGGACGTCTGATCCGCGAGCTGGCCATTCGCGTCGAGCCGGGCAAGGCGCCGGTCTTCGTCGACAGCGACGTAGCGGGCTACCGTCGACAGGACGAGGTTCCGGTAATCCGCGACTATACCGGGCCGGAACTGGCCAGCCTGCACCTGCCGTTGCGGCTGGCTGGCGAGGCCGCCGACGTGCGCCTAGCCTATTCGGACCACCCCTGGCCCTGGGCGCACGTCATCGAACTCGAGGCCGAGCCGACGCGCCTCGAGCAGCGCGTCCAGCCGCTTCCCCTGAACATCACCGCCGTGGCGGCCATGCTGAATGGCCACCTGCGCAACCAGTATGCATATGGCCTGGAGATGGGCCGCGATGAGGCGATGGGCAAGGTGGCCCTGGAATGGCTACCGCCCATGCGAGATCGCGATCCGCTCTACGAACAGGCCCGGGGCAGTGCCCGCGACTATCTGGAGGATCTCTCGGGCGAGCAGTGGGCGGGGCTTGTCCAGCAGTTGCAGGATGAGCGGGCCTTCTTCGACTCCAACGAACAAGAGGCCACGGCTCCCGAGCTCGATATACGGCGGCGTCAGCGTGATTTTGCCCCGGCCCTGCGGGCGACCCTGGTGCAGCAGTGGAACAACGCCCGGCGCAGCGACGAGGACCGTGCCGACGATGCCTCGCTCGCCCTGATCCCGGCACCGGCAAGTGGCGAGGACATTCTGGCGCCACTCAAGGACCAGCAGCTGTGCGCGATCTTCCTGCGCGATCCCAAGCTGGCGGTCGGCCAGTTGATCGACGACATCCAGGCCAGTCAGGAACTGCTCTGGGTGCTCTCCGAGGGCATGAAATACCATCCCCATGGCAAGTCGGCGGAGCTGGTGCTGGCCAACTGCTTTATGCCGCACGGTCCCGAGGGCGAGGAGAACCCGCTCTATCTCGACGAGTGGCTCGACCGGCGCCTCGACCGCTCCCGGGAGAGCCTGTTCGCCCGGCTGACCAAGGAAGAAGAGCGCCGCCTGGCACGCCTGCGCATCGACGAGCGGCTGTCGGCGCTGGTCGAGATGATCGAGGATACCTCGCCCGGCGCCTTCGGCGTCGCGCTGCGCGATGCCATGCCCTTCGACGACCTCAACTGTCTGGAGGCCTATGCCTGGCTATCGCGTAGCCTCGAGCCGTTGATGGCGGGCATGGACTGCCTCGATCCCAAGGCCACGCCCGAGGAAGCCGAAGCATTGCAGGCGCCATCGCGGTGTCGCCAGGCATTGGATGCCTTGTTTATCGAGGCGTCGCACCCCCTGGCCTACCTGCTGTTCGCGCCCGAGCACCGGGAAGAAGACAGTTGGGGCGTGGCCTATGCCCGGAACCTGGCGAAGATCACCCGGGGCGGTACCCGAGTGGCCGACCAGGCCGGCGACGTGGCCACACCGGTGGGAGATGCATTGATCGCCCACCAGCAACGGCTCGACGAGGAGGCCAGTGACCTCGGACCCGGCATGGGCCAAGTCCGCATGGCCCTGAATGGCACGGAAGCCATGGCGAGCCGAGTGTTACCAGGCCTGCTGAATGCTTGGTCACGCATAAAGCTCGGCGAAGGGCGTATCACCCTGACGTTGGCCACGGACCTCGCCGATCTCAAGGGCGCGATGATGGGCGGCCTGCCCCTTCGGGTGACGCAGCAGGATGGTCGGATCGTCATGCTGCTTCCCGACGAGGTCCGCCCGCTGTTCGAGGAGATGGCCCAGGGCAGCGTCGCCCTTCAAGCGGCTTCGGCGCGCAATGTGCTGGGGGGAGAGGCGGTCTTGACCTCCTCCGCTACCGTTCAAACGCATCGAGTGTCCGGTCAGGTGACCAGTGAGCAGGCCTACCGCTGGACCCAGAGCGGCTATATCGGGCTCTGGTCGGGGTTGGCGGTGCTGGAAGTTTATAATTTGGTGGCATCTGGGCATGCCGTTAACGAAGATTTTGGTTCTCGCTCCATCGCTGGGGTGATCAGTGCCGCCCTCGATGCCTCTCTATTGTCATTACAGGGCCTTAAGCTGGCCAATGTTCGCTGGGGCTGGGCCATCCAGGCCAATCAGTTTCTTGATATACGCTTTGTCACAGATGTGGACTGGCGTAGAGCTATGGGCCAGGCCGGCCAGGTCCGAGGGGGGATGGCATTTGGTGCTGGGCTCTTTACAGCAACACTGGTGGCTATCGATGCCTATCAGCTCTATCAGCAAGGACTGAAAAATTCGGCCAGGTGGACGGCAGGTGCGAGTGCCGCCATCGCCGTGGGCAGCTATGTGGGTTCAGGCTATGGCCAGGCGGCGGCCAATATTGCTCAAGCTAACCTAGTGCGGAATCGCTTCCTGAACGGCCTGCTGGGTCTGGTAGGCACGCCACGCCCGGTACCGGTGATGCTGGTCGGACTCGGGGTGGCGCTGGTCTGCCAGTATATGGCCACCAACGCCCGCGACGATCGCTTCTCCCTCTGGGTGCGCTATGGGCCCTTCGGGCATGAGCGGGATGAGCTGGCCGGCCGGCTCCAGGATTTGACGGAGGACGCCGAGGGCGATGCTCACCAGGCGGACAAGCACGATTACCTCGCCCCCCTCCAATCGGCCTCCCCCGAAGAGACGTATTTCCAGTTATTGCAGGGGCTCTTCCAAGCGCACTTCGAGCTGGTGACGCCCCACGGCCTGGTCGATATGGATCCCGCTTTCCGCGACTGCGATATCGCCATCCGCCTGACCTGTCCCGCGCTACGCTATGGCGAGTTCTCCTTGCCCATTCCCAACCTGATGGCCGATTACTCGGCGCCGGTGCCGGATAGACGATTCAGCTACCAGTATGCGCCCATAGATCGACGTCGGCTCCTGGTGGAGGTCGATCGCCGAGACCCCGAGGAGGCCGCAGTGCGTTATCTTGGCCTGCGGCTGCCTGAGCAATGGCGCCGCATGGGCGTGCCCAGGGTGCCAGGATTCGGCGACGTGCCGGCCGACTGGCTCATGGCCAATCAGGCGAGCTTCCGCCATGAGCCCGACTTGCAGCGTGCTTACCATCGAGGGGAGCATCTGGTACGCCTTAGTCTGGACAACGTGGAGGGCGAGGGAACCATCGACTACTGGGCCCCCTCCGAGCGGAAACACCAACAATTGGAAGGCCAGGTCAGTCTGCTGGCGCAGCCGACAACCCTGACCTGGCGCTGGAACAAGCAAGGAGGCAGGACATGACCGATGCTGCGCAACCGGAAGGGTACGAGGAGACGGCCTTCACGGCCGACCGCATCCCCCGCCAGGCCCCGCCGCCACCCAAGGGAAAACTGGGAAAGCTGGGTGATGCCTTCGATATAGCGCGCCTACCCTGGGGGCATTATATCGGCGTCAACCCCTCTGAGTTTGAGTATGAGTATTTAGGGTCTTGGTATCGTGAATATAAATACATGGGAGAACGAGACTACCATGACTACAGCATGATAAATGAGACACGCTGGTCAAAGTTTGTCGATGAAGATATCAGCTTGATCTATCGCTTCTTGCGCTTCTGGTTTGTTTTCTGGACGCACCTTCTTAGTTTTATTGGTCCAGGAGGGGGTAAAGGGGGGGGGTGGTTTATTACCGGTATCGTAGCTGCTTGCACCATCTTGTTTCTATTTGCTGCAGATACTATCTTTTCTGCACTAACGCCTCTAGCAATTGTCGTGGCAATTTGCGGGCTATGCACTGTGCTGAGAAGGCTTTTTGAAACCCAAAGCATTCGTTTCTATAAGAGCAACAAGAACTGGTCGAATGATGTCGCCTTCTGTCGACGCTCCGGTCTGGTCAAGAGCTTCCAGGGCGACTTTCCTTTCTACGAGTTCGATGCCTTTATCGAAATGAGCGCGGACATGAAGGGTAACCAGTACCATACCCTCAAGGTGCGTCATCGCTATCCGCAGTTCAGCAAGCATCCCAACTGGGGGGTGAGAGGGCCGTTGGAATTCACCTTCCCCACCGATACCGGCAGCATCGCCGAGCGCTATGCCATGTGGGATATGCTGAGCCGCTATATGGACGTCAGCCAGCCGCTGCCGGACATTCCCCGGCTGGAGCCGTTCCGCCATCTCGACCCCACCACCCGGGCCTATGACGAGGCCGGCAAGCGGGGCCGCCCGGCCACCTACTGGCGCGACCTCTACGCCAGGGTGGACGAGAAGGAGCTGAAACGCCTTCGCGACGAGCACCACCAGACAGTGAACGCCGCCCCCTGGGGCAGCCGCCCCGACCTGATGGCCCAGTCGGTGCCGGGCTATAAGGACAGCTACACCGCCGAGCCCGAAGACGTCAACGCCTACGCGCATGCCCCCAGCAGGAAGGTGCGCTTCGTGGAGCGTCCCGACGCGACCACCGAGGAAGCGCCCCGGCAGGAACCACCCCGCTAGCGGCAGCGCCGGTAAACTTGCTGCGCTTCCGGTATGGATAACGGCCAGGGACCGTTATCCCCCCCCCGGCGCCACATGGAACGTGGCGCCCATCTTCACCCACCAGGGAAGGCATTGACTTGTCTTCCCCGGCGGTAGCGTGGCTAACCGCCTGCCCATTGACCGACAATCGCCACATCCCTAGGGACGAGATGACCTTTGACACCCGACCGTCGGCGCTGACCTGGGTCTGGAACCGCCAAGGAGGCCGCCCATGAGCCCGACCGAGACCGATCCGCGCCCGGCACCCGATAGCTACACCGAGACCGCCTACCGCGCCGATGCCATCCCCGAGCAGAGCTATGCCCCCCATAACGAGATGCTGCGCGGGCGTATCCTCGAGGCCCGCCTGCCCTGGGGCAGCTACCTGGGCCTTAACCCTACCACCTACCAGTACTCCGATCTCTGGTATCGAGAGTACCAGTATATCGGCGACGATTATCACGATTACACCATGATCAATGAGACGCGTTGGTCACAACAAGTCGACGAGAACGTAGGGGGGATTTATCGAATATGCCGATTCCTGCTTTTCCTCTACTCACACGGATTTAGCTTTATCTTACCCGGGGGGGGGCGCGCTGGAGGGGGGGTGCTATTTACGGGAATTATGGCGTTTGGCACCCCGCTATTCATCTTTTCTGCAGACATCTGGTTTCAGGGACTTATACCACTTGCCATTATCTCGGCATTTTGTGGGTTCGCCACGCTGATTCTCCACCTTTGGGACAAGTACGAGCTCCGATTCTATAAACGTAACCGCAACTGGACGGATGAGCTGGCTTTTTGTCGTCGCACCGGCATGGTCAAGACGCCGATCGGCGACTTCCCCTTCTACGAGTTCGATGCCTTTCTCGAGATGACCGTGGGTACCCAGGGTTCACAGTTCCATTCGCTCAAACTGATCCACCGCTACCCCCACCGCAGCCGTCTGCCGCATACCAAGCACCCGCTGGAGTTCAGTTTCTCCGTGGATGGCAGCATCGCCCAGCGTTATGCCGCCTGGGATATGCTGCAGCGCTATATGGATGTCTCCCAGCCATTGCCTGACGTGCCGGAGCTGGAGCCCTTCCGGCATCTCGACCCCACTACCCGGGCCCATGACGAGGCCGGCAAGCGCGGCCGCCCCGCCACCTACTGGCGCGACCTCTATGCCAGGGCCAGCGAGGCGGAACTCAAGGCGCTGCGCGAGGCCCATCGCGCCGAGGTGGATAGCGCCGCCTGGGGCGGCCGTCCCGACCTGATGGAGCGCTCGGTGCCCAACTTCGGCGAGGCCCGCCGAAGCGAGCCCCAGGACGTCAACGCCTACGGCCGCTTCCCCTGGAAGGCCGGCCCACTCGTCGAGCGTCCCGAGGCCGCCTCCCCGGAGGACTCACCGAGAGAGACTCCCCGACAGGAACCGCCACCCCGCTAGCGGCAACGCCGATAACTCCGCCAAGTCTCCCGGTGGGGATAACGGCCAGGGACCGTTATCCCCCCCCCGGCGCCACATGGAACGTGGCGCCCATTCTCACCCGCCAGGGAAGGCATTGACTTGCCTTCCCTGGCGATAGCGCGACCGACCACTCAGCGGCATGGGGAGGAGTAAAAGCCCAGGAGATACGACGAGAATGATGGCTAAAGGCATGAGCCGAAGTTCATGCTTATCAACAACAGCCGGAGTGCCGCCCATGTTGGGCATAGTCTTCATATGGAAACAAAAAAACTCTAATGGAATAGCAAGGATATAACAGTGAAGAGATTCGATATCTATGAACACTCTGTCTATGGAATGAGAGCAGTAAATCGGGGAATAAACTGGCCAGCCTTCTTCTTCTGCTGGATCTGGGCCATGGTGAAAAAGATGTGGGCGGTTGGCTTTTCCCTGCTCGGCCTGCTGGTGCTGTTCGTCATGATTGAAGAGTTCTTTTTCTACTACGCCAACATGGGGGGTATTTATTTCATGTGGGCCATGCAGCTGGCCCTGTTCCTGTACGCGGGGGCGAAGGGAAATGACTGGCGCAGAGGCTATCTTCGCAAGTGTGGTTTCCAGTATATCGCCAACATAGAAGCGGCTAATCCGGATGCGGCCATGACCGCAGCGAAACAGCCTGTCAACGAAGACGCTCAGGAAGGAACGACCAAGGGATGAGTCGTCACAAGTCCCATTGTCGTCTACCCCTCGAGTTTTCCCACATCACACCACCGTTTCAAGGAGAGAGCACATGCTTCCATTAAGTTTCAAACGGGCTTTTGACATCGAATTCGTCAACGCCCTGTATGAGCGGCTTCAGCACCATGATGACTCCCTGACGCTGATACTCAGGACGAAGAGCGGCAGAGTCGTCACGGCCCCCAGCAAGGCCGGCATGGGAGAAATTCGCAACGCAAACAACAAGCCACTATTCGGAATGAACCCGAAGGAGGGAATCGTAAACCTGAAGCAGGCAGGGGAACTGCAGGCTCCTTTGCTTGATTTCTTGAAGGAACGAGGCATCGACCAAGAGGAGGTCAGCTATGACCTGGGGATTATCTGCACCGTGATCTACGTTGCATTGATCGCTGGCGTTGGGCTCTTCTACACTTCCAGCAATAATATCGAATTCCTTTACCCCTACCTCCTTGCCTGCGTGGCCTTCACCCTCTCGGGCCTGGCATTGATGTCATATGCTTATAAGCCTGGCCAAGAGAAATGGTCCATTCCGTCCATGCTGGTCCTCGCCATCGGCACCTTGCCCACCGCCCCCTCGAGCCTCCTGGTACTACCGATGATCAAAACCTTTGGGCGCGCCAAGCTGCGTCGGCTGCTTAACCAGGATAGCGAAGAAGCAGAAACATCCCATGGCTAGGCTTTGTTAGAAAACTGCCTGCGCTCGCCGACTTTTCAGGCAAAGCTTAACGAAAGGGGCCTCCCGCCATGCGGGAGGCCCCTCGTCGTTGGTGACGCCGGCGATCAGCCCAGCCGGGCGCGGATGGCGGCTTCGATGCCGGCGGCGTCGAGGCCGCAGTCGGCGAGCAGTTCCGCCGGCTTGCCGTGCTCGACGAAGGCGTCGGGCAGGCCCAACTGGAGCAGCGGGGCCTGGATGCCCTCGGCGACCAGCAGCTCGGCCACGGCGCTGCCGGCGCCACCGGCCACCACGTTCTCCTCCAGGGTCACCAGCAGGTCGTGGCCGGCGGCGGCGGCCAGCACGGCGTCGCGGTCCAGCGGCTTCACCGAGCGCATATTGAGGTGGCCGGCATCGAGTCGCTCGGCCACCTCGGCGGCCGCCGGGTTGAGGCTGCCGAAGGCCAGCAGGGCGACCCGGGCGCCGGGGGCGGCGCCACTCTCGCGGCGGGTCTCGGCCCGGCCGATGGCCAGGGGCTCCAGGTGGGCGGGAATCGCCACCCCGGGGCCGGTGCCCCGGGGGTAGCGCACCGCGGCGGGGCCGGGGTGATGGTAGGCGGCGCTGAGCATGGCCCGGCACTCCGCCTCGTCGGCGGGGGCCAGCACCACCATCCCCGGCACGCAGCGCAGGAAGGAGAGGTCCATGCTGCCGTGGTGGGTGGGGCCGTCCTCGCCGACCAGGCCGGCCCGGTCGATGGCGAAGGTCACGTCCAGGTGCTGCACCGCCACGTCGTGGATCAACTGATCGTAGCCGCGCTGCAGGAAGGTGGAGTAGATGGCCACCACCGGCTTGACGCCCTCGCAGGCCATGCCGGCGGCGAGGGTTACCGCGTGCTGCTCGGCGATGGCCACGTCGAAGTAGCGCTGGGGATACTCCCGGGAGAAGCGGATCAGGTCGGAGCCCTCGCGCATGGCGGGGGTGATGCCGATCAGCCGGCTATCGGCGGCGGCCATATCGCAGATCCAGTCGCCGAAGACGTTGCAAAACTTGCGCGGCTTCGGGCGCATGGCATCGCTGGGCGCCTTCCTGGCCGGCGCGGTCGGCTTGAGCGGCGGCGCGGCGGAAGCGTCGCTCTTTTCCAGCTTGGTGATGGCGTGGTAGCCGATGGGGTCCGCCTCGGCGGGACGGAAGCCGCGCCCCTTGCGGGTCTTCACATGCAGGAACTGGGGACCGTCCAGGTCGCGCATATTGCGCAGGGTCTGCACCAGCAGCGGCAGGTCGTGGCCGTCGATGGGGCCGATATAGTTGAAGCCCATCTCCTCGAACAGCGTCGCCGGGCTGATCATGCCCTTCATATGCTCTTCGGTGCGCCGCGCCAGCTCCAAGGCGCCGGGCAGGTGGGAGAGCACCTTCTTGCTGTTCTCGCGCATGGCGGTATAGGGCTTGCTGGCGAGGATCCTCGCCAGGTAGCTGGCAATGCCGCCGACATTCTCGGAGATCGACATCTCGTTGTCGTTGAGCACCACCAGCAGGTTGGCGTCCACATGGCCGGCGTGAGCCAGGGCCTCGAAGGCCATGCCGGCGGTAAGGGCGCCGTCGCCGATCACCGCGCAGGTGCGCCGCTGCTCGCCCTTGGCACGGGCCGCCAGGGCCATGCCCAGCGCCGCGGAGATGGAGGTGCTGGAGTGGCCCACGCCGAAGGTGTCGTACTCCGATTCGGCGCGGCTGGGAAAGGCCGCCAGGCCGCCGTATTGGCGAATGCGCGGCATCGCCTCGCGGCGCCCGGTGAGGATCTTGTGGGGGTAAGCCTGGTGGCCCACGTCCCAGACCAGGCGGTCATGGGGGGTCTCCAGGGCCTGGTGCAGGGCCACGGTGAGCTCCACCACGCCCAAGCCGGCGCCGAAGTGGCCGCCGCTGCAGCCCACGCTGTAGAGCAGGTAGGCGCGCAGCTCGTCGGCCAGCTGCTGGAGCTGGGCGCTGGGCAGGGCGCGCAGCGCGGCCGGGGTGTCCAGGGCGTCGAGCAGCGGCGTGGCCGGGCGCTCGGCGGGAATCTCGTCGAACAGCTTCATGGGGTCATCCGCGTATTCAGTGGTCGCGCTCGATCATGTAGCGGGCCAGCTCGGCCAGCGGCGTGGCAGCCTCGCCCAGGGGTGCCAGGGCGGCGATGGCCTCCTCGAGCAGGCCATCGGCCTTGGCCCGGGCGCCGTCCAGGCCGAGCAGGGCCGGATAGGTGGGCTTGTCGTGGGCGGCGTCGGCGCCGGCGGTCTTGCCCAGGGTGGCGGTATCACCGGTCACGTCGAGGATGTCGTCCTGGATCTGGAAGGCCAGGCCCACGGCGCGGGCATAGCGCTCCAGGGCCGCCACCCGGGGGTCGTCGTCGGCGGCGGCGCTGAGGGCGCCGAGGCGCACCGCGGCGCGGATCAGGGCGCCGGTCTTGTGGCCATGCATGGTGGCCAGGGCCGCCACGTCCGGGTGCTCTCCCACCGCGGCCAGGTCCAGGGCCTGGCCGGCCACCATGCCGTCGCGGCCGGCGGCCTCGGCCAGGGTCAGCATCAGCGCCGGCAACCGCGGGTGTGCGGCCCGGGCCAGCACCTCGAAGGCCAGCGCCTGGAGGGCGTCGCCGGCGAGGATCGCCGTGGCCTCGTCATAGGCCTTGTGCACCGTGGGCTGGCCGCGGCGCAGGTCGTCGTCGTCCATGGCCGGCAGGTCGTCATGGACCAGGGA
The DNA here is from genome assembly GCF_055388505.1 of Bisbaumannia salifodinae. The sequence goes on from NZ_AP043781.1 coordinate 4,090,602, forward strand.
GTAGGCGTGGATCAGCTCCACCGCGGCGGCGGGGGCGTCGAGCAGGGTATCGTCGGCGCCCAGGGCGCGGCCGGCGGCATAGACCAGCACTGGGCGCAGGCGCTTGCCGCCCACCAGCAGGCCGTGGCGCATGGCCGCCTCGAGGCGCGCCGAGGGGGGCGTCCGCTCGGCGAAGAGCCCCTCCAGCCAGGCATCGATACGCGCCCGGTCGGCGGCCAGGCGCGTGGTCAGGGGCTCAGGCGTCATGGGGCACCTCGTCGTCCGGGCCGGCGAAGGGGGCGATGCCCAGGCTGCCGTCGTCCTGCTCCACCAGGCGGCGCACCTGCAGTTCCGCCTCGTCCAGGCGGCGCTGGGCGTCGCGGGTCAGGCCGACGCCCTGCTCGAAGGCCGCCAGGGAGGCCTCCAGGCTCAGTTCGCCGGATTCCAGGCGCTCCACCAGCGTCTCCAGGCGTTCCAGGGTGGCGGCGAAGTCCTGCGGCTCGGCGCCCTCGGGTGTCGCGGTATCCTTGTCGGCCATGGCCCCCTCGTCGGCTAGTGACGCCGCGGCCGGCGTCGCCAAAAAGTCAAAGCGCACAGTATACACCCTCTGCCCCGGGGGGCGTCTGCCCCAGCATGACCGGAGCCCGGGGCAAATGCAGTAAGAGCTCTCGCTGTCCTGGTCCGGGGCTACCCTGGGGGCAGGCCTTCGCAAGGCGCGGTAAACCCTTCCATGGGCGCTACATTTGCCTTCCCTGGCAAATGACCCTTGCTCCGGCCTGCCCCCAGCGCCCCGAGGTCATACCGGCAAATCGTATCCTCCCTGGATGCAGCCGGCTCATGCTGGCGGCGCAGCATTTTCATCCGGCGCCCCCGGCGGCTGTGCTAGGATAGTGCCCCTGTTACGCCCCCTGCGTGAGTCTCCATCCGCTTCGCGCCGGTTCCCCGCCCCCTTGCCGTCCGGAACCCGCCGCGCCCCTCGGGAGGCGAACAGGCACACACTATATGACTGATAAGCGGCCCCGCCGCGGAAAGGGTTGATTCGAGAATGGCCAAGACGTCGTTGGACAAGAGCAAGATCAAGATCCTGCTGCTCGAGGGTATCCACCAGAGTGCGGTAGATAACTTCCTGAACGCCGGTTACACCAATATCGAGCACCTCGCCACCTCCCTGGACGAGGCGTCGCTGATCGAGAAGATCCGTGACGTGCACTTCATCGGTATTCGCTCCCGCACTCAGCTCAACGAGCGCGTCTTCGCCGCCGCCGAGAAACTCAACGCCGTGGGCTGCTTCTGCATCGGCACCAACCAGGTCGACCTGGGCGCCGCCCTGCGCCGTGGCATCCCGGTCTTCAACGCCCCCTACTCCAATACCCGCTCGGTGGCCGAGCTGGTGCTGGCCGAGGCAATCATGCTGCTGCGTGGCATTCCCCAGAAGAGCCATTCCGCCCACCAGGGCGGCTGGATGAAGAGCGCCAAGAACTCCCACGAGGCCCGCGGCAAGACCCTGGGCATCGTCGGCTACGGCAATATCGGCGCCCAGCTGTCGGTGCTGGCCGAGTCCCTGGGCTTCGACGTCATCTTCTACGACGTGGTGACCAAGCTGGGCATGGGCAACGCCCGCCAGGTGGCCAGCCTCGAGGAGCTGCTGGCCCGCGCCGACGTGGTCACCCTCCACGTGCCGGAGCTGCCCTCCACCAAGTGGATGATCGGCAAGGAGCAGATCGCGCTGATGAAGCAGGGCGGCATCCTGATCAATGCCTCCCGCGGCAGCGTGGTGGTGATCGAGGACCTGGCCGTGGCCCTCAAGGAAGGCAAGCTGCTGGGCGCGGCCATCGACGTCTTCCCGGTGGAGCCCAAGGGCAACAACGAGGAGTTCGTCAGCCCGCTGCGCGGCCTGGACAATGTCATCCTCACCCCCCATGTGGGCGGCTCCACCCTGGAGGCCCAGGAGAATATCGGCGTCGAGGTCTCCGAGAAGCTGATCACCTACTCCGACAACGGCACCACCGTGACCTCGGTGAACTTCCCCGAGGTGGCCCTGCCGGCCCACCCGGACAAGCACCGCCTGCTGCATATCCACGACAACGTGCCGGGCGTGCTCTCCGAGATCAACCATGTGCTCTCCGAGAACGATATCAATATCTCCGGTCAGTACCTGCAGACCAACGAGAAGGTCGGCTATGTGGTGATCGACGTGGACAAGGCCTATGGCGCCAGGGCCCTGGAGGCCCTCAAGCAGGTGGAGCATACCCTGCGCGTGCGGGTGCTCTACTCCGAGGTCAACTTCGATAGCTGATCGTTCGCCTCTCCAGCGATAGCAGGGCCCCGGCATTCGCCGGGGCCCTGGCGTTTGTGAGCTTGATCCAGGTCAAGGCCACGGGGTGCGTGCCTCTCCCGGCTTGAGTAGAATGGCGCCTCCCCAACCCCGGTCCGTCCTTTGCGAGGACGACTACCAGGAGAGAGAGATGACCCAGGATTCCCCGCGGATCGTGGTGGCGGCGCTCTACCAGTTCGTCACCCTCGAAGACTTCGAAGCCCTGCGCGAGCCGCTGCGCCAGACCATGCTCGCCCATGACATCAAGGGCACCCTGCTGCTCGCCCGGGAGGGCATCAACGGCACCGTCTCCGGCACCCGGGAGGCCATCGACGCCCTGCTGGCCTGGCTCAAGGCCGACCCGCGCCTGGCCGCCCTGGACCACAAGGAGTCCTACTGCGACGCCCACCCTTTCTACCGCACCAAGGTGAAGCTCAAGCAGGAGATCGTCACCCTGGGCGTGCCCGGCATCGACCCCAACGACACCGTGGGCACCTATGTGGAGCCGGAGCAGTGGAACGAGGTCATCAGCGACCCCGAGGTGCTGGTGATCGATACCCGCAACGACTACGAGGTGGCCATCGGCAGCTTCGCGGGCGCCATCGATCCCAAGACCACCAGCTTCCGCGAGTTCCCGGACCATGTGCGCCAGCACTATGACCCGAGCAAGCACAAGAAGGTGGCGATGTTCTGCACCGGCGGCATCCGCTGCGAGAAGGCCTCCAGCTTTATGCTCAAGGAGGGCTTCGAGGAGGTCTATCACCTCAAGGGCGGCGTGCTCAACTACCTGGAGAAAGTGCCCGAGGAGACGTCCCTGTGGCGCGGCGAGTGCTTCGTCTTCGATAACCGGGTCACGGTGCGCCACGACCTGAGCCGCGGCGACTACGATCAGTGCCATGCCTGCCGCATGCCGGTCTCCGCCGAGGAGATGCGCTCCGAGCAGTACGAGCCCGGGGTCAGCTGCCCGCACTGCTACGACGGCCTGCCGGAGAAGACCCGCGCCGCCGCCCGGGAGCGCCAGCGCCAGATCGAGCTGGCCAAGGCCCGTGGCGAGCCCCATCCCATCGGCCGCGACCCGCGACAGATGAAAGTGGCCGAGGCCGAGGAGGCGTAGGCCGCGATACATAGCCCACCGGGGCTAACCCGAGTGATTACACGGCCACCGCGTCTCGACGCGGTGGCTTTTTTCGTGATAATGGTTAACCTTCAAATGGATTTTCTACGGGATGCCCCTGGACCCGATGGATGGGTCTGGGGCATCCCGCGCTTTTCTGGAGGGAGTCATCATGCCGACCGGGCCGGCCTATCTCACCGTGGTGCTGGTATGGGCCACCACCCCCCTGGCCATCAAGTGGAGCGCCGAGGCCGGCGCCCCGGTGGGCAGCGTCTGGCTGCGTATGGCCATCGCCGCGGTGCTGGCCCTGCTGATCCTGCGCCTGCTGGGCCGCGGCCTGCCCCGCTCGCGTCGCGCCCTGCTCAGCTATGCGGTGGCGGTGCCCGGGGTCTTCGGCGCCATGGCGCTGAGCTACCGCGCCTCCATGAGCCTGCCCTCGGGGCTGCTGTCGGTGATGTTCGGCCTGGCACCGCTGATCTCGGGGCTGATTCTCCAGGCGCTGCCCGGCGCCACCCGCCTCAAGCCCTGGCACTGGCTGGGCTGCCTGCTGGGGGTGGCGGGCCTGGCGGTGATCTTCGCCGACTCCCTGGGCGCCGGCCTCGACCAGCTCGGCGCCCTGGCCATGATGGTGGCGGCGGTGACCCTGTTCAGCGGCAGCGGCATCGCCGTGCAGCGGGTGGCGGCGGGCCTGCCGCCCCTGGAGCAGACCGCCGGCGCCCTGCTGCTGTCGATGCCCTGCTTCGCGCTGCTGTGGCTGGCCAGCGGCGAGCCGCTGATGGTGCCGCTGACGCCCCGCGGCTTCTGGGCGGTGCTCTACCTGGCGCTGTTCGGCTCGCTGATCGGCTTCCTCTGCTACTACCTGATCCTCTCGCGACTGCCCGCCGCCACCGTGGCCCTGGTCACCCTGATCACCCCGGTGCTGGCCCTGGGGCTGGGCATGGCCCTCAACGGCGAACACCCCAGCCTCTCCATGTGGCTGGGGGCGGCGCTGATCCTGGTGGCCCTGGGTGCCTACCTGTTCGGCGATCGCCTGGCGCGGCGGGCCGCCAAGCGCGCCGCCGCGCTCTAGCCCGGCCATGGTGACCGATAGCTCAATCGCCGAGACAGGTGTTGTAGGAGATTCTATGTTGCCCCTCAAGCCGCCACCGCGGTTGGGGGGCGATACTCCACCTCATGCTTCATCAGCGCAAAGGCGATGCGGGCCAGCTTCCGGGCGATGATCACCAGCGCTTGGGTTTTCTTGAGCCCGCGGGCCAGATAGCCCTGATAAGTCGCTTGCCAAGCCGGCTGGCGGCTGGCCGCCATGGCCGCGTTATATAGCAGACGGCGTACCTCGGGATCGCCTTGCTTGGTCAACTTGCGTCGTCCGCGTTGCGTTCCCGAGTCGCGCACGCGGACATCCAGCCCCAGGAAGGCCACGAAGGCATCGCTGTGACGAAAATCACCCCGTAGGAAGGCCATCACCAGGGCGGTCGCCGTTAGCGGGCCAACCCCCTCCATGGCCTGGCAGCGGGCGACGTGCTGACTGAGCCCCGCCTCACGTACGATGACCCGCAGGCGGGCCTGGATGACTTGGTCGATGCGCGTTAGCTGGGCGACCAGGCGCTTGAGCGGGGCCTGCAATTCCGGTAACTCGGCGCAGCTCTGCTGAATCGCCACCCGGGCCCTGACGAGGGTGGCACGGCGGCGCAGCAGGGTCTGTAGCGCCCGATAGGCGGGCGGTGGCGGGGTCCAGGACCGCAGGGCGGTTTGCTCGCGACTGAGGTAGCGGGCCAGCAGGCGGGCATCGCTGCTGTCGGTCTTGGCGCGGCCACCGATGCCTTGCCGGTAATGCTTGAGTTGGTAGCCATCGATGACATAGACCACATGCTCATTGCGGTAGGCTAGCTCGATCAGCAGCCTGTGGTAGGTGCCGGTGGCCTCGATGGCGATAGCGCAGTGAGCGGGTAGACGGCGCAGCCAACGCGTGATGTTGGCCTGGCGATTTTTCAGCCCTTCCTCGGTGTCGGTATCCTGCCGATAGCTCACCAGTTCGTCCTTGGCGACGTCGATGCCGATGATGGTCTGGATTGTCATCCCTCGCCCTCCGCGCTAGGTTGAAAAGGCTTGTCGGGGTGCACCCAAGCGCTGGCTTGCCAAGATCGTCGGTCTGAGGGGCGCTCAGCCGATGGATTCCTTATCGGCGCTGACTGGGTGGGGTGGGGCCATGTCTCCTACGGTCTGTGTCCCAATCGGGCCAGATGCCTGTTACGTCCCTCCACCCCGACAAGCCTTCTCACTATTGTCCTTTCTGGGTCTCCTTCAAACATACAAGCCTGCTTTAGCAGGCGATGTTATAGCGCCTGCGGCGCCAATCGCCGGCTAAAGCCAGCTCCCACCGAGTTAGGGGGCCAGCTCCCACTGGGTCAAGATGCGCTGCCTAGAAATAGGTGGCCATCTCCTCCACCACCCGCAGGTCGTCGTCCACCAGGCAGAGGCGCCGCCACTTGTCGAAGGTCAGGCAGGGATGGGAGGTGCCCAGGGCGACGATATCCCCCACCCGCACCTCGCCGCCGTTGCCGGGCAGCCCCGGCTCGACCACGGGCCCCCGGGGCAGCTCCACGAAGGCGTGTTGATCCATCAGCTTGGTGATGCGCCAGCCCGCCACCGACAGGAGATGCCGGGGGTCGCCCCCCTCGCGATGGCGGCGCAGCGGCTCCGGCAGCTGGTCGTGGCCGATATCCCGCTTGCCCAGGCCGAGGATGGCGCGGCCCGGCTCCGGCAGGGAGATCACCTGGGCATAGACCTCCAGGGCCGGGTATAGCCCCTGCTCCAGCTCGGGACGCCGCCCCAGCACGCCGCGCTGGGCCTCCCGATAGATGCCGTGATCGTGGACCACATAGCAGCCGGGACGCAGCACCGGCACGAAGTGGCGGCCCAGGTGAGCCTCCCGGAACACCTCGGCGATCAGGTCATACCAGGCGGAGCCGGAGGCGGTGATCAGTGGCGCCGCGGCCTCGATCAGGCCGTCGTGGTCCAAGGTCTGGGCGGCCTCCACCAAGTGCCAGGCGTAGCTGCGCACCGCCCTGGCCGGATCGTCGCCGAACACCACCCCCTCGTAGCCCTCCAGGCCGGCCAGCACCAGGGCCGACTCCGCCTCGATCAGCTCCCCCAGGGCCAGCACCTCGTCCTGGTCGCGGCAGCCGCAACGCCCGCCCGGCACCCCCAGTTCGATCAGCACCCGCAGGCGCAGCCCCCGGGCGCCGAAGTAGCGACTCAGCTGCGCCACATTGGCGGCGCTATCCACCACGCAGTAGAGCTCGGCGCCGGCCTCCAGCAGCGAGGCGACGATGGCCATATTGGCCTCGCCCACCAGTTGGTTGGCCATCAGCAACCGCGTCACCCCGGCGGCGAAGGCGGCCCGGCACTGGGCGGCGGTGGCCAGGGTAATGCCCCAGGCGCCGGCCTCCAGTTGGCGCCGGAACAGCGCCGGGGTCATGGTGGTCTTGCCGTGGGGGGCCAGGCGAGCACCGTGGTCGTCGGCGAAGCGCTGCATCCAGGCCAGGTTATGCTCGAGCGGCGCCTGGTGCACCACCGCCGCCGGCAGGCTGACGCCGGACAGCAGCTCGGGCAGGGTCTCGATGGCCCCCTTGTCCAGGGGCCAGGCGGAGGGCGTCGGGGAAAGGCTGGCGTCGGGGTGGGCCGATGGCATGGGCAATCAGGGCTCCTCGTCGGGGTCGGCGGAGGCGGGATCATCGGATAACAGGGGGACCAGCTCGGCGAGCCGTGCCTTGAGCTCGGCCAGGGCCGCCGGGGCCTCCTCCAGCTCGCCGCCGCGGGCCAGGGTCTCCAGGTGCAGCGCCGCGGCCCCCAGGGCCCGGGCGCCGATCACCAGGGCCGAGCCCTTCAGGGTATGGGCGGCGCGGCGCAGTGTCACGCCGTCGTCGCTGGCGATGGCGGCCTCGATCTCGGCCATCAGGGCCGGGCACTCGCCCTGGAAGAGCGCCTCCATCTCCTCGAGCAGCGCCTCCTTGCCCTCCAGGTTGGCCAGGGCCCCGGCCCGATCCCGCACCGGCTCGCCCGCCGCCAGGACCGCGGGCGCCGGCGGCGTGGGCTCGGCGGACGCCGGCGGCACCTCGTCGACGGCCACGCCCCGCGGGGGCGCTTCCACCGCCCGGTAGAGCTCGGCGGCACGAAACGGCTTGGTGACATAGTCGTCCATGCCCGCCGCCAGGCAGCGCTGACGATCCTCCCGGGTGGCGCTGGCGGTCATCGCCACCACCGTCAGGTGGCCGCCGCGGCGGCGCTCCCGCTCGCGCAGCGCCCGGGTCGCCGCCAGGCCATCCATCACCGGCATATGCACGTCCATCAGCACCACCTCGAACTCCCGCTCGGCCAGCGCTTCCAGGGCCTCGGCGCCCTGGGTGGCCAGCTCGACCTGGTGGCCGCGCTGGGTCAACAGGTCGATGGCCACCCGCTGGTTGGTGACGCCATCCTCCACCAGCAGCACCCGGCGCGGGCGCCAGTCCGCCGGCCGTGCCTCGGCGTCGGCACGCGTCGGCGTCGCCAGCCGGGGCTCGGCGCCCAAGGCCTCGCTGACCGCCTCCAGCAGCTCCGACTGCTTGACCGGTTTCATCAGCAGCCGGGCGATGCCCAGGCGCTGGCGGCGGGCCGCATCGCCGGCCCGGCTCCCGGAGGAGAGCATCAGCAGGGCCATCTCGCCATGGCGGGGATCGGCGCGCAGGCGCTCGGCCAGGGTAAAGCCATCCATGCCCGGCATCATCACGTCGAGCAGCGCCAGGGGCAGCGGCTCGGCCTCCGCCTCCAGGGCGCCCAGGGCCGCCTCGCCGCCTTCCACCACCCGGGGCCGCATGCCCCAGCTGGTAAGGATCTCCTCGAGGATGCGGCGATTGGTGGCGTTGTCGTCCACCACCAGTACCCGCTGGCCCTCCAGCAGCCGGGAGCGCGGGGGGGCGGCGGCCGGGGTCTCCACCAGGCCGAAGTCGGCACTAAAGGTGAAGCGGCTGCCGCGCCCGTCGGGGCCGCTGTCGACGCGGATCTCGCCGCCCATCATGGCGACCAGTTGGGCGGCGATGGAGAGCCCCAGGCCGGTGCCGCCATTGACCCGGGTGATGGAGGTATCGGCCTGGCCGAAGGCCTCGAAGATGCGCCGGCGCTGGGCCTCGGGAATGCCGATGCCGGTGTCGCGCACCTCGACCCCCAGGCGTACCCGCTGGGCGTCCCGGGACTCCAGGGCGAGGTCCACCACCACCTCGCCGCGGGGGGTGAACTTGATGGCGTTGCCCACCAGGTTGACCACCACCTGGCGCAGCCGCAATGGATCCCCCAGCAGCTGATCGGGAATCTCCGGGGGAATATGCACCATCAGCTCCAGGCCCTTCTCGTCGGCGCGCAGGGCCAGGGTCTGGAGGGTATCGGCGAGGGTATCGCGCAGCGGGAAGGGGCGCACCTCCAGCTCCAGGCGCCCGGCCTCGATCTTGGAGAAGTCGAGGATCTCGTTGATCAATCCCAGCAGGGTGTCCGCCGAGGTCTGGATCAGCGCCACGTACTCCGCCTGCTGGGGCGTCAGTTCGGTGCGCTCGAGCAGTTCGGCGACGCCGATCACCCCGTTCATGGGGGTGCGGATCTCGTGACTCATATTGGCCAGGAACTCGCTCTTGGCGAGGCTGGCCCGCTGGGCCTCATCCCGGGCCCGGCGCAGCTCGGTCTGGGAGCGCCGCAGCGCCCGGGCGGCGTCCTCCAGCTCGGCGGTGCGCTCGGCGACCCGCTCCTCCAGGCGGTGGCGGTGCTGCTCCAGCTCGGTGATATCGGAATAGACCGCCACATAGCCGCCATCGCCGGTGCGGTGCTCGCTGACCTGGATGCACAGACCGTCGCTGCGCACGAACTGGTAGGGGCCATGGGGATCGCGGTGCTGGGCCAGGCGCTCACGGATCCATGCCTCGGCGGAATCGAAGCCGCGGGGCATCAGCCCCCGCTCGACCACCCCACGCAGCAGCGCCTCGAAGGCCATGCCCTCCTCCACCAGGTCGCCGGGGGTGACGAAATGCTCCTTGAAGCGGGAGTTGTAGAGCACCAGGCGGTCATCCGCATCATAGAGGGCGAAGCCCTCGGCGATCGACTCCAGGGCCTCGGTGAGCTGGTCGCGGGCCGCCTCGGCGCGGGCCTGGGCCTCCTCGGTGAGGGTCACCAGGGCCTCCAGGTGGGCGCGCTGGGCCTCGAACTCGGTGATATCAGTATAGATGGCCACCACCCCACCGCCGCGGGTGCGCCGCTCGCTGATGCGCAGGGTGCGGTTGCCGGTAGGCACCGTGAAGGGCGGGCCCGGATCGCGCCGCTGGGCGAGACGCCAGGCGATCCACTCCTCGGGGTCCCGCTCGCCGATATCGACGATACCCCGCGTGACCACGGCACGGATCAGGTCCTCGAAGCGCATGCCGGGCACGACCATCTCGCCCACCCCCGAGTAGTCGCGGAACCGCGAATTGCAGGCCAGCAGGATGTCGTTGGCATCGTAGAGGGTAAAGCCCTCGGAGATGGTCTCGATGGCCTCGGCCAGCTGCAGGTAGGCCGCCTGGGCCTCGGCGCGGGCGGCCTTGGCGGCGGCCAGGCGCTCCTCGATCGTCGTCATGGCCGGCTCCTGATCTCGTAGGCGGTGCCAGGAGGCCTCGAGCCGACCGCCTGGGCGCCCCCCCTAGACACCTCGGTCATCGTCATGGCCGGCTCCTGCCTAGTCATGCGACTCGTCGAGCTGGCCGCGCAGCCGGCCCTGGCCCTCGAGGCGCAGCAACGCCTCCACCAGGGCCGCGGTGCGCATGTCCAGCCCCTCCGACTCGACCCGCCCCAGGCAGCGCCGGAAGGCGTCCAGCAGCCGCGCCTCGAGCCAGGCCTGGGCGGTTTCGCGCTCCCAGGGGCGCGCCCCCTGGGCCCACTCCAGGTAGGCCAGCCCCGCCCCGGCGGCGTTGCCGAGGATATCCGGCAGCACGAAGACCTCCCGCTCATGGAGGCTCTCCTCCGCCTCCAGCAGGGTGGGGCCATGGGCCCCCTCCGCCAGCAGGCGGCAGTTGACGCGCGGGGCGTTCTCGGCGGTGACCTGCTGCTGCACCGCCGCCAGCACCAGGATATCGCAGGGCAGGCTCAGCAGGTCGCCGTTGTCGAGGGGCTCACCGCCGGCGAAACCGGCCAGGGCGCCCTGGCTCGCCAGGTGCGCCTCCAGCGCCGCCAGGTCGAGGCCCGCCGGGTCCTGGCGAGCCGCGGAGGCGTCGCCGACGCCGATCAGCCTGACGCCCCGGACCACCAGTTGTCGGGCCGTGGCCAGGCCCACCTGGCCGAGGCCCTGGAGCACCACCCGGGCGCCGCCCAGGGCGATGCCGAGGTGCTCCGCGGCGGCGGCGATCAGCGCCACCAGGCCGGCGCCGATGGCGGCCTGGCGCCGGGGCAGCCCACCCAGCAGGGCCGGCTTGCCGGTCACCGGTAGCCCCTCGTCGAGCAGCCAGGCCATGGCCTGCTCGTCGACGCCCAGGCCCGGGGCGAGGATATCCCGCCCGGCGGCCAGGTCCTCCCGGAGCTCCCGGGCGAAGGCGCGCAGCAGGCGCTGGCGCTCTCCGGGATCGAGGGCGGTGGGATCGACCCGCACGCCGCCCTTGGCGCCGCCGCAGGGCAGCCCCAGCAGGGCGCACTGCCAGCTGGTCCACATCGCCAGGGCGGCCATCTCGCCGAGACCCAGCTCCGGGTGCAGGCGCACGCCCCCCAGGGTCGGCCCCGGCAGCAACAGGTGCTGCACCCGGTAGCCGAACAGGGTCTCCGCCTGGTGGTGATCGTCGCGTCGGAAGGGAAAGGTGACCAGCCGCGCCCGCTGGGGGAACAGCAGCCGCTGGCGCAGGCCATCGTCCAGGGCCATCACCTGGGCCGCCTTGAGGAACTGCTGCTGGGCCTGGCGGAACAGCGGCGAGTCCCACTCGCCGCCGCGCACCCGGGCCCGCGCCAGGGTGTAGCGCACCGTGCGCCCCAGGGCGGCCCCCTTGAGGTTGGACTTGACCAGGTAATCGGAGGCGCCGGACTCCACCGCCCGGGCCGCCAGCTGCAGGTCGTCGAGGCCGGTGAGGATCACCACCGGTACTTGGGGCGCCACCAGGCGCACCCGCCACAGGGTCTCCAGCTCCTGGCTGTCCGGCAGCACCAGGTCGAGCAGCACCAGGTCGATGCGGCCCTTGACCAGCCGGGTCAGGCCTTCGGCCAGAGTGGAGACCGCCTCCACCTCGCAGCGCAGCTGGGCATCTTCCTTGAGCAGCTGCTGAATCAGCCGGCTATGCAGGGGATTGTCTTCCACCAGCAGCAGACGCAGGGGGTGATCGGCCATGGCACGCCTCGCCTAATGCACTTTGCCTTAAGCGTAGGCCAGCCAAGGCTATCGCCGTTAACGCCTCCTGCTCTTACTACCCGGGGCTACTCCAGGCGCAGCTCGACCTCGCCGATGCCGGCGAAGTCCAGGCATGCCCGCTGGCCGGCGCGCATCTCCACCACGCCGTCGAAGGTGCCGGTGGTGATCACCTCGCCGGCGGCGAAGCCCTCGCCGTCGCGGCGGATGCGGTCATTGATCATCGCCACCAGCAGCTCGGCGGGATCGCCGCCGGGATGCTCGCCCCGCCCGCTCAGCGCCACCCGGCCATCCAGGGTCAACCGGTAGGCGGCGTCCTGCATCTGCGAGAGGTCGCCGGCGGGGACGCCGCTACCCAGCACGAAGGCGCCGTGGCTCAGGCCGTCGGCCAGCTGCCAGAGCGGCGGCACCTCGGGCCAGGTGGTGAAGCGGCTGTCCACCAGCTCGATGGCGGCATGCAGGCTGGCGACACAGGCCGCGACCTCGGCCAGGGTATAGGGGGCCTGCCTGGCCGGGAGGGGCGCCCCCAGCACCACCGCCAGCTCCGGCTCCAGATAGACCCGATGGAAGGCGTCGTGGGCGAAGCGCCCCGGCGTGGCCTGGCTCCACTCGGCGAGCAGCCGCGAGTAGCGCGGCACCTCGCCCTTGCGGATGTCGCCCAGCTTCCAGCCGGTGGGCGTGCCCAGCGCCGCCGAGACCCGCGCCTGGATGGCGTAGGCGGCCTCCGGGTCGTTCAGCGGCAGGTCGTCGGGCGGGGCGATCATCGCCCCGGGGGGATAGGCCGCCAGCAGGCGGTCGGCGGCGGTATCGATCAGCGCCTTGGTGTTCATGCTTAGAACCCCTTGGCGGCGCCGCGGGGGCGGGCCGGCTGCGGTTTGTCGCACTTGAGGAACCGGCCATGGCCCGGGGCGACGCTGGGTTCGCCGTCCCGGGAGACCACGGCGCCCCGGCACAGGGTCAGCACCGGGCGGCCGGTGAGCTCGAGCCCCTCGTAGGGGGTGTAGTCCACCGCATGGTGCAGGCGCTCGTTGCGCACCGTCAGGGGCGCGCGCGGATCCCAGAGGGTCAGGTCGGCGTCGCTGCCGATGGCGATGGTGCCCTTGCGCGGGTAGAGGCCATAGATCTTGGCCGGATTGGTGGCGGTCAGGGCCACGAAGCGGGTGGCGTCGATGCGCTCCTTGAGCACCCCCTCGGAGAAGAGGATCGGCAGCCGCGTCTCCAGCCCCGGGATGCCGTTGGGGATATGGTGGAAGTCGGCATGCTCGCCGTGCAGCTTCTTGCCCTGGGGATCGTCGTAGCGGAAGGGGGCGTGATCCGAGGAGAAGACCTGGAAGACGCCGTTCTCCAGGGCCTGCCACACCGCCTCCTGGGCCTTGGGGTCCCGGGGCGGCGGGCTGCACACGCACTTGGCCCCCTCGAAGCCCTCCTGGTCCAGGTCGGCGGCGGTGAGCATCAGGTACTGGGGGCAGGTCTCGCCGTAGACCCGCAGACCGCGGCCCTGGGCCCAGCGGATCTGCTCGATGGCCTCGGGGCCGGAGACATGCACGATCAGGATCGGCACGTCGATCAGCTCGGCCAGCGAGATGGCGCGATGGGTGGCCTCGCGCTCGGCGATCGCCGAGTGGGCCTCGCCGTGGTAGCGCGGGGCGGTCTTGCCCTGGGACTCGAGCAGCTCGGTGAGGTAGGCGATGCAGTCGGCGTTCTCGGCATGGATCATCACCATGCCGCCCTCGCGACGGGCCATGGCCAGCACCTCCAGCACCTCCCGGTCGTTGAGCTTGAGGTCGTCGTAGGTGAGGTAGATCTTGAAGGAGCTGTAGCCCTCCTGGATCAGCGCCGGCAGTTCCTCCTTGAGCACCGTCTCGGTGGGGTCGGTGACGATCATATGGAAGGCGTAGTCGATGGACGCCTTGCCGTCGCTGCGGCGGTGGTAGTCCTCCACCGCGGCGCGCAGGCCCTGGCCCTTCTGCTGGGCGGCGAAGGGAATCACCGTGGTGGTGCCTCCCGCCGCCGCCGAGCGGGTGCCGGTCTCGAAGTCGTCGGCCATCACGGCGCCGTCGCCGAGCGGCTGGTCCAGGTGGCAGTGGGCGTCGATGCCGCCGGGCATCACCCACAGGCCGGCGGCGTCGATCACCTCCTCGGCGCCGGAGAGGCCCTGGCCGAGGGCGACGATGCGCCCGTCCTTGATGCCGATATCGGCATGGTAGCGATCCGCGGCGGTGATGATCAGGCCGTTGGTAATCAGGGTATCGAAGTGACTCATGGGACATTCCTTGCAAGTTCGAAGGGCGCTCAGCTCATGGCGTTGGGCAGCCACATCACCAGGCCGGGCCAGGCGATGATGGCGAAGACGAAGGCCAGCATGATGGCGAAGAAGGGCAGGCTACCGAGCATCACGTCGGCGATGGAGCCGCGCCCGCGCACCCCCTGCACCACATAGAGGTTCATGCCGATGGGCGGGGTGATCAGCGAGATCTCCATCATGATCACCAGGAAGATGCCGAACCACACCGGGTCGAAGCCGAAGCTCACCACCATGGGCACCACGATGGGCACGGTGGCGATCATCATCGACAGGGTCTCCAGGAAGCAGCCCAGCACCAGGTAGAAGAGCACCAGCGCCAGGATCAGCCCCAGGGGCGTCAGGCCCAGGTCGGCGACCCACCGGGTCAGCACCTGGGGAATGCCGAGGATGCCGACGATGTAGTTGAGGAAGAAGGCGGCGACGATGATCAGCATGATCATGGCGGTGGTGCGGGCCATGGAGAGGAAGCACTCGTTGAGCATGCCGAGGGTCAGCTTGCGGTTGAGCGCCGCCACCACCAGGGCGGCCATCACCCCCAGGGCCGCCGCCTCGGTGGGGGTGGCCCAGCCCGAGTAGATGCTGCCGATGACGATGGCGAAGACGAAGGCCGGCGGCAGCAGGTCCACCAGGGAGGCGAGGCGCGCCCGCAGCGGCACCCGTGGTTCCGCCTCGCCGGCCACCCCGGGGCGCAGCAGGCTGAAGGCCATGATCGCCAGCATAAAGGCCGCGGCCAGCGCCAGCCCCGGCAGGATGCCGGCGATAAACAGCTTGCCGATGGAGGTGTTGGTGATGGCGCCGTAGATGATCATGTTGATGCTGGGCGGGATCAGGATGCCCAGGGTGGCCCCGGCGGCCAGGGTGCCCAGCGCCAGGCGCTCGCTGTAGCCGCGCTCGGCGAAGGCCGGCAGGGCCACGGTGCCGATGGTGGCGGCGGTGGCCACCGAGGAGCCGGACATGGCGGCGAACACCGAGGAGGCGCCGATATTGGTATGCAGCAGGCCCCCCGGCATGCGCTGCAGCCACACCGAGAGGGCATTGTACATGCGCTCGGTGATGCCGCTGCGCAGCAGCAACTCGCCGAGCAGGATAAACAGCGGGATGGCGGTAAGGATAAAGTCGTTGAGGGTGCCCCAGAGGGCATCGCCGAAGGAGTAGAGCAGCGGCGTGCCCAGATACATCAGGGTGCCCAGGGCGGCCACCGAGAAGATCGCCACCGCCACATGGATACCGGCCGCCATCATGCCCAGCATGACCAGGAAGCCGATCATTACCTCGAATGCACCGATCATAGCTGCGGACTCCCCTGGCCGGTGGTCGGAGTGGGTTCGTCGGCGTAGTCGTGCTGCGCCTCGTCGAGTTCATCCTGGCCGGTGACTGGCGTGGCCTCGTCGACGTGGTCATGCTGCGCCTCGTCGAGTTCATCCTGGCCGGTGGCTGGTGTGGTCTCGTCGGCGTAGTCATGCTGCGCCTCGTCGAGTTCATCCTGGGTGGAGCGCGGTCCGAACTCCCGGTTGAGCGCCGCGGTCTGGCCGCGCACCAGCAGCCCCAGGGCACGCAGCGCCAGCAGGCTGGCCAGGGCGGCGAAGACGCCGAGGCCGATGACCCAGAGCCCCTGGGGAATCCACAGCGGGGTCTGCAGCGGGGTACTGGCCAGGCTGCCGAACTCCAGGGTCTCGTGCAGGGTGCCCACCGCCCGCCACAGCATGAACAGCGAGAAGCCGGCGAGCAGCAGCATGGCGGCGGCATTGAGGGGCGCCTGCAGGGCCCCGGGCAGGCGCACGATCAGCATGTCGACCCGGGTATGGGCGCGGTGCAGCAGGGCATAGGCGAAGCTGAAGGAGACGCCGATGGCCAGCACATAGCCGCCGATCTCGTCGACGCCCTGCAGGGAAAAGCTGAACAGCTTGCGCGCCAGCACCTCGAAGGTGATCAGCAGCGACAGGCCGAGGGAGGCATAGCCGGCGGCGAGGGCGGCGCCATGCGCCAGCCGGCTAGCCCAGGGAAAGGATGGCGGGGAAACCATGGAAACCCTCCTGGGCGCCCCGGGCGTCGGCCCGGGGCGCGCGGTCACGGATGATTACTGGATGCTGAGGCCGGTGGCATCGCCCACCGTCTCGTTCCAGGCCTGGGCACACTCGGGGTACTGGCGGCTGCAGGTCTCGGCCCACACCGGCAGCACCGCCTCGCTGGCGATCTCCTCGACCAGGGCCCGGGAGGCCGGGTCGATCTCCACCAGGCGCATGTCGTAGGCCTGGTGATCGCTGCAGCTGGCCTGGCCGGTGTTGCAGGCGATGGCGTCGTCGTTGACGTCATAGGCCAGCTCCCACATCTGCTCCTCCAGGCGCGCGAAGGCCTCGGTGAGCTCCTGCTGCTGGGCCGCGTCGAAGCGATTCCAGGTATCCAGGTTCATGAAGTGGCCCTGCACCGAGTAGGCCAGCGGCAGCGGCACGAAGGTGTCGGTGACCTCGGGCCACTTGCCGTTGTTGCCGGCGGAGGGGGCGGTGACCCCGCAGTCGGCCACGCCGCGCTGCAGCGCCAGGTAGACCTCGCTGAACTGCAGGGTCACCGGGGCGGCGCCCAGGCCCTGCACCAGGCGCGACATGGAGGGGGTGAAGACCCGCACCTTCTTGCCTTCCAGGTCATCCACGCCCTGGATATCGCCGTTGCAGAACATCATCTGCGGGCCGAAGGGCCAGAGGGTCATCAGCTTGGCGTTGAAGCGCTCCTGGAGGCGCTCGTCGAAGCGCTCGCGCACCGCGTCGATGGCCTCGCGCTGGGCGTCCAGGTCCGGCGCCACGCCGGCCAGGTCGATGCCCTCGAAGAAGGGCTCGTCCCGGGAGGCCATGCCGATCTGCACCGACATCACATCGAAGGAGCCGGAGCGCAGCAGGCGCAGAGCATCGGCGGCCTCGACGCCGATGGCGTCCATGGGGTTGTAGATCACCGCCAGGTCGTCGCGGGCATCCAGCGCCTCGAAGAAGGGGCGCTCCACCCCCTCCACGTGCAGGGTATTGCCGGAAAAGTTGCCCACGCTGCGCAGCAGGGTCTCGGCCTGGGCCAGGCCGCCGAGCAGCAGGCCGCCGGCCAGGGATACGCCGAGCGCGAGTCGCTGGGGAGTCAGGGTTGGCATGGGGTCACCTCGTGATTGGGATTGTTGGTGGTGGTCTTGCCGTTGCGTCTTGCCCGTGTCGGGCGTCCCCGCGCTATGCCGCCAGGCGGGGGTCCTGGAAGAGGCCGCCCCAGCCGGTGATCCGGGCGGGGTCGAGGCCGGCCAGCGTCAGGCACTTCCACACCGTGACGCTCACCGAGTCGTAGATGGGAATGCCCAGCTCCTGCTCCAGCTCGGCCACGAGGCCGGCGCCGCGCAGGTTGGTGCACAGCAGGGTGATGGCCTGGGGCTCGCCCTTGGCCACCTCCCGCACCAGCGCCGCCAGGGTCGCCTCGTCATATTCCGAGAAGGAGAAGTTGCCGCGGTCGTCGAGGTGGCGCTCCGCCACCACCTCGATGCCCTCGGCGGCGTAGTTGGCGACGATCGCCTCCTGGATATCCGTCAGGTAGGGGGTCACCAGCCCCAGCCGGGTCACCCCGGTGCGCTTGAGGACCTCGTTGAGGGCCAGCACGCTGCTGGTGGCGGGTACCCCGGTGGCCTCGGTAATCGCCGCGCACAGCCGGCGGTCGCTGTCGAAGCCCAGCCAGCTCGCCGAGGTGCCGTTCCAGGCGATCACGTTCATGCGGGCGTCATTGAGCAGGGTGGCGGCCTCCAGCAGCGGCGCCGGGTCGAACTGCGCCAGGGCCCGATCGCTCAGGGAGATCTCCTTGACGGTGAAGCGCTGGAAGTGGGCCGTGACCTCGGGCATCAGCCCGGCGAGCAGGGCCGCGGTATAGGGTTCGAGGACGGTATTGGAAGAGGGCGTCAGCATGCCCAGCAGGGTGCGATTCATGGCGGCGCGGTTCCTCGTTGTGGTTATGATCGGAAAGCCAGATATACTAAATACTGTATTTTGAATTCAATTTGTCCGCCCCCTAAGACTTGCACATCGCCGAGATTTTGCAAGTACACTTTTACCCACCCCGCCATCGCCCCCGGATCGGGGCCAGCCACGGGAAGGAGAGCTGCCATGACCGAGATGCCGACGCTTCGCCGACCGCGCCCCGCCGCGGACGAGGCCTCACCGGGCGCGCCGCTGCGCCGCCTGTCCCTCTATCAGGTGGTGGCCGAGCGGCTGCGTCATATGGTGCTGGAGGGGGAACTGGCGCCGGGCAGCCGCATCTCCGAGAAGCGGCTCTGCGAGGCCTTCGAGGTGTCGCGCACCCCGCTGCGGGAGGCGCTCAAGGTATTGGCCAACGAGGGGTTGGTGGAGCTGCTGCCCAACCGCGGCGCCCAGGTGACCGCGGTGGACCCCGCCGAGGTCCACGACCTCTTCGAGGTGATGGCGGCCCTGGAGGGCCTCTCCGGTCACCTGCTGGTGGAGCGCGCCAGCGATGTCGAGATCGCCGAGATCCGCACCCTCCACGAGCGGATGCTGGAGCTGCACCGCCGGCAGCGGCGCCAGGAGTACTTCGAGGCCAACCAGCAACTGCACCGGCGTCTCACCGAGCTCGCCGGCAACCGGGTGCTGCTCGAGCAGCAGGGCCAGCTGACCCACAAGATCACCCGGGCCCGCTATGCCGCCAACCTGCAGCAGGGGCGCTGGGACGAATCGGCCCAGGAGCACGAGGTGATCCTCGCCGCCCTGGAGGCGCGGGACGCCGCGGCCCTCTCCGCCGCCATGGCGGAGCATATGCGCCGCACCGGCGCCGCCGTCCTCGCTGGCCTGGCCGCCTCGCGCCGGTGATCGCCTCCTAACAGGGACGACAAAACCCGGCCACCGCCGGGTTTTTGAATTTATAAACACATGAAATAAAACAAATAATAAAAAAACAGTATTCTGTATTTTGTATTTATAGCGAAGCTGTCCTATGGTGAATCCAGGCCGCCGATCGCGGCGGTGACTCTCCCATCAGCCAAGGACACTCCCATGACAACAACAAACCGTCTTGCCCGTCGTTCCGCCGCCCTGCTGCTGGCCCTGGGCCTGGGCAGCCCGCTGCTGGCCGGCGCCGAGACCCTGCGCTTCGGCGGCAACTTCACCGATGACCACTCCAGCAGCCGCGCCATGGAACGCTTCCGCGACGCCCTGGCCGAGCGCACCGACGGCGACCTGACCGCCCAGCTGTTCCCCAATATGCAGCTGGGCGGCGCCGGCGAGAACGTCGACCAGGTCGCCTCCGGCGCCATCGCCGGCACCTGGATCGGCATCTCCTACCTGTCGCGCACCGTCCCCGAGCTGGAGGCCCTGAGCCTGCCCTTCGCCTTCGCCAGCCGCGAGGAGGCCTTCGAACTGATCGACGGCGAAATCGGCGAGCTGCTCGACGCGGAACTGGCCGACAAGGGCTTCACCGCCCTGGGCTACATGGAGCTGGGCTTCCGCCACGTCACCAACAACGAGCGCCCCCTCGAGACCCTCGACGACTTCCAGGACCTCAAGCTCCGCCTGCAGCCCAACCAGACCCACCTGGACACCTTCCGCGCCATCGGCGCCAACCCGGTCTCCATGGATATCAACGAGGTCTACGGCGCCCTGCAGCAGGGGGTACTGGACGGCCAGGAGAACCCCTACAGCATCATCAGCACCAAGCGCCTCGACGAGGTGCAGGCTCACCTCTCCGATACCGGCCACTTCTATGACTTCATCGTGGTGGCGGCCAACCGCGATACCTTCAATCGCCTGAGCGCTGACGACCAGCAGGCGGTGCGCGAGGCCATGGCCGAGGCGGTGGCCTGGCAGCGGCAGACCGCCGCCGAGGAGGACGAGGCGGCCCGCCAGGCACTGATCGAGCGCGGCATGCAGTTCACCCCGATCGGCGACGAGACCCGCGCCGCCCTGCGCGAGGCCAGCCAGGGCGTGGTGGACGACCTGCGCGACAAGATCGGCGCCGAGATCGTCGATCGGGTGCTCGAGGAGCTGGCGTCATGACACCCGCCTGGCACCGGCTGGAGGCGTACGCCTCCAGCCCGGGCAAGCGCCACTTCCTGCATGGCCTGGCGCTGCTCGACCGCACCTCCTATTACGCCATCCTGGTGGCCATGGGCGTGATGACCACCCTGGTCTCGGCCCAGGTGTTCGCCCGCTACGTGCTGGGCACCTCCATCGACTCCGCCGACGAGCTCTCCCGGCTGTTCTTCGTCTGGGCGATCTTCCTGGCCATTCCCCACGGCATCAAGGTGGGCATCCATGTGGGCATCGACGCCCTGGCGACCCACTTCCCCGAGGCATTGCAGCGGGGCCTGGCGCGGCTGATGGCCTGGATCGGCGCCGCCATGATGGCCGCGCTGTTCTGGATCAGCCTGGGCGCGGTGGCCGACAAGTGGCAGGAGCTGATGCCCACCCTGCCGATCACCGCCGCCGTCTTCTATATCGCCGTGCTGGCCTGTGCCGGCCATAGCTGCCTGCACCTGATCGCCCAGGC
Source organism: Bisbaumannia salifodinae (assembly GCF_055388505.1). The sequence continues at coordinate 4,111,201 of NZ_AP043781.1, forward strand.
CCTGGGCCTGGAGCCGCTGCCCAGCGCGCCCGACCGCCGCGGAGGAACCCCCTCATGACCCCGGCCATCATCTTCACCTTCCTGGGCTTCGCCCTGCTGCGCATGCCCCTGGCCTTCGCCCTGGGCCTGGCCTCCCTGGTGGGCCTCTATATGGGCGGCATGGACTTCTCGGTGCTGCCCCAGCGCATGATGCACTCGGTCAACAGCTTCCCGCTGATGGCCATCCCGCTATTCATGCTGGCCGGCGAACTGATGGTCGCCGCCGGCATCCTGCAGCGCCTGGTGGACTTCGCCAACTCGCTGATCGGCCGCGTGCACGGCGGCCTGGCCCATGTGGCCATCGTCGCCGGCATGGTGCTGGCGGCGGTCAGCGGCGCCGCCGTGGCCAGCGCCAGCGCCCTGGGCAGCTCCCTGGTGCCCTCCATGCGCCAGCAGTACGGCACCGGCTACAGCAGCGCCGTGGTGGCCTCCGCCGCCAACCTGGGCGCCATCATCCCGCCCAGCAACGCCATGATCGTCTATGCCCTGATGGCCGGCTCCTCGGTCTCGGTGGGCGGGCTCTTTATGGCAGGGGTCATACCAGGGGTGATTCTTGCTGTGGGCTTTATGGGGCTGGCCAGCTTTATCGCCATGCGCCGCCGCTACCCGCTGGGCGCCGAGGGGGTGATCGGCCTCAGGCATGTGCTGGTGCAGACCTGGCGCGCCCTGCCGATCCTCTTGATGCCCATCGTGGTGGTGGGCGGCATCGTCACCGGCGCCTTCACCCCCACCGAGGGGGCCGCCATCGCCGTGGTCTATGCGCTGCTGATCGGCTTCTTCGTGACCCGCAAGCTGCGCCTGGCCGACCTGCCCAAGGCGATGTTCAATGCCGCCGTCACCGCGGCCATGGTCGGCGCCCTGATCGCCTTCGCCTCGACCATGACCTTCGCCTTCACCATCGACCTGATCCCCATGCAGCTGACCCAGTGGCTGCAGGACTTCACCCAGGACCCGCTGGTGTTCCTGCTGCTGGTGATGGCGCTGCTGATCGGGGTCGGCATGTTCATCGAGTCGAATGCCGCCTACATCATGCTGGTCCCGCTGCTGGCGCCTATCGCCCTGGCCTATGGCATCGACCCGCTGCTGTTCGGCTTCCTGTTCGTGATGAACCTGGTGGTGGGGATGATGACGCCGCCGGTGGGGGTGCTGCTGTTCGTGATGTGCGGCATCTCCAAGATCAGCCTCAACGAGCTGATGAAGAGCGCCTGGCCCTTTATCGCCTTCCAGTACGCGGTACTGATCGCCTGCATCGCCTTCCCCGGCATCGTCACCTGGCTGCCCCGGGCCCTGGGCTACTGATTGCCTCTTCCTCCGGCCCCACTCGGACGGGTGCCGGAGGCTCTTTCTTCCCCCGCCGCGGGTCCGCCCACGGCGGGAAATAACAAGCGAGCACGCCATGAAACTACTGGTCATCAACCCCAATATCTCCCCCGATGTCACCGCCCTGATCGAGCGCGAGGCGCGGCGCAGCACCCGCCCCGGCACCGAGCTGAGCATGGCCACCGCGCCCTTCGGCGTGGCCTATATCGAGACCCGCGCCGAGGCCCAGATCGGCGGCTATGCCGCCATGCAGGTCGCCGCCGAACGCTACGCCGACCACGATGCCGTGGTGGTGGCGGCCTTCGGCGACCCGGGGCTGACCGCCCTGCGCGAGATCCTGCCGATCCCGGTGGTGGGCATGACCGAGGCGGCGCTGGTCAGTGCCTGCCAGCAGGGCGGCCGCTTCTCGGTGATCGCCATCTCCCAGCGCATCCAGGCCTGGTATCGGGAGACCATCGCCGGCTACGGCTTCGCCGATCGCCTGGCCAGCATCCGCGCCCTGGACGAGACCCTGGCGCATATCGGCCGGGTCCAGGAGGACCAGGGCGAGCGCCTGGTGGCCCTGGCCGAGCGGGCGGTGCAGGATGACGGCGCCGACGTGCTGATCCTCGCCGGGGCGCCCCTGGCCGGCCTGGCCCGGAGCGTCGCCGAGCGTCTGCCGGTGCCGGCCCTGGATGGCGTGACCTGTGCCCTGCACCAGGCCCAGGCGCTGGTCGACCTGGGCGCCACGACGCCCACCGCCGGCAGCTTCGCCGCGCCTCCCACCAAGCCCTGCCAGGGGCTCCCGGAGACCCTGGCGCGCCTGGTGGGGCGCGGCGGCCTGACGACCCCGGCCTGACTGGACATCGCCCCTCGCTGAGGGAGAATAGACCGAGGCCCTAAAGGAGCATGCCCATGAGTACGGAGTCCTCCGCGGGGGTGACCCGCATCGTTACCCCGTCCCTGGCGGAAGAGGCCTACCTGGCCCTGCACCGGCGCATCGTCCGCGGCCAGCTGCCCCCCGGGGAGACCCTGCTGGAGCCGGCCCTCTGCGAGGAGCTGGGCATCTCCCGCACGCCGCTGCGGGAGGCGCTCAAGCGCCTGGCCGGCGAGGGGCTGGTGGTGATGCCGCGCAACCGCCGCGCCCGGGTGGCGCCCATCGACGCCAGGGAGCTGGAGCACCTCTTCGAGGTGGAGGCCGGCCTGGAGAGCCTGGCCGCCGGCCTGGCCGCCGAGCGCATGACCAATACCGAGCTCAAGCGCCTGGAGAGCCTCCAGGAGCGCCTCGAGCGACTGCTGGCCAAGGGCGACCGCAACGCCTACTTCGAGCTCAACCAGCGCATCCACGGCCTGATCGTCGCCGGCGCCAGGAACCCGGTCCTCGAGGAGACCCACCGCGGCCTGCTGGGGCGCCTGGAGCGGGCCCGCTACCTGGCCCTGGATCGCCTGGGCCGCTGGCAGGAGTCCACCGAGGAGCACCGCGAGATCCTCGAGGCCCTCAAGGCCCGGGACGGCGACCTGGCCCGGCGCCTGCTGGCCGACCATGTGCAGCACACCGGCGAGGTGATCGCCGCCCTTAGCGAGGAGTGAGCCCCCGCCTTAGCGATAAACGCCAGGGCCCGGCAGTCTTGCCGGGCCCTGGCGTTTATCGATGCCTGAAAAAATGCGCTATTCGGATTATCCGGGGGATATGCGAGCGATATCGCTCAGCCGGCACAGCAGGACAACTGCGTCACATCCTTGGTGAAGGTCTGGGCGCAGAGCTTAAGCCCTTCCACCATGGTCAGGTAGGGAAACAGCTCATTGGCGATGTCGTGGACGGTCATGCGGGCGCGCAGCGCCATCACCGCCGTCTGGATCAACTCGCCGGCCTCCCCCGCCACCGCCTGCACACCCAGCAAGCGGCCCGAGTCGCGTTCGGCCACCAGTTTGATGAAACCGTCGGTATCGAAATTGACCAACGCACGCGGCACGTTTTCCAGGTCGAGCACGCGGGACTCAACGCAGAGGCCCTGCTCGAGTGCCGCGGCTTCCGTCAGGCCGACGGTGGCCACCTGGGGGTCGGTGAAGATCACCGCCGGCATGACGCTCAGGTCCAGGGCGGCCGCGCCCCCGGTCATATTGACGGCGGCCCGGCTGCCCCCGGCGGCGGCGACATAGACATACTCCGGCTGATCGGTGCAGTCACCGGCGGCATAGAGGCCCGGCACCGTGGTTTGTAGATGCTGATCGACCAGAATCACCCCACGCGCGGTTTCCACGCCGATGCTCGCTAGGTTCAGGGCCTCGGTGTTGGGTGTCCGTCCGGTGGCGATCAGCAGTTGATCCGCCCGCAGGGTCCCGGCGTTGGTGTCCAGCACGAATTCATGGTCGAGATAGTCCACGCGGCTCGCCTGGGTCTGCCTGAGCACCTCGATGCCCTCGCGGCGAAACGCCGCCTCCAGCGCGTCACCCACCGTCGGGTCCTCCCGGGAGAGCAGGCGGCTGCGGGCCAGCACCGTGACCCGGCTGCCCAGCCGGGCGAAGGCCTGGGCCAGTTCCAGGGCCACCACCGAGGCGCCGATCACGATCAGCCGTTCGGGAAGGGCGTCCAGGGCCAGCGCGCCGGTGGAGGTCAGGTAGGGGGTGTCGGCCAGGCCCGGCACCGGCGGCTCTGCCGGACGAGCGCCGCTGCCGATGAAGGCGCGATCGAAGCGGACGGTCTGCTCGCCGCCCTCGTTCAGCTTGACCGCCAAGCTGCGGGTATCGACGAACCGGGCCTCGCCATGCAGGACCGTGATGGCCGGGTGGTCGCGCAGGATCCCCTCGTACTTGGCATCACGCAGTTCCTCGACACGCCCCTGCTGTTGCTCGAGCAGTTTCGCCCGGTCCACCACCGGCGCCTGGGCGCTCAGGCCGGCATCGAAGGGACTCGCCGTACGCCAGTGGGCAATATGCGCCGCACGAATCATGATCTTGGAAGGTACACAGCCGGTGTTGACGCAGGTACCACCGAGGATGCCGCGTTCGATCAGGGTGATGCGGGCGCCGCGCTCGGCGGCCTTCAGGGCCGCCGCCATGGCGGCACCGCCGCTGCCGATCACCGCAATATGCAGGGCGTCTTCATCGCGGCCCTTGGAAACCGGTGCGCCTATCGGGGAAGGTATCCCACTGTCGGCCAGTCGGACCTGGTAGCCAAGTCGGGTCACGGCAAACGTCAACGCCGAGGCCGGTGTCCCCGGGTCAACGGCTACCGATGCCGTCCCTTGTGGATAGGAGACCTCCACCGACCGCACGCCGGGCACTTTCTCCAGGGCTTCCCTGACATGATCCGCACAACAGTCACAGGTCATGCCACCCACGTTGAGTTCAATCATCACGTTTCTCCGAGTCTTTATGGGGACAGCCGGCGTCCTGCTTGCGCTTGTGGTGTCGAGCGTAGAGAGGCAAGCCGATAATGATGACCAGGGCCAGGGCAGCGAAAAGCACGTAGTCGAGATAGCCTGTCAGCGCGGCCAGGCCCGCCGTACCGAACAGAATCAGGACGATTGGCACGACGCAACACAGCGCCATCAGCACGCTGCCAAGCACGACGCTCGAAAACTTCTGCGGACCTTTCATGCTTATTCCTTCACCGTGGCGGGCAAGCCAATGAAACAACTCACCCGATGACCGCGATGGGCAGCTTCTTGATGTCACTCATGGGGCGTATGCCTTGATTTGATGGAGCTGTGTTCACAACAGGTGTCGTACTGCTTCTTTCTCCATAGCGCATAGACGGTCAGGCCGATAAAGAAGGCCAGCGCGGGAAACAACACATAGTCCAGATAGCCGGTCAGTGCCGCCAGGCCCACCGTGCCGAGCAGGATCACCAGAATCGGCGTAAAACAGCACAGCGCCACCAGGACGGTACCGATCACGCTCACGCGCAGCAGGGTCTTAGGGTTCTTCATTGGTTACTCCCGATCCGCTTCCGAGGGCTTCAGGGTGGAGGGATAGCCAGCGTTGGCCGTGGCCTCGGTCAAGGCTTCCACCGACGTCCGAGTGTCATCGAAGGTGACCACGGCCTCGAGATTCGCGTAGCTCACCTCGACCTGCGAGACGCCGTCCACCCTGTTGAGGGCGACCTTGACGGTGATCGGACAGGCGGCGCAGGTCATGCCCGGCACCGAGATCGTCACGGTCTGCATGGCGGCCCATACGGGCATGCTGAGCAAGGCGATAAGGGGTACCAGCGCGAAACGCCTTCTCATGAGAAACTCTCCTTTCAATAGAACAGCGGCAGGACGTAGGGGAATCCCAGGGCGATCAATACCAGCACCGACACCAGCCAGAAGATCACCTTGTAGGCCACGCGGACTCGGGAAAGGACGCACACTTCACCCGGCCGGCAGCTTGCCGCTGGTCGAAAGATTCGACGCCAGGCGAAGAACAGCGCCACCAGTGCCACGCCGATAAACAGCGGGCGATAGGGCTCCAGGGCCGTCAGGTTGCCGATCCAGGCGCCGGAAACGCCCAGCGTGACCAGCACCAGAGGCCCGAGGCAACATGCCGAGGCCAGAAGGGCCGTGATCCCACCGGCGGCCAGGGGGCCGCGCCCCGTTTTCACTGTCCGCATTGACGTTCCTCCTTTGAGGATGGGGGATACTACGATAAGGTTACTTCCGTAGCTGGGTACGGAATCAAGCACTATGAAGAGGCGCGCAGATAGAGTGGCGGACACCCTGACCATTGGCGGCCTGGCCAAGGCGGCTGGCGTCAATGTCGAGACCATCCGCTATTACCAGCGACGAGGGCTATTATCGGAGCCCGAGCGTCCACCCGGAGGCATTCGACGCTATGGTGCCGCCGATATCGGCAGGTTGACGTTCGTGAAAACCGCACAGCGGCTCGGTTTCAGCCTGGACGAGGTCGCCGAGTTGCTACGCCTGGAGGATGGCACCCATTGCGAGGAGGCCAGCGCCCTGGCGGAGCATAAGTTGGCGGATGTTCGGAAGAAGATCGAAGGCCTCCAGCGTATCGAGCAGGTGCTGGACGAGATGGTTCACCGCTGCCACACAGAGCGAGGCAATATCACTTGCCCGCTCATTGCGTCATTGCATGAAGGGCTCAGTGAGGTAGGAAACCCAAGGGAATAACACATCGGCAGTTCGTAGAGAACCGCTCTGTGAAGTGCCCCGATGGAAGCGCTCATCCCGATCACCAACGCCTTTACGGAGTCGAGGCAGGACTATCGGCGCCGATCTGCGGGGTAGGGGGAGCCTTCGCTTTCACTCGCCTGATGACGCCGCTGTTCCGGAGTCCATAACGTCTTGAGGTGATTTATCACGGTGCGAATTTCGGCCGGGGTCAGGACATCCTCGAAGGCCGGCATGGTCAGTCGCTCGGTCCTGTTCCAGGGATCGCGCCACCCCTCGGCGACGATCCGGTAGAGCATGGCATCGGAATGTTTCCAAGTATGCCCCTCCGGCCCGTGAGGGGGCGCCGGCAATTCGCCCCGGGCATTCTGGCGTTCCCAGTTCGGCTGGCCCTCGCCCTCGATGCCGTGGCAGCTGGCGCAGTATTGCCGATAGAGCCTGTCCCCCGCGTCCAGCGCAGCAGTATCGCGCGAAGAAGGGCCTCCGTCCGCCATGGCCAGGCCCGCGGCACTCAACAGCAGCCACATCGTGACCAGGGGCCGGCACTTAGGCATCGGGAAGTGTCCAGGTCTGGCCCTGATCTTCGCTGAGCATGAGTTCCCCCTCGCGATCCAGGCCATAGAGTGTTCCCTCTGGCGCAGGGACCAGCACGACGAGCGCCGGGCCGTCCCCATTCACCCGCTGCCATTCCTGACCGCCATTGTCGCTGCGCCACAGGCCCTGCTCCGTGGTGACATAGACACGTTCGGGAGCATCGAGATCGTAGGCCACATCATGGACGCGACCGGCATCGAGTTCTCCGGTCGGTCGCCAACCGCAGAAGCAGTCCATCGACAGGCGTACCGCATCGTCGGATACCGCGTAGAGCCAGCCGGTCTGCATGCTGCCCTCCATATCGGAATGAAGGAGCCGGCGGACGGGTTGGGCAGGGCCGCTATCCATCTTCTTCCAGGTCGCGCCGGCATCCTCGCTCTGGTAGAGACCGTCGCCGGCGATCATTGCATAAAGCGTGTCGGGTTGCCGGCGGTGTATGGTGAAAGCGATAACGTCCTGGTCAGGCAGGTCATCGTTGAGTGCATGCCAGGTCTCCCCATGATCGGTGCTGCGCTGCACTCCGATCGAGGGACCCGCGATATAGAGGGCGGGTTCGGCGGTCGCCGCTACCGCTGCCAGGCGTCCCGCCGACACCTCTTCGGGCAAGGGAATCATTGTCCAGGCCTCGCCATCATCCGTGCTCTCGAAAAGCTGGTTGGCCTGCACCTTGAGCAGCCGCTCGCCCATCGGGGCGTAATGCAGCGATGGCGATGCCTCCTCGGAAGCCCCGGCCACACCGGCAAGGCCCAGGCTGGCCATGACCCACCCCGTCAGCGACAGGGCGCGCCAGAAGCGATTCACGATCTTGTTCATTTCACTATTTCCTCGAATCATGGCTAACCAATGGCACCCAAGGCAGGGAAGGTGCGCAATAGCCAGTAAGACAGCGCGGTTAGTTTCCCAGTGATCATCAAGACCCCCATCAGGATCATGATCAGTCCGGCCGCCAGGTGCATGATTCGGCCCCAGCGGCGCAGAAATTGCTGGTGGAGCAGGAAGCGATCGAGCGACACCGCAGTCAGCAGGAAGGGCACCCCCAGGCCCAGCGAATAGATGCCGAGCAACGCCATGCCACTCGAGGCGTTGGCCGTCGAGGCGCTGACGGTCAGTATGGCGCCGAGGATCGGGCCGATGCAGGGGGTCCAGCCGAAGGCGAAGGCCACGCCGAGCAGATAAGCCGCTCCGGGGCCGCCACCCGCGTCCTCGAGCCGGCCGATCAATCGCCATTCTCGCTGTAACCAGTGCAGCGGGATGAGTCCGGTCATAAAGGCACCGAACAGGATGACGATGATACCGCCGACCAGGTTCGCCTCCTGGCGATAGACCAGCAGCAGGCGACCGATGGCCGTGGCACTGGCCCCCAGCATCAAGAATACCGTGGAGAACCCGAGCACGAACCAGATCGACTGGGTCAACACCCGGAGCCGCTCGCGCCGGCCCGCTTCCCGTAACTGCCCAAGCGAGCGCCCGGCCACGAAGGAGAGATAGCCAGGCACGAGCGGCAAGACACAGGGCGAAGCGAACGAGATCAGGCCGGCCAGAAAGGCCGTGGCCAGGCCGATATTGGCAAGTTCCCACATACCCCGCGGCTAGGCTTGGAGCTTGGAGGCAGGAGGCTCGGTCGGCGCGTTGCGATCCGCTACCTGGCGAGTGATGGTTTCCGTCGCCCTTGACGCTATAGGAGAAGCTTCCACCTTGGCTTGGACGTCAGAGACTTCGCCCTGGTCGGTAGCCTTACCTTTCTTGTCCTTGCATTTCATCATGCACATTGCTCCGCACATGACGAGGCAAGGCAAGATACTCACCAGGACAGGAGCGATACCCAGCAGGACCAGTTGATCCCAGCCCAGGGAAAGGCCACCAGCCACCACCACGGCACCCAGGAGCATCCAGCGGCGTGGCCCTGTCACCAGCCCCTTCAGTCCGGACTTCTGCTGACCCTGTGGGGGTTTGTCGTCACAACAACTCATGGCGCTTCCTCTTGGGTGGTTGCTATCGTTTCGGCAAGAAAGTCGAGCATCTCGGGGGTATCCCATTCGGCCTCCCCGACCAGGCGCCCGATTTCCCTGCCTTGGCGGTCGAGCAGCAGCGTCGTGGGAATACCCACGGCACCCAAGTCCGCGCTGGCCATGCCGGTTGGATCGACATAGGGGGCAAGATGCTCGATACCCACCTCCTGATAGAATTCATTGACGACCTCGATGCCCTTACGGTCGATCGAGAGCGCAACGACCTCGAAATCCGTCCCACCCAATTCGGCCTGGAGGGCATCCAGGGTGGGCATTTCCTCGCGGCAAGGGCCACACCATGTCGCCCAGATATTGAGCAGGATCTGCTTTCCCTCGAAGTCGGCAAGCGTCAGTGAAGTGCCGTTGCTATCCTCGAAGCTGATTTCCGACACCTCGCGGGGGCCTTCCCAGAGAAGAAAACCCTGAGGCCCCAGGCGCTCAGGAGGGGTGGTGGCGGCAGCCATAGTGGTCATGGCCATCAGAAACACCGCCACTAGCCACCTGCTTACGGTCAGTTTCGCAATCACCTACGATCACCTTGTTCAGTGAGTGGCGTAAACTTCGGGGGTATCGGTTGTCTGGAAGTCCAGGGTGTAGACCTCGAGGGGACCCTGCTTCTCGCCAGACATCCCCGGGGAGCCAAGTGGCATGCCGGGCACGCTAAGGCCATTGATGAACGGTTGCTCCTCGAGTACCCGAGTAAGGCTTTCCACGGGGACGTGACCCTCGAAAACGTAGTTGTCGATGAGCGTGGTATGGCAGCCGTACAACGGCTCGGGGACGTTGTGTTCGGCTTTCAGCTGGGCGAGATCATGGGTATCGATCGTCTCCACCTCGAACCCGTTTCGTTCGAGGTAATTGGCGTATTCGGCACAACAGCCACAATTGGGGTTCTTGTAGAGGGTCGCCGAGGTACCGGCGGCCCAACCCACCAGGGGAAAAGCCAGCAGTGTGGCCATGGTGAGTCTCTTCAAGTGTTTCATTTCTCTGTTCTCCTTGGAAAGCACGAGGATGGGCCAAATACCCCAGGGTGAGCGAGCGCCCCTAGGGCTCATTCGATCATCTCGGCGAAAAATTGCTGAAGTCGCTCCCAGGTACCAATGGACAGGGCCTCGGGTCCTTCGGCCAGCACTGTCACATAGGACACCAGATTATCCAGCGAGAAGTCGAGGCCATGAAAGCGGGCACGCATCCGGCCCGACGAATCGATGACATGAGTGACGACCGCGTGGGCCTGAACGCCCTCTGCCACGTTATCGAATCGGAGACCATAGGCTTCGGCAATCTGCCGGGTGGTATCGGCCGGTTCGTTTTCGCCCCGATACAGAAAGCGCCAGTTGGCGAGGTCCAGGGCGAAGTTCTCACCGTAGGCCCGCATATTGTCGCGTGTGCCGGCGACATCCTCGTTATCGGTGGCGATAGTAATAAACTCGACATCGTCACCTAGGCCGGCATCGCTGACCTTTTCCTGCACTTCGGCAATCAGGTTCATATGTACCGGGCAGGCTTCTTTGCAGCGCGTATAGATGAAATTGAGTACCACGATGCTCTCTTCCAGGTCGGAGGAAGAGACGACATTGCCATCGGCATCGGTCAAGGAGAATGCCGGAGCCGACTGGTCGACGAACTGGGCGTAGTGCTCACGGTCCTGTAACGTTTGCTCGGCCTCTTCGAGGGAATGAGCGAAGGACGGAGCACTTGCCACCAGCCAGAGAATGGCCAATGGCGCATGGGTGTACTTCCTCAAATACTGTCCTCCCCTCGTATCCTCTAAACACAGAGAGGGCTGTTCCTATGCGCAGCCGCCCTGACATTCTTCCATCAGGTATTACTATCGTCAGCATGACCCTGTTGCATGCCTTCCATCATGGTATTGCACTGCTCCATCATGGCATGCATGTCACCCATCATCTCCATCATTCCGTGCATGCCACCCTCTTGCATCATATCGCCATGCGGGTCCTGATTATCCAACGCCTCATGCTGAGGCTCTTCCTGCGCCAGGAGCATGCTGGCCCCGAAACCACTGGCAACGATAATGGAAACGGTCAGGATCGCTGTGTGATGTTTCTGCATGATGCTCTCCTCTTTCTTCCCATGAATCGCCTTGCCACCAGCGGGCCGTCGGCAAGGCTGGGTTACGATTTCCCCCGGCAGCGGCGCTGCTTTTTGAAAAGGTATCCTTGAAGCCCACTTCAAGGTCAAGCGCTCTTTTTCTCGCTTCAGTGCCGGGGTAAAGGCACATCATGATGTACCGACAGCGGCCTTGACCCTTGGGCGGCCTCATGGTTGTAAATTGAGTTCATGAGAGGCAGGTAAGGATTCAGGCATTGCGTGTTATCGAATTGGCTCGAGCCGGAGGAGTAACCGCGGATACGGTACGTCACTACACGCGGGAAGGCTTGTTGCAACCGCGCCGTGATCCACGTAATGGCTATCAGCTCTATGATGCGGAGGCTCTGGGCCGCCTTCGTTTCATCGATTGCCTTCGTTCGTTGGGAATCGGCCTCCCAGAAATCAAGCGGATATTGTCCTGGGTAGACCAAGATAGTCCTCCGGCTGTCGATAGGGACACGCTACTGGTGGAACATGGAGCACGCCTCCGCTCGCGGATCCACGAGCTCCAGGCGATAGCGCGATGGTTGGAGCACACCACCCACGATCACGATGCGGCCCCCAGCCTGAAGCAACTGATCGAAACGCTGGGATCGGCGAAATCCGCTATCGGCCCGGATGGCCCGCGCAGCGCGCTATCAATGATGCGATGACATCGTACCGCTGGTCATATCGCCCATACCGCTCATAGATTGCAGGTGCCACAGCTGCCAGACGGCAAAAGCGATGATCAACAGCGCCGCCAGCGTGCGAGTCGCCGGATGACGAATCCATAGCGCGACGCGGCGCGCTGCCACACCGGTCGCCAGGACGACGGGCAGGGTGCCGAGACCGAAGGCCCCCATCATCGTCGCGGCGCGCAACGGCTCGGCCACGGCCAGGCTCCAGGCCAGCATCGAATAGATCAACCCGCAGGGCATCCAGCCCCAGATCGACCCCAGCACGAAGGCCTGGGGCACCTTCACGACGGGCATCAAGCGTCGGCCCAGCGGTTCGATACGCCGCCACAGGAAGCGACCCAGGGCCTCGATACGCAGCAAGCCCTTCCACCAGTCGGCGATATACAGTGCCATCAGGATCAGCATGATCGCCGCCAGGATACGCAGCGCCAGGGCGATACCGTCCAGGGCATGATTGAGGACGGAACCGAGCAGCGCCACCAGGGCACCGGCGATCATGTAGCTGCTGATACGACCGAGGTTGTAGCCAAGCAGCATTCCGGCCAGGCGGCTCGGCTGACGCATGCTGGGGGGCACGGCAAAGGTCAGGGCACTCATGATGCCGCCACACATGCCGATGCAGTGCGCGCCCCCCAGCAGGCCGAAGACGAAGGCCGCCACCAGCGGCGGTAGGCTCAGGTCGGCGGGATCCATTCAAGGCGCTCCATTTTCGCTATCCCCGGTATCACGAGGGGAGAATCAAAAGCCGCCGGAGGCGAACCGTACAGCGCATCAAGCTCGACCCGCTCGGGCGGATAGCAGAGCCCCCGGTCGGAACAGCCCTGAAAGGTCACCGTGATGGCCAGCGACTCGGCAGTGATCTCCAGTGCCTCGATGGGCGCACTGACCACCACACGGTCATAGAACACCTCGATCTCTCCCAGAGACGCATGCACCATGGGTACGCCGGGAGGCAAGGCCAACTCACCGTGACTCACCGCCGGGTTACGGCTCTCCAGCGCGAATTGGTGACGGTGGAGGTAATAATCCTCGGCAATGATGAAGCCGACATGGAGCCGCTGGTCGTCTCGCCAGGCGCTGGCCCGGAAGGCTTCTCTAGCCGGCAGGAACTCTCGTTGAGCCGGGTGACTGAAGGGGGAGCTCTGGTCACCACCCACGGAACTCGCCTCACGGGCCGCTACCGGTGTGGCGATGACCAGCAGCACCAGCAGAGAAGCCAGGGCCGTGTTCATGAGGCCACCGCCGCTTTGGCGTCATCCACCGCCTGATGCCTCGACCAGACGACCAGGGCCAGCCCCGCGATAAGCATCGGCAGGGTCAACAGCTGCCCCATGGTCAACCAGCCGGAGGCGATGAAGCCCAGGTGGGGGTCGGGCAGGCGCACGAACTCCACCACGAAGCGGAAGGCGCCATAAAGCACCAGGAACAGCCCCGAGATGAGGCCCCGCTGGCGAGGCCGGCGCGACAGCCAGCATAGGACGGCAAACAGTGCTACCCCTTCCAGGGCGAGCTCGTAGAGTGCCGAGGGATGACGAGGTTCCGATCCCAGCCCCATCATGGGAGGGAAAACCATCGCCCAGGGGACATCGCTGATACGCCCCGGCAGCTCGTGATTGATGAAATTACCGAGGCGTCCGGCGCCCAGTCCGATCGGCACCAGCGGGGCAATGAAATCGGTCAACTGGAAGAAGGCCAGGCGGTGCTTGCGGGCAAACAGCCATGCCGCTATCAGCACGCCGATGAGTCCACCATGGAAGCTCATGCCACCATCCCAGACCCGAAGTAGCCACCATGGGTTAGCCAGTAGTTGATCGAGTCCATAGAACAGCACATAGCCGATACGCCCCCCCAGGATGATCCCCAGGGCAGCGTAAAAAATCAGATCACCGATATCATCGTGGGTCAGGCCGAGGCGATGGGCACGTCGTCGACCCAGCCACCAGGCGGCAACCAGCCCGACCACATACATCAGGCCATACCAGTGTATCTGGACTGGTCCCAAGGAGATGGCCACGGGATCGATCCGAGGATATTGCAGCATGTGTCTTCCTTGTATGATCATGACAGGCGGCGTAATTTAAAAAGAAAATGGCATCTTTCCGATCAGCTCATCGCTGCCACCTCGCCACTTCCTGCGTGATCTTTTCGACATCTTCTGGGGTGATATATCCCGTGTGCTTATAGCGGATAATCCCCTCGGCATCGACCAGAAAGCTTTCCGGCGCACCATAAACGCCCAGCTCGAATCCCAGCTCTCCTTCCGGATCGAATATATTGATCTCAAAGGGATTGCCAAACGTATCGAGAAACTCCAGCCCTTTCTCCCGAGTGTCCTTGAGATTAACGCCAACCAATCGAATTCCGCCTTCGGCCAGGTCCAGTAATTGTGGCATTTCATGTTTACAGGTCGGGCACCATTCTCCCCACACGTTGACCAGAGTCACTTCGCCTTCGAGAAGGGACTCGTCGACACGGCGCGAGGAAGCTTCCAGCGTCGTCAGGGTAAAGGCCGGAAATGGTTGAGCCAATAGCGCCGAGTCTCTGGCACTCGGATCCAATGCCAGGCCCCGGTAGAGGAAGAACCCCAAGCCAAGGAAGACCAGCAAGGGGAGAAGCAGTATCAATCTCCGTTTCACGTGTGCGCCTCACTGGCCGGAGCGGGTATATTTGACAAGTGCGACGAGGCCCAGCCCCAGAGCAATAAGCAGCAGGATGGCAATCAGCCCCATCCCCGCCATCCCCCACATGCAGTTCTCACTTCCCATCATTGTGAATGCCTCTTTACAACCTAATGAATGGTTCAGGCGGAATGAACACCTTCCTGCTGGGCCGATTCCCCTGTGTTCGGTGCCACATCGCCGGCCTTCGGCGTGAAGCGGCGCAGCCGCAACGAGTTGCTCAGCACGAAGACGCTGGAGATGCTCATGGCGGCGGCCGCCAGCATGGGGTTGAGCAATACGCCGACCAACGGATAGAACACCCCGGCCGCCACAGGGATCAGCGCCAGGTTGTAGCCATAGGCCCAGACGAAATTGCCGATAATGGTCCGGTGGGTGCGCTTGGAGAGTGCCGTGGCATTGACGATGCCGCGCAGGTCGCCACGCATCAGCACCACATCGCCGGCCTCGATGGCGATATCGGTCCCGGTACCGATGGCGATGCCGACATCGGCCTGGGCCAGGGCGGGGGCGTCGTTGATACCGTCCCCCACGAAGGCGACACGCTTGCCTTCCGACTGGAGGCGCCGTATCTCTGTCGCCTTCTGATCGGGAAGCACCTCGGCGAGGACCCGCTGGATGCCGACCTGCCGAGCGATGGCCTCGGCGGTGGCGTGGTTGTCGCCGGTGAGCATGGCCACTTCCAGCCCCTGCCCCTTGAGTGCCGCGATGGCCTCGGCCGAGCCCGCCTTGAGCGGGTCGGCCACCGCGATGATTGCCGCGGGCCGGCCGTCCACCGCGGCATAGAGGGGGCTCTTGGCGTCTTCGGCAAGCGCCTTGGCACGTTCTTCCGTCTGCTCGAGCTCGATCCCCAGCCGGCTCATGTAGCGATCGGCCCCGATATGAAGCCGGTGACCGGCGACATCGGCCTCGATGCCATAGCCCGGCTCGGCGCCGAAATGGCTGACGGTCGGCAATTCGAGCCCACGCGCCCGGGCACCGCGCACGATGGCCTCGGCGATCGGGTGCTCGCTCTGGGCTTCCGCCGCCGCGACCAGTCGCAGCACCTCGCTCTCGTGCCCCTCGATCACCTCGAAGTCGGTCAGCTCGGGGCGACCTCGGGTCAGGGTGCCGGTCTTGTCAAGCACCACCGTATCCATCTTGGCCAGCGTCTCGAGCGCCGCTCCCCTGCGGAACAGCACCCCCATCTCGGCGCCCTTGCCGGTACCGACCATGATCGCGGTCGGGGTGGCCAGGCCCATGGCACAGGGGCAGGCAATCAACAACACGCTCACCGTGGTGACGAAGGCGAAGGACAGCGCCGGGGTCGGCCCGAAGGCGAGCCAGGCCCCGAAGGTGATCAGGGCGATGGCGATCACCACGGGCACGAACACCCCGGCGATCTTGTCGGCCAGTTGCTGGATCGGGGGCTTCTCAGCCTGCGCCGATTCCACCATCTTGATGATTTGTGACAACAGGGTGTCGGCGCCGACCCGCGTGGCGCGAAAGGTAAGGGCCCCGTTCTTGTTGATGGTGCCGCCGACGACTTCGGCATCCTGCTGCTTGGCGACCGGCACCGGCTCACCGCTGATCATCGACTCGTCGACGTAGGAGTGACCTGCCTCAACGACGCCGTCCACCGGGATGCGCTCCCCCGGGCGGACCACAAGGCGATCACCGGGCACGACGGCCTCTATCGGCACCTCGACCGCTTCACCGTCGCGAATGACGCGGGCGGTTTTCGCCTGCAGTTGCAGGAGCTTCTTGATCGCCTCGGAGGTGCGGCCTTTGGCGATGTGCTCGAAGTAGCGTCCCAGCAGGATCAGCGTCACGATCACCGCCGCTGCCTCGAAATAGCTTTCGGCGGTACCGGCGGGGAAGAACCCGGGGAACAGCAGGGCGACGACCGAATAGAAGTAGGCGGCGCTCGAGCCGATCATGACCAGGCTGTTCATGCCCGGATTGGCATGCCGGAGTTCGGCATAGCCGGCGCGATAGAAGCGCGCCCCAGCGTAGAACAGGACGGGCGTGGTCAGCAGCCACTCGACGCCCATCCAGCCTCGGTGTGGCATCAAGCTAGAGAAGAGCGCCTCCAGCGCCGGGATCATCTTGCCCATGGCGATAATGACCACCGGAATCGTGAACACGGCGGCGAGCACGACCCGATGGCGCAACCGGGTTCCCTCCTCATCCACGCCGTCCGGCTGCTGTGGCGCATCGGCCTCCTGTGGCTCATAGCCCGCCTCGCGGATGGCATGATGGATGCGTGGCAACGACACGGCACCCGGCAGGAAACGGACGAAGACCTTCTGGGTGGTGAGATTGACACTCGCCTCCACGAGGCCGGGCAGCTTGCCGAGCGCTCGCTCGATTCGCGAAACGCAGGAACCGCAGCTCATGCCGGTGACGGAAATCTCGAGGCTCTCCACGACTGGCTGATAGCCCGCCGTTTCGATGGCATCGAGCAGGCTGGCCGTCGTGGTGCCCCCCTCCACCTGGATGGCCGCCTTCTGTGTGGCCAGGTTCACCCGAGCGTCGATGACGCCTGGCTGCTGGCCGAGTGCCCGCTCCACGCGCCCGACACAGGAGGCGCAGGACATGCCACGAATCTCGATATCGACGTTTTCCGCCATCATTGCGCTCTCCCCTCTGGACTTCTCGCCGGCCCGGCGTGCGAGCGCGGGCTCCCCGGCGTGACGCGGCCGATCATTCGCCCTGCTCGGCGATGGCCTCGACGATCGGGCAACCTTCCTGCATCGGCCCTTCGCCCGCACATTCATCGAGTGTTTTCGACAGCACGGCTTCGATTCGCGAGAGGTGCTTGATCTGCTCGCGGATCTTGTGCAGCTTCTCTGCGGCGATGCGCTTGGCCTGTGCCCGGTCACCGTTGGCATCCTGGAGGATCAGCAGCTCACGGATCTCGTCGAGCGTGAAGCCCCACTGCTTGGCGTGAACGATGAATTGCAGCCTGGCCACCGCATCCAAGGGATAGCGCCGATAATTGGCTTCCGTTCGCTCGGGGGCGGGCATGAGCTTCTCTTTCTCGTAATACCGGATCGCCTGGCTGGCGACCCCGCTACGCTCGGCAAGCTCGCCGATACTGAGTGTTTGCATGGCTTAACCTCACGACGCCGTGATTCGGGGCGTCCGCCCGCCTGGGCGGTCGGCCTGGTTCCTTGACCGTGGCTTCGTTGGGTCCCGCCGGCTCGCGACATCGGAAGGACACCGTCATCCCGTCCTCGGTGGCACGCACTCCGGCACCTTCGAGGACGGCCGCGAGACACCGAAAGCCCATCGGATAGAGGCACGATAACCTTCAAGTCAACTTTAAGGTCAAGAGATTTCGGCTCGCCCTGCATTCCCTCGGGTCATATAGCTAGCCGTCTATTCGTGGTTGACCTTAACGCAGGTATAACCTTTAGAATCCTTCGCCAAGACGGATGCCGACTCGCTTGTCGCGCCTAACATCTCGCCCCCGGGAGGCGTCACGCCTTGGAATCTCTTTCTTCTATTGGGTTGTTCGGTGCCTTCGCCGGCGGGCTGATCTCCTTCTTCTCGCCCTGCACCTTGCCGCTGCTACCGGCCTACCTGTCGGTGGTCACGGGCGGTAGTGCCGGCAAGGCCGACAGGCGGCTGGAAGCATTGATCCTCAGTGTCTTCTTCGTCTTCGGCTTCAGCATCGTGTTCATCATGCTGGGACTCGGCGCCAGTGGTATCGGCCAATTGCTGCGGGGGTATCGCCAGGAGTTCAACTGGGTCGCCGGCTCGGTGGTGATCGTGCTGGGCCTGTTCATGACCGGTGTGTTCCGGTTGTCGTTGTTCCAGCGCACGTTTCAGTTCACGCCGAAGGTCCAGGGGGGCTCCCCGCTGTCGGCGACGGTGTTCGGGGTATCCTTCGCCATCGGCTGGACACCCTGTATCGGCCCCATCCTGGGCGCCATCCTGATGGCCACCTCCAGTGCCGCCAGTGCCCAGGCCGGCATGATCTATCTCAGTGCCTACTCGGCGGGCCTGGCGCTGCCCTTCCTCGCCAGCACCCTGCTGATCAACCGTTTCGCCATGCATCGGCAGCGCCTGGGGAAATGGAGCGCCTATGCTCGCCCGGTCGCCGGCACGATCGTGATCCTGATGGGCATGGCCATCGTCTCGGGCACCATGACGCGGCTCTCCAGCATCCTGGTCGATCTCTTCCCATCCCTGGCGACACTGGGATAGCCCGGCTCGCGGGCTCTCCCATGATGCCGAGAAATGCCCCGTCACCGCCCCGGCGAAGTGCCTCACTGCCGGCCCATGCACTTGATCCTCCGGAGTGGTATTCCGCCGGCGGAACAACCTGAATCAGGGAGGGTATTCGATGTCCTGGTATGAGCAGCATGTTCTGCCACACCTGCTCCATCTGGCATGCGGCAACCGGGTGGTCGAACGTCAGCGGGCGGCAGTGGTGCCGGAAGCCCGGGGCCGGGTGCTGGAGGTGGGCATGGGGTCCGGTCTCAATCTTCCCCACTATGATCCGCAGCGCGTCGACCTGGTGTGGGGGCTCGAGCCCTCGGAGGGCATGCGTCGCAAGGCGCGCCGCAACGTCGCCGGGGCGCCATTCGAGGTGCGCTGGCTGGATTTGCCTGGCGAGGAGATCCCCCTCGAGAACGACAGTGTGGACACCGTCGTGCTCACCTACACCCTGTGCACGATTCCGGATTGGCAGCGCGCACTCGAGCAGATGCGCCGCGTGCTCAGGCCGGGCGGCCGCTTGCTGTTCTGTGAACACGGCACGGCACCCGACGCGGCCGTGCGGCAGTGGCAGGGGCGTATCAATCCGCTGTGGTGCAAGGTGGCGGGAGGCTGCCGGCTCGACCGTGACATCCCCGGGCTCCTCGAGCATGCCGGTTTCGCCATCCAGCGAATGGAGACGGGCTATCTAGCGAAAGTCCCGAGGTTTGCCGGTTTCAATTTCCGGGGGGCCGCAGTGCCTCGTTGATCGAGCCCTCGTGCAATGAGTCGATCAGCGGGCAGGTGATCCTGCCTTCCGGTTCATGACACACCGGTACCGGTGTCGGCCAGGATGCCGGCCCAGGCCTCCGCCCGACTAGGCGGCCGAGTCATCCTGCTGGCTCGCGGTCGTCAACTCTCCCGGGAAGCCCCGCCATCGGTGAGACGGTGGAGGGCCTCATGCTCTGTGCTCAGACTTTCACCAAGGATGTGAAACAGTTGTCATGCCGTGCGGGATAATAATTTCAATACTGCATGAATCAATCACTTCATCTAATATTGAAATATGAATCAAGATAGTGATGACATCGTAGCAAGTAAGCTGGCGGCTCTCGCCCACCCCGTCCGCCTGGCGACCATTCGCCAGCTGGCGGCGGCGGGCCCAGCCGGCCTGGCGGCAGGCAAGCTCGCCGAGCGCCTGGACGTGGCGCCGAATGCCCTGACCTTTCACCTGCAGAAGCTGGCCGCCGTGGGCCTGGTCGAATCGCGCCGAGAGGGCCAGTTCGTTTATTACCGTGCGGTGTTCGATACCCTGCTGGCGTTGACGGAGCACTTGGTCGGCGCCTGCTGCTGCGAGGCCGAGGATAGCTGCGGGCCAAGCTGTCCCACGTCCCAGCGCCGGTAGCCCGCCGCTCTCTCCAGCAGGGGGCATCCATACCTCTCATGGCTACAGGAGCGCAAGATGACCCAGACAACTCGCGCCAAACCTTCCTGGCCCAGGGCGATCGGTATCGGAATCCTGGTGTCGGTGCTCACCGCCATCATCATGATGGCGTTGTTAAAGACCGGCGTATCGCCCTTCCCGAAGCCACCTTCCCTGGCCTTCGCCGAAACCCTGCTGAGACGGCCCCTGCCGATGCCGGTCGGCCTGCTCTTTCATACGGCCTATGTGACCTTCTGGTCGGTGGTGTTCGTACGCTATTTCCCGCGCAAGACTCTGCCGACCGCACTGGGCCTGGCCGCCGTACTATGGGGGGTGATCCTGGTGGTGTTCTTCCCCGTGGTGGGCTGGGGACTCGCCGGCCTGGCGATTGGTCCCCTGCTAATCCCGGCGTCCGCCCTGCCACATCTGCTGTTCGGCCTGCTCCTGTGGGGGCTGGACCGTTACGTTGCCAAGCCGACTCACGCCTGAGCCCGGAGAGGTGCGCCAGGCCAATGATCGATACCACTACCCTGCGTGACTGGTAGAGACGACATCCTGGACGAGGTGCCCCGCCGACTGTCCGACAAGAAGGCGACCATCGTCAGGTACTGCGCCAGCGAAGACTGCAAGCGCACCAAGCCGCACGGTACCGGTATTGCTGTTCGTGCAGTTGCTAGCCCTTCCCTTCTATCCCTGGGTCTTCCTGGGGGCGGAGTGGCGTCAGGTTGTTCCGGCTCTCCATGCCGTCGGCCGGGCCCTTCGGCTTCGGCACCCACGACTCATTCATAGTACTTCCCATCGCCCTGACACTGCCCAGGGCCTGACAAGCCACCATGGTGGTCATCGTATTTCAGTCACTGGTCGAGCTGTTCGGCATGGTGATGCATCTGAGCCGGGTTCCGGGCAAACCGGTTCCCGAGCCCTCTCACGGCCATACGGCCTCTTGACGCTTCCACTACCCAGAGTCGCCGTGGGTTCACCGATAAAAATGCCGGCCACCGGGAAGGGTGGCCGGCGAAGGCAGCTTAGGAAACTCTGAATAAATCGGCGAGCGGGATGAAGCACAAGGCGCACGGAGCGCAGAAACCGGAGCCTATGGGGTATAGGTGAGGATTTCTAGCACCGCGCAACGCAGTGATTCGCCCGCGCAGGCATTTATGCGGTGTTTTCCTTATGCCACCGAGAGAATCTTCATCGTATTGGTGCCGCCGTGGGCGTTCATATGGTCGCCGCGGGTGAGGATCACCAGGTCGCCGGGCGTGGTGATGCCGCGAGCCCGGAGCTCGTCCAGGGCGCGGGCATTGAGCTCGGTAGCGTCCATGGCGCTGGTGTCGAAGAGCACCGAGACCACGCCCCGGTAGAGCGCCATGCGGCGCTGGGCGATGGGGCTATGGGCCAGGCCGACGATGGGCAGGCCGGAGCGGATGCGCGAGGCGATCAGCGGCGTATAGCCGGTGGCGGTCATGCAGGCGATGCCGGCCACGCCCTCCAGGTGGTTGGCGGCGTACATGGCCGACAGCGCCACCGTCTCGTCGACCTTCGAGAAGCCCTCGTGGATGCGGTGCCCCGACTCCTGGGCGGTGCGCTCGCGCTCGGCGCCCAGGCACAGGCGGTGCATCGCCTCGATGGTCTCCACCGGGTAGTCGCCGGCGGCGGTCTCGGCGGAGAGCATCACCGCGTCGGTGCCGTCGAGCACGGCATTGGCCACGTCGAACACCTCGGCGCGGGTGGGCAGCGGCGCGCTGATCATCGACTCCATCATCTGGGTGGCGGTGATCACCGCCCGGTTGAGCTTGCGGGCGCGGCTGATGATGCGCTTCTGCACGCCGATCAACTGGGCGTCGCCGATCTCCACGCCGAGATCGCCGCGGGCCACCATCACCGCCTCGGAGGCGCGGATGATGCCGTCCAGGGTCTCCGGGTCGGCCACCGCCTCGGCACGCTCGACCTTGGCCACCAGGCCGATTTCCTTGCCTGCTTCGCCGAGCAGTTCGCGGGCCTCCTGCATATCGGCGGCGCTGCGCGGAAAGGACACCGCCAGGTAGTCGACGCCGATGTCGATGGCGGTCTTGAGGTCGGCCTTGTCCTTGTCGGTGAGGGCCGCGGCGGAGAGGCCGCCGCCCTGCTTGTTGATGCCCTTGTTGTTGGACAGCCGCCCGCCGACGGTCACGGTGGTGTGCACCTCGGGGCCGTCGATCTTGGTCACTTCCAGCACCAGGCGGCCATCGTCGAGGAGCAGGACGTCACCCACGGCGACGTCGCCGGCGAGGTCCTTGTAGTCGCAACCGACCCGCTCGGCGGTACCCGCCTCGGTGTCCATGGCCATGTCGAGGACGAAGGCCTGGCCGTCGTCGAGGGTCACGGCGCCCTCGGTGAAGCGGGCGATGCGGATCTTGGGGCCCTGGAGGTCGCCGAGGGCGGCGACGCTCTTGCCGAGGCGCGCGGCGATCTCGCGCACCGCCTGCAGGCGCCGACGGTGGTCGTCGGCGGTGCCGTGGGAGAAGTTGAGGCGTACCACGTCGACGCCGGCGTCGATCATCGCCTCGAGGACGCCCTCCCGGTCGCTGGCGGGACCCAGGGTGGCGACGATCTTGGTACGGCGCAATGGGGAGTGGGGCAGAGCGTTCATGCGGTCCTCGGCAGCACCAGGATGGCGCGGAAGTCGTTGACGTTGGTGCGGGTCGGCCCGGTGATGATCAGGTCGTCCAGCTCGGCGAAGAAGCTGTAGGCATCGTTGCGCGCCAGGTAGTCCAGCGGCGCCAGGCGCGCCGCCTTGGCGCGGGCCCAGCAGTCGGGACCGAACTGGGCGCCGGCGTTGTCCTCGGAGCCGTCGATGCCGTCGGTGTCGATGGCCAGGGCGTGGATGCCCTCGGCGCCCTTGAGGGCCTCGAAGAGCCCCAAGAGGTACTCGACGTTGCGCCCGCCGCGGCCGTCGCCCTGGACGGTGACGCTGGTCTCGCCGCCGGAGAGGATCAGCAGCGGCTCGGCGATCTCGCCCTGCAGGGTCAGCGCCAGGCGCGCCTGGGCGCGGCCCAGGTCGCGGGCCTCGCCCTCCAGGTCGTCGCCCAGCACGCGCACCGCCAGGCCATTTTCCTCGGCGGCAAGGCGGGCGGCCTCCAGGGCGTCGGCGGCCCGCGCCAGCACCACCTCCTCGTCGCGGGCGAAGCCGGCATCGTTGCGCCGCGGCGCGCTGGTGTCCGCCACCAGGTGACGCCGCACGCTGTCGGGCACCTCGATGGCGTAGCGCTCGAGGATCGCCAGGGCGTCCGCCGGAGTGGAGTCGTCGGGCAGGGTGGGGCCGGAGGCGATCAGGGTGGGATCGTCGCCGGGCACGTCGGAGATCAGGTAGGTGACCACCCGCGCCGGATGGGCGGCGGCGGCCAGGCGTCCGCCCTTGATGGCGGAGAGGTGGCGGCGCACGGTATTGATCTCGCGGATCGGTGCCCCGCAGCGCAGCAGCGCCTTGTTGAGCTGCTGCTTCTGGTGCAGGGTCAGGCCGGCGGCCGGCAGGGTCATCAGCGCCGAGCCGCCGCCGGAGACCAGGGCGATCACCAGGTCGTCCGCGCCGAGGCCTTCCACCGCCTCGAGCATGCGCCGGGCGGCCTTCTCGCTGAGGTCATCGGGCATCGGGTGGGAGGCCTCGAGGACCTCGATGCGCCGGCACTCGGCGCCATGCTCGTAGCGGGTGACCACCAGGCCGCTCAGCTCGGCCTCGGGGTAGCGCTGCTGCCAGGCCGTCTCCAGGGCCGCGGCCATGGCCGCGGCGGCCTTGCCGGCGCCGACCACCAGGGTGCGCCCCTTGGGGGGCTCGGGCAGATTATCGGGTAACAAAGAATCGGGGTGCACGGCGGCGACCGCCGTCTGAGCGAGACGCGACAGCCACTGGCGCGCCGCCTCATGACTCGAAAAGGGAGCGATAGCATTCATCGGCAGACTCCTCACGGAAGCCGCAACGGGCGGAAAAGGGGGAAGAAAAAAGCCGGTGACGGCCAAGGGCCTACCACAGGGAGACCGCCACCGGAGAAGGGCCACATGCGTGGCATGGCAGACGACGACCCGGCGCCTGCCAGTCAGGAACTCGATGGGACGCGGCGAAGGTCGTTTCACCGCGGCCCACCCAATCCCTGGGGGGAGGGCTTACTTGTCGCTGACGCTATGGTCGGCGAGCTGTTCCAGGGCGCGCAGGATGCCGGCGTGATCCCAGTCGGCGCCGCCATGGGCCACGCAGGCCTGGAAGAGTTGCTGGGCATTGGCGGTCCCCGGCAGCGACAGGTTGAGGCTGCGGGCGCCTTCCAGGGCCAGGTTGAGGTCCTTCTGATGGAGCTTGATCTTGAAGCCCGGATCGAAGGTGCCGTTGATCATGCGCTCGCCATGAACGTCGAGGATCTTCGAGGTGGCCAGGCCGCCGAGCAGGGACTCGCGCACCTTGGCCACGTCGGCGCCGGCCTTGGAGGCGAACAGCAGGCCTTCGGCCACCGCCTCGATGGTCAGGGCGACGACGATCTGGTTGGCCACCTTGCAGGTCTGGCCGGCGCCGTGACCGCCGATATGGGTGATGGTCTTGCCCATCACTTCCAGCACCGGCTTGGCGCGGGCGAAGCCTTCCTCGGTGGCGCCGACCATGATGGTCAGAGCGGCGTTGATGGCGCCGCCTTCGCCGCCGGAGACCGGGGCGTCGACGTATTCACCGCCGGCGTCCACGATGCGCTTGGCGAACTCCTGGGTGGCGATCGGCGCGATGGAGCTCATGTCGATCACCAGGGTGCCCGGCTTGAGGCCCTCGACCACGCCGTTCTCACCGAACAGCACCAGTTCCACGTCCGGGGTGTCCGGCACCATGGTGATGATGATCTCGGCGGCCTCGGCCACCGCCTTGGGGTTGGCCACCACCTGGGCGCCCTTGTCGGCCAGGTCCTGGGGAATCGGGCTGCCGTGTTGCACGGTGATGATCTCGTGGCCGGCGTCCAGCAGGTGCCCCGCCATGGGGCGACCCATGATGCCCAGGCCGATAAAACCGATCTTGCTCATAGTCTCTCTCCTTCTCGTGTCCTGTCGTCGAACAGCGCTTAGCGCACGCTATCCAGCCAGCCCAGGCCTTCCACGGTGGTGGTCTTGGGCTTGTATTCGCAGCCGATCCAGCCGTCGTAACCGAGACGGTCGAGGTGGGCGAACAGGAAGGGATAGTTGATCTCGCCGGTGCCCGGCTCGTGACGGCCCGGGTTATCGGCGAGCTGCACATGGGCGATGCGTGCCAGGTGCTTCTCCATGGTCGGGGCCAGATCCCCTTCCATGATCTGCATGTGATAGATGTCGTACTGCAGCTCGAGGTTGCGGCTGCCCACTTCGTCGAAGATCGCCAGCGCCTGCTCGGTGCCGTTGAGGAAGAAGCCGGGGATATCGCGGGTGTTGATCGGCTCGGCGATCAGGCGGATGCCGGCGGCCTCGAGCTTCTCGGCGGCGAAGCGCAGGTTCTCCACCAGGGTCTGGCGGGCCTGGTCGTCGCTGACGCCCTGCGGCTTGATGCCGGCCAGGCAGTTGACCTGGGTGTTGCCGAGGACCTTGGCGTACTCGATCGCCTTATCGACGCCGGCGCGAAACTCTTCCACGCGATCCGGGTGACAGGCGATGCCGCGCTCGCCGGCGCCCCAGTCACCGGCCGGCAGGTTGAAGAGCACCTGGGTCAGGCCATTGGCGTCCAGGCGCTGCTTGATCTCGTCGGCGGTGAAGTCATAGGGGAAGAGGTACTCGACGCCCTGGAAGCCGGCCTTGGCGGCGGCCTCGAAGCGGTCGAGGAAATCCACCTCGGTAAACAGCATGCTGAGGTTGGCGGCAAACTTGGGCATGGTCGGCTCCTGTTTGAAACGGGTTTCCGGAACCGCCGCCCGAAGGCGGCGGGGTGCCGTCTACTTTAGGTCAAAGAGGCGATGGAGGTCGGCGCATCTTCCTGATTCTCGGCCAGGGCCTCGAACTCGTTGACGCCGCCCAGGTCGGTGCCCATGGCGATATTGGTGACCCGCTCGAGGATCACCTCGACCACTACCGGGACCCGGTATTCGGCCATCAGCCTGCGCGCTTCCTCGAAGGCCGGGGCGATGTCCTCGGGCTGGGTGACGCGCAGCGCCTTGCAGCCCAGGCCCTCCACCACGGAGACGTGATCGACGCCGTAGTCGTTGATCTCCGGGCAGTTGATGTTCTCGAAGGAGAGCTGCACGCAGTAGTCCATGTCGAAGCCGCGCTGGGCCTGGCGAATCAGCCCCAGGTAGGAGTTGTTCACCAGCACATGGATGTAGGGCAGCTTGAACTGGGCGCCCGCGGCCAGCTCCTCGACCATGAACTGGAAGTCGTAGTCACCGGAGAGGGCGACGACTTCGGCGTCCGGATCGGCGCGGCACACGCCCAGGGCGGCCGGAATGGTCCAGCCCAGCGGGCCGGCCTGACCACAATTGATCCAGTGGCGCGGCTTGTAGACGTGCAGGAACTGGGCGCCGGCGATCTGCGACAGGCCGATGGTGCTGACGTAGCGGGTGTTCTTGCCGAACACCTTGTTCATCTCTTCGTAGACGCGCTGGGGCTTGACCGGCACGTCGTCGAAGTGAGTCTTGCGCAGCAGGGTGCGCTTGCGCTCCTGGCACTCCTCGGCCCACTGGCTGCGGTTCTTCAGCTTGCCTTCCGCCTTCCACTCCTTGGCCACCTCGATGAACAGCTCCAGGGCCGCCTTGGCGTCGGAGACGATGCCGTAGTCCGGGCCGAAGATGCGACCGACCTGGGTCGGCTCGATGTCCACGTGAACGAACTTGCGGCCTTCGGTGTAGGTGGAGATCTCACCGGTGTGGCGGTTGGCCCAACGGTTACCGATACCCATCACGAAGTCGGAGGCCAGCATGGTGGCGTTGCCATAACGATGGGAGGTCTGCAGGCCCACCATGCCCGCCATCAGCGGATGGTCGTCGGGGATGGTGCCCCAGCCCATCAGGGTCGGGATGACCGGCACCCCGGTGAGCTCGGCGAACTCGGTGAGCAGGTCGCTGGCGTCGGCGTTGATCACGCCGCCACCGGAGACCAGCAGCGGCCGCTCGGAGGCGTTGAGCAGCTCCAGGGCCTTCTCAGCCTGGGCGCGGGTCGCGGCGGGCTTGTAGGCCGGCAGCGGCTCATAGGTGTCCGGATCGAACTCGATCTCGCTCATCTGCACGTCGATGGGCAGGTCGAGCAGCACCGGACCCGGGCGCGAGGAGCGCATCAGGTGGAAGGCCTGCTGGAAGGCGCGCGGCACCTGGGCCGGCTCCAGCACGGTGATCGCCCACTTGGTGACCGGACCGGCGATCTCCTGGATGTTGACCGCCTGGAAGTCTTCCTTGTGCAGCTTGGCCCGCGGCGCTTGGCCAGTGATGCAGAGGATCGGAATGGAGTCGGCGCTGGCGGAGTAGAGGCCGGTGATCATGTCGGTGCCGGCGGGGCCGGAGGTGCCGATGCACACGCCGATATTACCGGCCTTGGTGCGGGTGTAGCCCTCGGCCATGTGCGAGGCGCCCTCGACGTGGCGAGCCAGGACGTGATCCACGCCGCCGACCTTGCGCAGGGCGGCATAGAAGGGGTTGATGGCGGCGCCGGGCACGCCGAAGGCGATATCGACGCCCTCTTTCTTCAAAACGTGAACGGCGGCTTCTGCTGCGGTCATCTTGGCCACGACGATTCCTCCTCGGTGACACGGTAATCAGGGTTCTTGCCATTCAAGGTAGGCGGGCGCCGCTGCGCTGTCAATATTTTATGGAAGACATTTCCACAAAAAACATAGACACAATGAAAAGCCATTTTTAATCAGAAACTTAAAGCCACAGAATTTTCCATGAAAATGAATTTTCAGATATCATTTCGCGGACGAATTCCGGGCACGCCGAAGGGGCCGACGGGAAGTCCCGCCGGCCCTTCGAGGCTAGCTAGAGAGGCGCTCAGTCCAGGGTGACGCGAACCGCCAGCGGGTGCTCGTCGCAGTTGTTGCCGGCGCCGCCCCGGTCGACCACCAGGAACTCGCCCTCACGCTCCAGCACCGACTGGATGGCGTGCCAGGTCCCGGCGCGGTAGTTGACGCCCTGGCGGCCGTCGGTGACGAAGGCGCGCACCCGGGCCGGGTCGATCTGGTCCCCCGGCGGGGCCACC
Organism: Bisbaumannia salifodinae; assembly: GCF_055388505.1. The sequence goes on from NZ_AP043781.1 coordinate 4,139,494, forward strand.
ACCACCAGGAAGCGCTCCTCGTGCAGCGGCACGAAGGCCTGGCTGCCCTGGGGGTGACGCTCCAGGAAGTCGAGGGTCAGGGGCACCTCCACCGGCTGGCTGACGAAGATGCTGATCAGCGCCCGGGCCTCCTCGCCCAGGGTCTCCACCTTGGCCAGGTCGTGATAGCGCTTGGTGCGCCCGGCGTTGATGGGGAAGAAGTCGGCGCCCCGGGTGTCGATGACGTCACCGAAGGGGGCGAAGGCCTCCCGCGTCAAGGGTTCGGCTGTGAGTTCCAGCATCGGGCTCTCCTCGCGGCTCAACGCTGCAGGCCGCGGTAGGCGGCGGAGGCATTGAGCTTCATATGACGGTTGACGTCCTTGTAGAGCAGGTAGCGGAACGGTCCCGGGCCACCGGCATAGCAGGCCTGCGGGCAGAAGGCGCGCAGCCACATGTAGTCACCGGCTTCCACCTCGACCCACTCCTGGTTGAGGTGATAGACCGCCTTGCCCTCGAGCACATAGAGGCCGTGCTCCATGACGTGGGTCTCGTCGAAGGGGATCACGCCGCCGGGCTGGAAGGTGACGATATTGACGTGCATGTCGTGACGCATATCGGACTGGTCGACGAAACGGGTGGTCACCCACTTCTCGTCGGTGTCCGGCATGGCGATCGGCTCGACATCGTTCTCGTTGGTGACGAAGGCCTCCGGCGCCTCGATGCCCTCGACGAACTCGTAGGCCTTGCGGATCCAGTGGAAACGCACCGCGGCATCGCTCTCGTTGCGCAGGGTCCAGTCGCTGCCCGGCGGAATAAAGGCGTAGCCGCCCGGCTGCATCACATGCCTCTCGCCGCCCAGGGTCAGCACCATCTCGCCCTCGACCACGAAGAGCACGCCCTCGGCGCCCTCGTCCAGCTCCGGCTTGTTGCTGCCGCCACCGGGAGAGACTTCCACGATGTACTGGGAGAAGGTCTCGGAGAAGCCGGTCATCGGACGCGACAACACCCACAGGCGGGTGTTCTCCCAGAACGGCAGGTAGCTGGCGACGATGTCCCGCAGCACGCCCTTGGGAATGATGGCGTAGGCCTCGGTGAAGACGGCGCGATCGGAGAGCAGCTGGGTCTGGGGCGGATGGCCGCCCTGGGGAGCGTAATAGGTATTACGAGCCATGGTGTGTCCTCGTTGGTTGGGATTAACCGCTCTCTGTGATGCAACAGGCACCCGGCGGTTGTATTCGAGCCGCGCCGCCGGGTCGGCAGATCGCGGCAAAAAATCTCTGGAAACTATTTCCAATTTAAGCTTCAATCGAAGTCAAGGCAAGGGCCGCAAATAGTCCGTATACAAGATTAGCCATAACGGATTGGCCCACTGCCCCACTCCAGAGTAGCCCAGTGGCTACCTGGGGAAGGGAGCGACGCAGAAGCGCCCCCTCGGAGTGCACGAACCCGTATGCACTCGAGTACACCTCAAGAAACAACAAAATGAGGCAATATCATGTCCGAACCCTCTTCCAGCGCGACCAAGGCGACAGCCACCAAGCCATCCGGCTGGCGCATCCCGCATATCTACGTGATTCTGGTGATCTTTATCGCCCTGGCGGCGGTCGCCACTCACTTCGTTCCGGCCGGCCAATTCGAGCGCATCCCCGGGCCCAATGGACGCATCACCATCGATGCCGAGTCTTTCCAGTACGTGGACTCGAACCCCGCCGGCATCGTCGATTTCATGCTGGCCATACCCAATGGCCTGATGAGCGCCGGCGAGGTGGTGTTCTTCACCTTTATGATCGGTGGCATGTTCATGGTGCTGCGTCGTACCGGCATCATCGAGATCGGCGTCGACAAGCTGAGCCGGCGCTTCGCCAACCAGAGCCTGCTGATGATTCCGGTGCTGATGACGGTGTTTGCCGTGGTGGCGACCATCATCGGTACCCAGGAGCTCGCCCTGGTCTACGTGCCGGTGATCCTGCCGCTGATGATCGCCCTGCGCTTCGACTCGGTGACCGCCGCCGCCGTGGCCCTGTGCGCCACCACGGCCGGCTTCTCCACCGGCATCCTCAATCCCATCAATACCGGCCTCGGCCAGCAGCTCTCCGACCTGCCCCTCTACTCGGGGTTCGGCCTGCGCGCCGCCGCCTTCGCCGTGGTACTCGGCGCGGGCATCTTCTTCGTGATGCGCTATGCCCGCAAGGTGCGTGACAATCCCAGCCTCGGCCTGATGGCCGACGACGAGGGCGAAGCGGAGAAGCGCCGCCTCTACCTGCATGCCGACGACGAGGGCGCCCTGACCGCCAACGGCCGTCAGACGCTGGCCGCCATCGCCACCTTCGCCTTCTTCGGCATCCTGGTCTACGGCGTACTGCGCCAGGGCTGGTTCATGATGGAGATGGCGGGCCTGTTTATCGTCATGGGCATCGTCGTGGGCATGATCGCCGGCCTGACCACCGAAGACATCTGCGAGGCCTTCAACAAAGGCTTCCGCGATGTGCTGGTGGGGGCGATGATCGCCGGCGTGGCCCGCGGCGTGGCCGTCGTCCTGGAAGGCGGCCAGATCATGGACACCCTGGTCATGGGCCTCGGCAGCCTGGTCGGCGAGCTGCCCTCGCTGCTCTCCGCCATCGGCATGTACTTCGCTCAGCTCGCCTTCAACTTCGTGGTGCCCTCCGGCAGCGGTCAGGCCCTGGTCACCATGCCGATCATGGCACCGCTTTCCGACCTGATCGGCGTGACCCGCCAGACCGCGGTACTCGCCTATCAGCTCGGCGACGGCATGGGCAATATCCTCTACCCAACCTCCGGTTACTTCATGGCCACCCTGGCCATCGCCGGCGTGCCCTGGCAGAAGTGGGTGAAATTCTTCTTCCCGCTGTTCTGCCTCTGGGTACTGATCGCCCTGGGTTTCCTGGCCTTCGCCCAGGCCACCCAGTGGGTTGGCTGATCGCCAGACGCCTCGCTCCCCGTCCCACCCACATGCCCCGCCCGGCCCCGCCGGGCGGGGCATGTGGGTTGTGGGGGACGCCATCATCGGGAGTCGGCCTCAGCGGCTTGCCGGGTGCTGCTCGGCCCAGTGGCGGGCGATATCCACGCGGCGCGTGACCCAGACCCGGTCGTGGGCCTCGATATGGTCGAGGAAGCGCTGCAGGGCGCGGAAGCGGCCCGGGCGCCCCAGCAGGCGACAGTGCATGCCGATGGAGAGCATCTTCGGCGCCTCCTCGCCCTCCGCGTAGAGCACGTCGAAGGCGTCACGCAGGTAGCTGAAGAAGTGGTCGCCGGTGTTGAAGCCCTGGGGCGTGGCGAAGCGCATATCGTTGGTGTCCAGGGTGTAGGGCACCACCAGGTGGGAACGGGCCTCGCCCTGGCTGTCGCGATCGGTGGTCCAGAACGGCAGGTCGTCGCCGTAGTAGTCGCTGTCGTAGAGGAAGGAACCCTCGTCGAGCACCAGGCGACGGGTGTTGGGGCTGTCGCGGCCGGTATACCAGCCCAGCGGCTTCTCGCCGTAGAGGCTCTGGAAGATCTCGATGGCGCGCTGCATATGCTCGCGCTCGACGCTCTCCGGCACGTTCTGGTAGTGGATCCAGCGCAGGCCGTGACAGGCGATCTCGTGGCCCAGCTCCTTGAAGGCCTGGGCCACTTCCGGGTTGCGCTCCAGGGCCATGGCGACGCCGAACACGGTCAGCGGCAGGCCGCGGCGCTCGAACTCCTTGAGGATGCGCCAGACGCCGGCCCGGGAGCCGTACTCGTAGATCGACTCCATGCTCAGGTGGCGCTCCGGGTAGGCCTCGGCGCCGACGATCTCGGAGAGGAACTTCTCGGAGTGGCTGTCGCCGTGCAGCACGCAGTTCTCGCCGCCCTCTTCGTAGTTGAGGACGAACTGCACGGCGATCCTGGCCTTGCCGGGCCAGTTGGCGTGCACCGGATCACGGCCGTAGCCGATCAGGTCACGGGGATAGTCGCTGTTAGGCGTTACGCTCATGGCTGACCTTCCTGATTGTTCTGCGTCGGCTCGGCCTTCGGGGGACAGAAGCGAGCGACAGTTTATGTATACAATTAGAAGATAGAGTGTATCCAGCTGGCTTGCAAGTCCCGGGAGGCTATCTCTGGCCCCCCAGACACATCAGCGCCAGGGACTGGGCCAGGGCCGCATCGAAGGCATCCAGCAGGCGGCCCCCCTCGGGGGCCGGCAGCTCCCGGGCCAGGCCGGCGAAGGCCGCCCCGCCGATGATCACCACCGGCGGCGCGCAGCGCTGCCGCAAGCCCTCCAGGGCCTCGGCGACCCGCTTGCGTCCCGCCTCCCGCTGGGCGGGCAGCGCCAGGTCGTCGATCACCACCGGCACGATCTCCAGGCAGTGATGGGAGACCCCCAGGGCATGCAGGTGCTCCTCGATCATCCGCGGCCAGCGAGCCCCCGGGGTGATAATGGCGAAGCGCTCGCCCAACTGCAGGGCGCTGAGCACCGCGGCCTCCAGCATGCCCAGCACCGGCACCGGGCTGACCTCGCGCACCGCCGCCAGGCCCGGCTCGCCGAAGCAGGCCAGCAGGATGGCGTCCACCTCCGCCTCGCCCTGCGCCAGGCGCGCCTCCACCCGCCGCAGGGTGCTGGCCGCGGTCAGCGCGCAATCCCGCCGCGAGCCGATATAGGGCACGCCCTCCTCGGCGGTCTCCTCGACGACCGTCACCGCTTCGCCCAGCCAGTGCCGGGCGCGGCTGGCCATGGCCGCGGTCATGGCGGCATTGCTATTGCCATTGAGCAGCAGCAGGCGCATCACTCTCTCCTCTCTCTATGCTCCAGTGACTCACCGGCATGCATCACGGCATAGCCACCCTTCTAGGATTGATCTTTGTATACAAAAATTTCAAGCAATTTTTTATCACCACGGCCCGATAGCACGGGATATGCCGGGCCGAGACACGGCCGCGGCCGGCGTCGAGCGGCTGGAGACATTGGATACAACAAACTGTATACATTATCCATGATCACTGGTCGACACTGAGGGAAACTCGGGTCAATTGCGACCTAAGTCTAGCCGCAAATTGTCTAATAAAACTTAGCAAATAGGCGATAACGCTCTGTTTTAAAATATATATAAAGGAAAAACAGCAAGATCCTCTTTCGGCTTGCGGTCTGGGCAAAGCGGTTCTATTTTGTGTACAAAACAATAATTCCTTGTTCACAAGCCCCGGAGTCCCCCCATGCAGCTACGCCTGATCAATCCCAATACCACCGCCGGCATGACCGCCACGATCGGCGAGGCGGCGACGCGTATCGCCGCCCCCGGCACCCGGATCATCGCCACCCAACCCGATGCCGGGCCGGTCTCCATCGAGAGCCACTTCGACGAGGCGGTGGCCGCGGTGGGGGTCCAGGAGGAGGTCCTGGCCGGTGAGCGGGAGGGCACCGACGCCTATATCATCGCCTGCTTCGGTGACCCGGGGCTGCTGGCGGCCCGCGAGCTGACCCGGGCCCCGGTGATCGGCATCGCCGAGGCGGCCTTCCATATGGCCAGCCTGATCAGCACCCGTTTCTCGGTGGTTACCACCCTGGGGCGCACCGCCATCATCGCCGAGCATCTGCTGGCCCAGTATGGCTTCGCCCACCACTGCCGGCGGGTGCGGGCGGCGGAGATTCCGGTGCTCGACCTGGAGGAGGACGGCGATGCCGCCCTGGTACGCATTATCGACGAGGGACGCCGAGCCAGGGACGAGGATGGCATCGGCGCCATCGTGCTGGGCTGTGGCGGCATGGCGGACCTGACCGAGGAGATCACCGAGGCCGTCGGCCTGCCGGTGGTGGAAGGGGTCACCGCGGCGGTCAAGCTGGCCGAGGCCCTGGTGGGCCTGGGGCTGGGCACCAGCAAGCATGGCGACCTGGCCTTCCCGCGGCCCAAGGCCTTCACCGGCCGTTTCGAACACTTCTCGGGGCTGATGCCACGGCAGTGATGCCCCTGATTCCCGGCGACGACACAACAACAACCGTCCACCCATCGCGAGGACACTATCATGAACAAGAGTGACTCCCTGCAGGCCGAGGCCATGCCCACCCACGACGCCACCAAGGCTCCCGGCGAGGAATCCCTGGCGCCCCAGCAGACCCGGATCATGGGGCGCGCCTCCTACTTCCTGGCCTGGTTCGGCGGCTGCGTCTCCATCGGCACCTTCGCCATGGGCTCCAGCGTAGTGGGCACGCTGAACCTGATCCAGGCCACGATGGCCATCGCCATCGGCTGCTTCGTGATCGGCATCGCCCTGGCCCTGAACGGTGCCGCCGGCTACAAGTACGGCATCCCCTTTATGGTCCAGGCCCGCGGCGCCTTCGGCTTCGCCGGCACCCGGCTGCCCGGCCTGGTGCGGGCGGTGCCGGCCATCGTCTGGTACGGCTTCCAGAGCTGGATCGGCGCCGGCGCCCTGAACATGGTCTCGGCGACCCTGTTCGGCTTCGACAACCTGATCTTCTACTTCATCACCTTCCAGTTCCTGCAGATCGGCCTGTCGGTAATGGGCTTCCAGGGCATCAAGTGGCTAGAGAATATCGGCAGCGCCTTTATCCTCGCCTCTCTCACCTACATGTTCTACGCCACGGTGCAGCGCTACGGTGACGAGCTCTCCGCCAACCTGCTGACCATGGAAGGCTCCTGGGGCCTGCCCTTCTGGGGCGCCACCATGCTCTTCCTGGGCATCTACAGCACCATGATGCTCAACGTCAGCGACTACTCCCGGGAGCACAAGAAGGGCACCGGCACCGGCCTGCTGACCACCATCTACGCCATGTCGATCCTGCCCTGCACCCTGTTCATGGGCCTGATCGGCTTCATGGTCTCCGAGGCCACCGGCACCGCCGACCCCATCCAGGTGTTCGCCAATGCGGTGGACAACACCCCGCTGCTGATGACCACCCTGCTGTTTATCGCCTTCGCCCAGGTCACCACCAATGTGCTCAACAACGTGGTGCCGCCGACCTATGTGCTGATGGACGTGTTCAAGATGAAGTTCCGCACCGCCACCATCCTGGTGGGTCTGCTGGCCTTCGCCACCTTCCCCTGGAAGCTGGTGCAACCGGACTCCGCGGCCGGCCTGCAGCTCTTCGTGCAGACCTACTCCGCCTTCCTGGGGCCGATCTTCGCTATCCTGGTAGTGGACTACTTCCTGATTCGCCGCCGCACCCTGGACCTGGACAAGCTGTATGATGAGAACGGCCCCTATCAGGGCGTCAACTATGCGGCGCTGATCGCCACCGTCGTGGGTATTGCCGCCGCCCTAAGCTTCTCGGCCATCTCCTGGTACGCCAGCCTGATCCCCGCCGGCGTCACCTACTACCTGCTGATGAACCACTGGGCGCCCTGCCAGCGCTTCCGCCAGTAAGTCCGGCAAGACGGCTCGCCCGACCAGGTCCGGGCGAGCCGCCTCTCCCACAATGACAAATGGTGACCCCGATGAAAGAGAGCGATCTGGATATCCAGACGATCGATCCGAGCCTCTATAACGAGGATCTCGCCCCGCTGAAGCACAAGGACCGCAACTGGGGGGCCTTCGAGATCTTCAATGTGTGGTCCAACGACATCCAGAGCCTGTTCGGCTATACCCTGGCGGCCTCGCTGTTCCTAGCCTACGGCCTGAATGGCTGGGCGGTGATGACGGCGATCATCCTGGCCGGGGTGATCGTGATGTTCCTGGTCAATCTGACCGGCAAGCCCAGCGTCAAGTACGGCATCCCCTTCCCGGTGATGGTGCGGGCCAGCATGGGGGTGCGCGGCGCCAACCTGCCGGCCCTGCTGCGCGCCATCATCGGCATCTTCTGGTACGGGGTGCAGACCTACTTCGCCTCCACGGCGGTGGCGCTGCTGATCACCGCCCTGTTCGGCGCCGGTAACGGCGGCACCTTCCTGGGCCTCTCCGGGGTGGCCTGGCTGGCCTTCGTGATCGTCTGGCTGTTCCAGATCGCGATCTTCTGGCAGGGCATCGAGCGCATCAAGCACTTCCTCAACTGGGCCGGCCCGCTGGTCTATGTGGTGATGGTGGTGCTGATGATCGTGGTCTGGGTTCAGGCCGGCAGCGACTTGCTGCCCGCGGTGAGCACCATCTTCAGCGCCGATGGCGAGGATAGCGGCAGCGCCGTGGCGGCCTTCCTGGCCATCGTCGGCACCATGGTCGCCTACTTCGCCGCCGTGGTGATCAACTTCGGCGACTTCACCCGCTTCGTGAAGAGCGAGCGCCAGATGAAGCTCGGCAACCTGCTGGGCCTGCCGCTCAACGTGGCCTTCTTCTCCTTTATCGCCCTGATCATCACCGCCGGCACCCTGGTGCTGTTCGGCGAGGCGCTGACCAATCCGGCGGATATCGTCGAGCGGGTCGACTCCCTGCCGCTGACCATCGTCGCCGCCCTGACCTTCTTCGCCGCCACCGTGGGCATTAACCTAGTGGCCAACTTCATCCCGCCGGCCTATGACCTGGCCAACCTCTTCCCCAGCAAGATCAGCTTCAAGGTCGGTGGCCTGATCACCGCCGGGGTGGCCTTCTTCGTCGGCGCCCTGTGGGTCTCGGTGATCAGCCAGATCGGCGTACCGGGCTTCGTCAACGCCCTGGGCGCCATCGTCGCGCCCTTCTACGGCATCATCGTGGCGGACTACTACCTGATCAAGCGCCAGCACCTGAATATGCAGGACCTCTTCTCCTCCAAGGAGGGCACCGCCTATTACTACCTCAAGGGCTGGAACCAGCGCGCCCTGATCGCCTTCGGCGGCGCGGCGCTGTTCTCGATCTCCACGGTGATCGTGCCGGCGCTCTCCGACCTCAACGGCTATGGTTGGCTGCTGGGTGCCGCCCTGGGCGGACTCTTCTACTATCTGCTGATGCGTGGCCACAGCACTACGACGCAAGGCGCTCGCTTAGCGGAATGAGACCAACCCGTTCGCGCAGGGTACACGGCGAACCCGGTCCAATCAGGCAGCCACGTTAGTCGCCGCCCCTGAAATTGAAATTTCAGGGGCGGCGCTTCTGTGTTAGTTTGAGGAAAGGACGGGCGTGATGCCATCTCCCACGGCAATCGCATGACGCGCCACAACGCCTCGCTGCCAAGAGGACCGATGATGAACGACAAGGCCCCGACCCCCCCGGAAAGACCCCGTTCCCTGGAAGCCAGGATCCAGGAGCACCTCTCCGAGTTACCCTCCAGCGAACGCAAGCTCGCCGAGCTGATCCTCGATTTCCCGGGTGAGCTGTCGGCCTATAACGCCACCGAGCTGGCCAAGCTTGCGGGAGTGTCCAAGGCTGCCGCTTCGCGGCTCTTCAAGCGGTTAGGCTTTACCAACTTCGAGGAGGCTCGCCGCCTGGTCCGCGACATCAAGCAATGGGGCTCACCGATCTATCTGCATGAGCGTCAACAGGACTCGTCGCCACTGCCCTCGGAGAGCCAGTCCTTCCTGAGCGACCATGTCGCAGCCCTGACGCGGACCTTCGAGCAACTGGATGAGGCGGACATCGAGGCCGCCCTGCACCGCATCGTCGAGGCGCGACGCATCTGGCTGGTCGGCTTTCGAAACAGCTATTTCATGGCCGCCTATGCACGCTGGCAGTTCATTCAGTTCCGGCAGCAGGTTCACCTGCTTCCCCACCCCGGGGAAACATTCGGCGAGCATGTCACGGAGTTCGGAGAAGATGATCTCCTGATCGCGGTGGGCATGCGTCGCCGTGTCCCGGAGCTAGAGCGCGTCATGCACGCCGCCCATGAGCGAGGGGTGCCCGTGCTCTATCTGACGGACTCCCTGTCCAGCGACAAGAAACCCGTCGCCACCTGGACGCTCAGCTGCGACATCTCGAGCAGCTTCCTCTTCCATACCTATGTCGGCCCTATGGGGCTCATTCACTACCTCAGCGTCCAGGCAGTGCGACTGACCGGCAAGTCGGGCCGCATTCGCCTGGAGGACATCGAGATCGCCCACGAGCAGGTCCGTGACTTCGACTAACCGGTGTCCCCTCGGCGACTAGCGCCGTCCATCGCGGACCGCGAGCACGATGCCCAGTATCACCAGGGGGGCGGCGACCAGCGTCCAGGAGCCCGGCAATTCACCGAGGAAGACGACCGAGAGCGCCGCACTCAGGAACGGCACCAGATAATAGACATACCCAGCCTGAGCGGCACCGATGAGGGCCACGGCCCGGTTCCAGCAGACGAACGCCACCAGTGACGCCGCGATGCCCGCGTAGCCGATGAGAAAGAGGTTCTGGCCACTCCATTCCGGCATGCCTACAACGGCAACTCGCCAAGCGAACAACGGCAGCAGCAGCAACGTTCCCGTCAGGAAGGAACTCCCGACCAGTACCATGAAGGGAAGCCCCGCCAGTAACCGCCGAAACATCACCGTGTAGATCGCGAAACAACTGGCCGCCAGGGTCATCCAACCCAGCCCACGCCCCGTGTCCACGCTCAGGTCGGCGGAGCCCCCATCCCGCGCAGACAACAGGATGCCACCCGCCGCCAGCAGCATGCCCAGGATGCCCACCCAGGACACCCGCTCCCCGAGGAGCATCACCGACAGCAAGAGGATGAGGATCGGTGCGGCTGCGTTCACCAGGGACATATGGGTGGCACCGATATAGTTCCCGGCAATATAGACACTGGTATTGAAGGCGGTGATACCGAAGAAGGAGGCCACCACGATCCCTTTCCAGCTCACTGCCAGAGCCCGCCGAGCCGCAAGCAAACGGTTCGCCACGAACGGCAATAGCAATGCCGTGGCCAGGCTCCAACGCAGGAAGGTGAGAGCGATGGGGTCGATGCTGGCCGAAGCGGCCCGAGCGGCAACGAAGTTGCCCGCCCAGATCGTGGTGGCGAGCAGTGCCAGCAGTCCTCCCTGCCAAATCCGGGCGCGTTGACTCGACTCGTCCTGCATCCTGTCCCTCCCCTGGTGACCAACCCAGTCAGCCCGGCCGCTGCCGACAGCCGGGGCTCCCCTGGTGACGGTTTCATCATCCCTCCGATCCCGGAGCGACGGGACAGCAAGGGTAATCATCCCTGACAGTACTATAGTTTCAATGATGCCGAATACAGAAATTACTGTTTCAACAGTTTTCGTATACCAATTGCCGCTCACTGAAAGCCACATCCCAAAAATCTTCGTATACAAATTCACATGAGAAGTTAAACATTTTATATGTCATATAGTTAACAATCTTCTCTCTCGCTTTGGCGAGCACGACACTGCCCGCAAGGGAGCTGGAACGATACTGAAACTTCAAGACCAAGTTTATTGACAATACGAAATCCATGTTTTAAACCTGAAGCTACAACAACAACCAAAAGGTCCCGGCGTACCCCCGTCGTGTCCGAGGAGGAGAACGGTGAAAAAGGTCAGCTTCAAGGCGCTGGCAATGAGCCGGTCCCTCAACCGCTGGGTCGAGCGGTTGTGCGTGGCCCTGGTGATCGTGCTGGTTCTCGATGTATGGCTGGGGATCCTGGCCCGTTACGTCCTGCCCTGGAATCTCACCTTCACGGAGGAACTGGCCCGCTACCTGATGATCTGGGTCGCGCTCCTTGCCATCTCGACCGGCATCTGCTACCGGCAGCACGTCGGCGTGCTCGTCCTGTTCGACCGTTTCCCGCGCCCAATGCGTAAATTCCTGGCCCTGAGCTTCGACGTGATCGGCTTCGCCTTCTTCGCCTTCATGTTCGTCTATGGCCTGGGCTACGTGGAACGCGGATTCTCGCAGTTGACCATGATCTTCGGCATGCCCCGGGGCTATCCCTACATCATCATTCCCGTCGCCTCTGGCCTGGCCTGCCTGCAATTCGTGATGGTCGCCATCTACGACTTCTTCGCCCCCGACCCGCACCCCGCGGCAGAACGAGCCTGAGGTAACGTCATGATTATCGTAGCCATCGTTTTCTTCGGACTCTTGATACTCGGCATGCCGGTGGGCATCGTGCTGGGCGTGGCCGGCCTGATCGGCATCATCGACATGGGCGGCGGCCATTTCCTGGCCATGGTGCCGGACAGGTTCTTCTCGGGGCTCAACCTGTTCCCGTTTCTCGCCATGCCCTTCTTCATCCTCGCCGGCGAAATCATGAACCGCTCCGGCCTGACCCTGAACCTGGTCAATTTCGCCCAGTCCCTGGTGGGCTGGCTTCGCGGTGGGATGGCCCATTCCAACATGCTGGCCTCGGTGCTCTTCGCCGGCCTCACCGGCTCGGCCACGGCGGATGCGGCGGCCTTCGGCAACACCCTGGTCCCGGCGATGAAGAAGGCGGGCTACACCGGCCCCTATGCCTGCGCGGTAACTGCAGCGGGCTCGATCATCGGTCCGATCATCCCGCCTTCCACCCTGGCCATCATCTATGGCTCCCTGATGGGGGTGTCCATCGCCGGACTGTTCGCCGCCGGCATCATCCCGGGCTTGCTGCTGTGCCTGGTATGCATGTGCCTGATCGCCGCCACCGGGCGTCGCCTGGGACTGCCCAAGTCCGATCAGCGGCCCAGCCTGACCCTCATCCTCAAGGAGTTCCGCGGCAGCCTACTGGCCCTGATCCTCCCGGTGTTCATCCTCGGCGCCATCCTGACCGGGATCACCACGCCCACCGAGGCCGCGGCCCTGGCCGTACTCTATGCGCTGGTGGTGGGCGGAGTGATCTATCGCAACATCACCTGGAAGGACCTGTACGAGATGCTGGCGCGCACGGCGCTGATCACCGGGGTGATCTTCCTGATCATCGCGTCGGCGACCATTCTCGGCTGGTGGATGACCTTCAACCAGATCCCCCAGCTGATCGCCGCCGGCTTCCTGTCCATTTCGGACAGCCCGGCCGCCATCGTCGCCATGATCATCGCCCTGCTGCTGGTCATCGGCCTGTTCATGGACATCAACGCCGCCCTGATCATCCTGGCGCCCGTGCTCGGCCCCCTGACCCTGACCATCGGCCTCGAGCCGGTGCACGCCGGCATGATCATCATCCTTGCCCTGACCATCTCGCTCATGACACCACCGGTCGGCGCCTGCCTGTTCGTCCTGGCATCGGTCACCGGCGAACGTATCGAGGCAATCACCAAATCCCTGTGGCCCTTCATCGTCGTCGAGATCGGCGTGCTGATCGCCGTGGCCTACTGGGAACCAATCGCCCTGACGATACCCCGCCTCCTGGGGCTGGCCAACTAGGCCACGACGCTGCCCCCCGAACGCGGATGGGGGGATCTCCACCCACCATGCATCGCACAACAACAACACCACAGGAGAAACATCATGAAAGCACGGGTTACCACTACCCTCTCCGGCCTCGGCCTGGCCCTGGGCATCTCCACGGCGGCCATGGCCGCCGAGACGACCATGCGCATCGCCCACGTCAACCCGCCGGAAACCATGGCCAGCAACGCCGGCGCCCTGTCGGCGGTGTTCAAGCAACTCGTCGAGACCGCGAGTAACGGTGATATCGAGGTGACCATCTATCCGGCCGGCCAGCTCGGCAAGGATGCGGAGGCGATCGCCCAGGTGCGCCAAGGCATCATCGAATCCTCGATCTCCACCGCCGGCGGCGTGGCCGAACATTACCCGAGGATCGGTGTGTTCGACATCCCCTTCGCCTTCCCGAACATCGGCGTGGCCAGCGAGGTCATCTCCCTGGAGAGCGAGTTCGGCCAGATGCTGGCCGAAGACATCCACGAGGAGACCGGGCTGAAAGTGCTCGGCTTGCTGGACAGTGGCGGCTTCTTCCAGTTCACCAACTCCCAGCGTCCCATCACCTCACCCGAGGACATGGACGGACTGCGCATCAGAACGATGACCCTGCCCACCCACGAGGCCATGATCAATTCAATGGGGTCTCAAGCCACTCCCCTCGCCTGGGCGGAGGTGTATACCGCCCTGCAGACCGGCGTCGCCGATGGCCAGATGAACCCCATCCAGCAGACCGCCTTCGCCAAGTTCGACGAGGTTCAGGACTACCTGACGATCAGCAATCACCTGATCACCCCCTACGTGTGGTTCATCAACCAGGACTTCTACGACGGCCTGCCCGAGGAGCATCAGCGCATCATCGACTGGGCCTCCGAGGTCGCCGTCGACGCCGGCCGCGCCATGTCCCGGATCATCGAGGCCTCCGACCAGGGCCTGCCCAGGCTGGCCGAGTCCATGGAGGTCAACACCATCACGCCGGAGCAGCGTGAGATCTTCGCCGCCTCGGCCCAGCCGGCCGTGCGCCGGGTCATCGAGGAAACATACGGCGAGGAGGGAGTCGCCCTGCTCGAGGCGATGCTGTCTTCCATCGAGGAAGCGAACGCCGCCCAGCAGTGACCTCCGACCCGACATCCAGGGCACAACGGACACGGGAACCATCACCATGCCAGTCGGCTCATGCCGGCTGGCATGGTTTCATATCCAGCTAGTCGAGCGAATGCAGTACCCGCAGGGCACACCAGGCATGGTAGCCCAGCAGCAGGAGCGCGGTCGGCAGGTAGACGAACAACCAGCCGGCATAGCCCTGCAGGTAGAGGATGATCGACGGGAAGACCAGCACCAGCAGGTAGAAGACGCCCCAGAACCCGTTGGCCGCCGGCGCATGGTAGCGCCGGAACCAGGCCGGCCAGCCGCCGGCGATATGGAAGAGTGGCCCGCGCGTGCCGGCGGCGCGGTTGAGTACCGCCTCCAGCTCGCGCATGCGGCGCAGGTGAAAGAAGAAGATCGACTGCTTGAGCAGATCGAAGAACATCACCAGCACGATCACCAGCAGCAGGATCAGGAACCCCACGGGGGTCACCGGCTGCTCGAGACGGGCATCCAGCTCGAACAGGCGCACCACGGGATCCCAGGCCAGCAGGGCCCCGATGGAGCCGAACAGGCGGATATCCCCCAGTGACCGGTGGATATAGTCGTTGCACACCTCGCTGAGCCGCACGTACTCCTCGTAGACCCGGCCCAGGGAGAGCGCCTCCGCCTCCTCTTCTGACGATCGCGTCACGACGGCCCCCAGCCGATGGGTTCGATCATGACCTCAGTATGGCGCGCCCCGAGGGGAGGGCAATGGGAGGGCAATGCGCGGCTCAGCGCCCCCGGGCTTGCCCTGGCATGCCATGGCCCGGCGGATCAACGACAAAGGCCCCGGGCAGCGCTGCCCGGGGCCTATTGCATGGGGGGAAGAAAGGGGGCCTCAGCCGGAGAAGATCTGGTGCAGGTCCGGGGTCTCGTCCTCCTCCTCGGTGATCGACAGGGAGGCCTCGATGGCCTTGAGGTGGCGGCTCATAAAGGCCTTGGCCCGCTCGCCGTTGCCCTCCTCCAGGAAGCGGATCAGGTCGTCATGGTCGTGGGACTCGCAGCCCAGGTGGCCGGTATTGCCGTAGACCGCCAGGATCAGCGAGGAACGCGAGCAGAGCCGACCCACGAACTCGGCCAGGGTGGCATTGCCGGAGAGCCGCGCCAGGCGCTCGTGGAAGGCGGCGGAGAGCTTGATGGCCACGCTCTGCTCGCCGGAACGCAGCGCCTCGCGTTCGCGGCGGGCCATGTCGCGCAGCTCGCGCAGGTCGGCGGCGGTGACTCGCCGCGCCACCTCGGGCATCAGGCCACACTCCACCATCTGGCGGGCATCGAAGACGTCCTTGGCCTCGTCGGCGGTGGGCCGGGTGACGCTGGCGCCACGCCGCGGGGTCAGGGTGACCAGTTGCTCCAGGGCCAGGCGCTGGAGGATCTTGCGGATGCCGGTACGGCTGACGCCGAACACCTCGGCCAGGGCATCCTCGCGCAGCCGCGCGCCGGGCTTGAGGCGGTGCTCGATGATGGCATCGCTGATATGACGATAGATGGCATCGTGGCGCTCGGCGCCGTCGCCATT
This sequence comes from Bisbaumannia salifodinae, assembly GCF_055388505.1. The sequence goes on from NZ_AP043781.1 coordinate 4,155,275, forward strand.
CTTGCCCAGGCGCCGCTTGGGACGTTCCCCGGCGGCGGCCGGCATCTGTTTGTGTTCCGTCATGGTCGGCAACTCTCCAGATCGACTGCCCATCATCGAGCTTCCATTGTATACGCTTTTATTCCCCACAGACGACAGGGCCCGCCAAGGGCGGGCCACCGTCTCTCGAGGCGGGGCGGTGCGGGGCACCACCCTCGCTGCGGGCTCGCTTACTCGCGCCAGTCGGCGATCACGGCACGCTCCTCATCGGTCATCTGGGTCATATTGCCCAGCGGCATGTAGTTGCTGCCCACCACCTGCTTGATCTGGGCGATGCTGTTGAGGATGTTCTCGTCGCTGTCATAGGTGATCCCCGCCGGGGCCGAGTTGAAGCTGGGATGGCTAGGCTCACGGGAGTGGCAGGTCACGCAACGCTCATTGATGATGCCACTGACTTCCGTGACGCTCGGCCCGTCGCTGGCCGCGGCCAGGTCGGTGGCACCCGCCGGCGCGCTGCTCGGCGCCGCGACCCAGACGCTGATCAGGATCAGCACCACGCCCGCCGCCGGGTAGGCCGGCTTGATCTGGCCGGAGTGCATCAGCACGAAGAACTGACGAATCAGGGCGCCGGCGAAGATGAACAGCGTCATGATCACCCAGGACAGCTCATGGGCGTAGAGGAAGGAGTAGTGGTTGCTGATCATCAGCAGCACCACCGGCAGGGTGAAGTAGGTGTTATGCACCGAGCGCTGCTTGCCGCGCTTGCCATCGATGGGATTGGGCGTCTCGCCGGCCTTGAGCGCCTTCACCATGCGCCGCTGGCCCGGGATGATCCAGAAGAAGACGTTGGCGGACATGGCGGTGGCCATCACCGCGCCGGTCAGCAGGAAGGCGGCGCGCCCGGAGAAGATATGCACGCTCAGGTAGGCGACCACCACCATCATCACCGCCACGGCGATACTCAGGACGCCATCGCGCTCCATGTTCGGGCTGATGCGCTTGCACAGCTCGTTGTAGACCACCCAGCCACCGAGCAGGAAGAGCAGCGCCATGACGTTGGCCTGCCAGCCGGTCATATTGGCGGCCCACTCCCAGGAGCTGCCCGGGTTGACCAGGTAGAAGCTGGGGTTGGCCATATACAGCAGGGTGAAGAGCGCGAAGCCCGACAGCCAGGTGGTGTAGGACTTCCAGAACGACCAGTGCAGGTCGTCGGGCAGTTTTTCCGGACTCGTGGCGTACTTCTGGTTGTGATAGAAGCCGCCACCGTGCACGGCCCACATCTCGCCGAACACGCCCTTCTTGCGACAGGCCTCGTCCTTGGGCGTCTTCAGCCCGTTATCCAGCATCACGAAGTAGATCGATTCACCGATCCAGGCGATCGCCGCGATGACGTGGAGCCATCGCAGCAGCATATTGGCAAACTCGAGGAGATACGCGTCCATAACTCAGCGCTCGCTTTGTACGGTTGTTGTAGGTCGATTCAGGGGAGCCGATCGGGATCAGCTACCCCGGTAGGTGGAGAAGCTGTAAGGCGCCAGCAGCAGCGGCACATGGTAGTGCTCGTCCGCGTTGGCGACGCCGAAGCGCAGCGGGATGCGATCCAGGAAGCGCGGCTTGGGGCCGGGCACGCCTTCGCGATCCAGGTAGTCGCCGGCGTGGAAAAGCAGCTCATATTCGCCCACGGTTAGGGCATCGCCCTCGAGGATGGGGGCATCACAGCGGCCATCGTCGTTGGTCACGGCCTCGCCGATGCGCACCCGCTCGTCGCCTTCGATACGGAAGACCTCGATGCGAATACCGTGGCCCGGCCGGCCCTTGGCAGAGTCCAAGACGTGGGTGGTTACGCGTCCCATGTGTCTCTCCTGTTGTGGTCATGGCACCGCGGGGCGGCGCGAGTAAGGAAAAAGGCCGGGGCTCGACAAGCGTGCTCTCGCCGGGGAACCGACCCGAAGTCTATGGTTACAGTTTTAGCCTCAAATGGAGTACATTTCAAAGAGTTTTTGTATACAGTAGATGTAGCGTATTATGGGCCCTCTGCCTCCCAAGGAGAAAACAATGAGCGACAAGACCCTGAACCCCCGTCCCAGCAGCATGGACCGCGCCACCTTCGTGGCCCAGTTCGGCGAGATCTACGAACACTCTCCCTGGGTCGCCGAGCTGGCCTGGGAGGCCGGCCTGGGCGCCGAGCAGGACACCCCGGAGGGCCTGGCCGCCGCCATGGGCAAGGTGCTCGACGACGCCAGCCCCGAGCGCCAGCTGGAGGTGGTGCGTGCCCACCCGGACCTGGCCGGCAAGGCGGCCCTGGCCGGCGAGCTCACCGATGACTCCACCAGCGAGCAGGCCGGCGCCGGCCTCGACCAGTGCACCCCCGAGGAGCTGGCCCGCTTCGAGCGCCTCAACAATGCCTACAAGGAACGCTTCGGCTTCCCCTTCGTGATGGCCGTCAAGGGCAGCAACCGCCACCTGATCCTGGCCGCCTTCGAGGAGCGCCTGGAGAACAGCGCCGAAGAGGAGCGCCGCACCGTGGTGGAACAGATCAACCGCATCGCCCTGTTCCGCCTCCAGGCCCGCGCCGAGCAGCAATAAGCCGACGGTGCCGCCCGAAAGGTTTAGTGGAAGGGATTTCCGTTACCACGACAGGACGGCGTCGAGGGTGTATCCTAGGCGCCAGTGATCAATGCAGTTGGGTGACGGAGAGCGAGGCGTGACCGAGAGCAAACGCAAGACGGTGGGCCGCCCGGCCGGGAGCGGCAAGAGCAGCGGCGGACACAGCCAGTCGCTGGTGCGCGGCCTGAATATCCTCGAGGGGCTGGCCGCCGCCCCCATGGGCCTGGCGCTGTCCGATATCGCGCAGATCGTCGGCCTGGCCCCCTCCACCACCCATCGCCTGCTCCAGGCCCTGCACCAGCAGGGCTTTATCACCCAGGACACCGAGCTGGGCCTGTGGAAGGTGGGGGTCAAGACCTTCCAGATCGGCAACACCTTCCTCGAGGCCCGCGACTTCGTGGCCACCGCCCGCCCCTTCCTGCGTCGCCTCACCGAGGAGAGCGGCGAGTCCGCCAACCTGGGCATCCGCGACGACGGCATGGCGGTGTTCCTGGCCCAGAGCGAGTCGCCACAGATGATGCGCATGATCACCCGCCTCGGCTCCCGGGCCCCCATGCACGCCTCCGGGGTCGGCAAGGCGCTGCTGGCCTGGCTGCCGGACAAGGAGGTGGAGCGCATCCTCCAGGCCCGCGGCCTGCCCCGGGTCACCGCCAGCACCATCGATACCCCGGCGCGGCTGCGCGAGGCCCTGGCGGAGATTCGCCGCCAGGGCTACGCCTGCGACCGGGAGGAACACGCCGTCGGCCTGCATTGCGTGGCGGCGACCATCCACGACGAGCAGGGCAATGCCCTGGCGGGCATCTCGGTCTCCGGCCCGGTGGCGCGGATTCCCGAGTCGCGTCTGGCGGAGCTCGGCGGCCTGGTCAGCCGCGCGGCGCGGGAGATTACCGCGCAGATCGGCGGCAAGCAGCCCAGTCCCGAGGCGTTTTGACCTTGGCGCCGGGGAGATTACCGCCCTCTCCATCAGACCTCGGTGGCAAACAGCCCAGTCCCGAGGCGTTTTGACCTTGGCGCCGGGGAGATTACCGCCCTCTCCATCAGACCTCGGCGGCAAGCAGCCCAGCCCCGAGGCGTTTTGACCTTGGCGCCGGGGAGATTACCGCACTCTCCATCCAGCCTCGGTGGCAAGCAGCCCAGTGCCGAGGCGTTCTAAGCGCCCCCGAGGGGAGATCACCGCCCTCTCCATCAGACCTCGGCGGCAAACCGCCCAGTCCCGAGGCGTTCTTAGCGCCCCCGAAGGGAGATCACCGCCCTCTCCATCAGGACTCGGCGGCAAACAGGTCAGTCCCGAGGCGTTTTAGCCTCATCGCCGGACCGGTATGATGTGAGCAGCCCAACCAACAAAAAGGCCGACCCTCTCGAGGGTCGGCCTTTTTGTTGGACGGTAGCGACGCTAGTAGAGCAGTTGGGGCAGGAAGAGCACGATGCCCGGGAACACCAGCACCAGCAGCGCCCGTGCCATGCCGGCGAACCAGAAGGGCGTCACCCCGCGGAAGATGGTCCCCGTCGAGACGTCCGGCAATACCGCCCGCAGCACGAAGACGTTCATCCCCACCGGCGGCGTGATCAGGCTGATCTCGATGACGATCACCACCAGGATGCCGAACCACACCAGGTCGAAGCCCAGCCCCGCCACCACCGGGAAGAACACCGGCACGGTGAGCAGCATCATCGACATGCTCTCGAACACGCAGCCCAGCAGCACATAGATCGCCAGGATTACCAGGATCACCATGAAGGGCGCCACCTCCAGGCCGTTGACGAAGGCCAGCAGGTCGTTGGGCAGCCCCGCCCGGTTGATGAAGTTGGCGAAGATCAGCGCCGTCAGCACCACCGCGAAGAGCATCGCCGTGGTGCGCACCGTGTCCATCAGCACGTTCATCACGATCTGCGGCGTCAGTGCCCGGCGCAGCAGGGCGATCACGAAGGCGCCCATGGCGCCGATCCCCGCCGCCTCGGTGGGGGTGAACACGCCCAGGTAGATGCCGCCGATCACCAGCACGAACAGCGCCAGGGTGCTGCCCACGCTCTTCAGCGCCTTGATCCGCTCCGCCCAGGGCACCCGCTCCGCCGCCGGCCCGGCGCTGGGGTCGCGCCACAGCACCCACTTCACCGCCAGCAGGTAGAGCACGATGCCCAGGATGCCGGGAATAAAGCCCGCCGCGAACAGCTCGCGGATGCTGGTCTCGGTGAGGATGCCGTAGATCACCAGCATCACGCTGGGCGGAATCAGGATCCCCAGGGTGCCGCCGGCGGCGATGGCCGCCGAGGCCAGGGAGTCCTGGTAGCCGTACTTGCGCATCTGCGGCATGGCCACCCGCCCCATGGTGGCGGCGGTGGCCAGGCTCGAGCCGCAGATGGCGCTGAAGCCGCCGCAGGCGACGATGGTGGCCATCGCCTGACCGCCCTTGCGGTGCCCCAGGAAACCGTTGGAGGCCCGGAACAGGGCGTCCGAGAGGCCGGCATGGGAGACGAAGTTGCCCATCAGGATAAACAGCGGAATCACCGACAGGCCATAGTTCATGGCGGTGTCCACCACCCGCCGCGCGGCCATCGCCTCGGCGGCGTTCCAGTTGCCGGTGAGGTAGTAGAAGCCCACGAAGCCGACGAGGCCCATGGCGAAGGCCAGCGGCAGGCGCAGGAAGACCAGCAGCAGCAGCGCCGCGAAGCCATAGAGTGCCTCGATCATGCCGAATCCTCCTTATCGGACCCATCGCGCTCGGGGCTCAGCGGCCCGCCGCGCTCGATGATCCGCAGCCCCTCGAGCAGATACCCCAGGGCGCGCAGCCCCAGCAGCAGGGTCGAGGCGCCCAGCATCAGCGCCATCAGGTAAATCAGGTAGCCGATGGGAATGCGCAGGAACTCGGTGACATCGCCCCAGGCGAAGGCCCGCTCGCCCAGCGCCCAGACCCGACCGGTCATTACCCACAGGGCCGCGCTACAGACGCCGTTGACCACCAGCTGGCGGAACCAGATCAGCCCCTTGGGGAAGACCGCATCCAGCAGGTCGACGCTGATATGCGCCTCCCGCCAGCACACCACCGGCAGGGAGAGGAAGACCACCGCCGCCAGCATCAACTGGGTCAGCTCCACGGTGCCGAGAATGGGGTGGTTGAAGAAGTAGCGGCCGGTGACATCGGCGGTGGTCAGCAGCATCAGGGCGAAGAGGGTGGCACCCGCCACCCCCTCCAGGCCTCGCTGCATCACCAGGCCGAGACGCGCCGCGCGGTTCGCCAGGGTCTGCATAATATGCTCCGTTTACTCGGCCGCCACGATGCTATCGGGCACCAGGGCAGCCACGCTGTCTTCCTCGGCGGCGGCATCCAGCTGCTCGTGGAAGTAGGCCATGGCGGCCCGGGCATCGACGCCACGACTCTCGGTCACCGACTCGGCCCACGCCTCGACCAGGGTGTCGCTGATGCCGCTCAGGGTCTCGAGGTCCTCGTCACCCAGGTCGGTGAAGGTATGCCCCTGCTCCTCGGCGAAGGCCACACCGCGCACATCCACGGTATCGAACATATAGCCGAACAGCCGCGACAGCCGCTCGCCGGAGACCGCCTCGATGGCCGCCCGATCCTCGGCGGAGATCCGATCCCAGATCATCGGGTTGACCACGATGGTGAAGCTGCCGCGATAGAAGCCGCCATCCACCCTGAGGGTATGCGGGAAGACCTCGGCGACGCGGAAGCTGCGCAGGCCCTCCGGCACCAGCATGGCGCCGTCGATGACCCCCTGGGAGCCCGCCTCGTAGACGCCGGTGGGCGGCAGGGCCACGCCGGTCAGCTCCAGGGCAGTGGAGAGATCGCCCATGACGCCGCCGCCGACGCGGATGCGTTCGCCGCGCAGGTCATCCAGGGTCTCGTACTGCTCGCGGCTGAAGATCCAGCCCGGGCCATGCACCCCGGCGGCCACCACGTCCACGCCGCGATGCTCGCCGGCCTCGGCCAGGTACTCCTGGTGGGTGCGCCAGTAAGCGGCGGAGGCATCCTCGGAAGAGAACTCCTCGAAGGTGGGGAATTCGGGCAGCTTGGTCAGCTCGAAGCGCCCGGTGTTATAGCCATGGAAGACCCAGGTGGCATCGGCGATGCCGTCGGCCACCATCTCCATCTGGGAGGCGGGCGGGCCCATGTCGTGAACCACGTCCAGGGTCACCCGACCCTCGGTGGCCTCCTCGATCCAGGCCTTCCAGGTGGGCCAGACGATGGTGTTGATGCCATGGTTGGGGCCGGCCCAGGTGCTAACGGTAATGGTGGTCTGGGCCAGGGCCGAGGTGCTCAGGGATGCGGCGGCCAGGGCGCCGATCATCAGGCTGGCGGTTTTCTTGTACATGGTCACTCCCTCCGTCGCCACCGGGCGGCGGCATGGTTTGCTGTTATTGGATAGGGCGCGGGACGACTCCGCAACGTGATACGTTTTTTTATTTTTTCATCATTTATGGGAAACACGTCAGGCATACCATGCCGGCCGGCCACCGTCGGCGCAATGGCAGCGCGCCAAATGGCGCATAAGACATAGGTATAACCGGCAAAATATTCCATAATATCATATGGTTATAGGATTATTAGCAGGCGAATCAGCCCTCGAAACAGCCCTGATAGAACCACAGGATTGCAGGCCATCACACTGCCCAAGAATCGATACGCAGGATGAAATATCGAATTATCGGCCTTTTATCGCGATCATTTTCGTATCACTTCCTTGGCTTCAGAAAAGAAGACCAATCCCTATCTCATCCGCCACTCCCATGCCAGCTCAAACGACCGAGCCCCCAGCCACAACAGCCACGAAACATATCGAGGTAGGAAGTCACCGGTATCACGTCATCGCTAGCCGATACGTTCCAGCTGGCGTTCCAGCTTGCCCATGGCATTAAAGAGGTCGCGATACTCCCCGGCGCTCAGGGTCGCCACCAGCTCCGCTTCCCAGGCCCGGGCCTGGGGCACCAGTTCCGCCAGCAGCGCCTGCCCGGCCTCGGTGAGGCGCAGATAATGCAGGCGCTGATCCGACGAGCAGGGCGTGCGGTCGATCAGGCCCCGCTCCACCAGGGCCTGTACCGCCCGGGAAACCCGCGCCTTGTCCATCTGGGTCGCCTCGCGGATCTGCGTGGCGGTCAGCACATCGCGATGGCTGAGCCAGGCCAGCACCCGCCATTGAGAGACATTGAGCCCATAGCGCGCCTCGTACCGGCGCGCCAGGGCCTGACTGATGCGCTCCGCCAGGCTATTGAGCCGGTAAGGCAGGAACTGACGCAGGTCCAGCTCCGCCTTGTCCGACGAGACCTTTCGGGACGTCTCGGGGGCCATCACGCCTCCTTGATAGGGCAGCCGGGACAGGAGCGGCACGATGCCCGGGAACACCAGGCCAACAGCGCCGCGTAGCCATGGAGTGCCGCGATCATGCCGACGCCTCCTTGTCGACCCAGTTGCAAGAGCCGACCGACGGCGGCCAGGGGGATGCGCGTCATGATCATGCCTCCCGGCCCTTAGTGGGCCACGACCCGGGCGGCGATGCCCTCGGCCTCGGCGGCCCGGGCAAGCTGCTCGTGGAAGTGCTCGAGGGCCACCTCCGCCTCGATGCCCCGCTCGGCGACATCCGCCGACCAGGTCGCGATCAGCTCGGCGGTGATCTCCTGCAGCCGCGCGATACCGGCCTCGTCCAGGGCCTGGGTGACCTGGCCCTGCTCCTCGCCGAAGGCCACGCCGCGCTCGTCGGAGACATCCATCATGTAACCGAACAGCCGCGAGAGATGCTCGCCGGAGACCGACTCGATGGCCTGGCGATCCTCGGCGGAGACCCGCTCCCAGAACATCGGGTTGACCACGATGGCGAAACTGCCGCGATAGAAGCCGCCATCCACCGTCAGGGTATGGGGCGCCACCTCGGCGACCCGGAAGCTGCGCAGGCTCTCCAGGGTCAGCATGGCGCCATCCACCACCCCCTGGGAGGCCGCCTCGTAGACGCCGGTGGGCGGCAGGGCCACGCCGGTGACCCCCAGGGCCTCCGCCAGGCCGCTCATCACCCCGCCGCCGACCCGCAGCCGCAGGCCCGCCAGGTCGTCGAGATCGGCCACGGCGTCGCGGGTAAAGACCTGCCCCGGGCCATGCACCCCCATGGCGACCACGTCCACGCCGCGGTGCTCATCGGCCTGGGCCAGGTGTTCCCGGTGGGTATGCCAGTAGGCGGCGGAGGCGTCCTCGGAGGAGAACTCCTCGAAGGTGGGGAATTCCGGTAACTGGGTGGCCAGGAAGCGGCCGGCCATATGGGCATGGAAGATCCAGCTGGCATCGGCGATGCCGTCGGCGACGATATCCATCTGGGAGGCGGGCGGGCCCATGTCGTGGACCACGTCCAGGGTCACACGACCCTCGGTGGCCTCCTCGATCCAGGCCTTCCAGGTGGGCCAGACGATGGTGTTGACGCCGTGGTTGGGGCCACCCCAGGTGCTGACGGTGAGGGTGGTCTGGGCCAGGGCCGGAGCGCTCAGGCAGAGGGCGGCGGCGGCGCCCAGCAGCAGGCGGGTGGCGTGATGCATGGTCGAGTTCCTCGTCGTGGGGCCGACGCTCGCGGCATCGACATCATTGTTATGCGTTATCGGCGACACCTTGCCCGCATATTGGTATCTCGCGCAACCATTTTCCCGTAAAGGATCGACTAGACTTAAGTCTAGCCATTCATTAACCGACTGATTTACCGAAGCCCACGGCACAAACCGGACCTTGAATGGGGAAATCGGTGCAGAGACGGCTGGACAATAAGTTTCAATAGAAACTATTATCCCGGCACACCAACGACAAGGCGCCGTTCCCCTGCGGCCCCGACCGAGCGGAGGAATCATGAGCAAGAAGTTCGCGTCCCACGCCGATACCGAAGAAAAGCAGGTCAGCTTCACCCGGCTCGCCGACGGCCTCTATGCCTATACCGCCGAGGGCGACCCCAATACCGGCATCATCATCGGCGACGACAGCGTCATGGTGGTGGACACCCAGGCCACGCCGATCATGGCCCAGGACGTGATCCGCCGGATCCGCGAGGTCACCGACCTGCCCATCAAGCATGTGGTGATGAGCCACTACCACGCGGTACGGGTGCTGGGCGCCTCCGCCTACGAGGCCGAGAACATCTATGCCAGCCGCAACACCTATGAGCTGATCAAGGAGCGCGGCCAGCAGGACTACGAGTCCGAGGTGGGTCGCTTCCCGCGCCTCTTCCAGGGCGTCGACTCGGTGCCCGGCCTGACCTGGCCGAACATCGTCTTCGAACGCGAGCTGACCGTCTTCATGGGCCGCCGCGAGGTGCGCATCATGCACCTGGGCAAGGGTCACACCAGGGGCGACACCGTGGTCTGGCTGCCCGAGGAGAAGGTGCTCTTCTCCGGCGACCAGGTGGAGTACGGCGCCACCCCCTACAGCGGCGACGCCTACCACGAGGAGTGGCCGGCCACCCTCGACAAGCTGCTGGCCCTGGAGCCCGAGCAGCTGGTGCCGGGCCGCGGCGACGCCCTGACCACCCCGGCGCTGTGCCGTGAAGCCATCGAGGGCACCCGCGACTTCCTGCTGACCATGTACAACAGCGTCAAGGCGGGCAAGGCCGCTGGCAAGTCGCTCTCCGAGTGCTATGCCGAGACCTACGCGCTGATGAAGCCCAAGTACGGCCACTGGGTGATCTTCGATCACTGCCTGCCCTTCGATATCACCCGCTGCTATGACGAGGCCGGTGGCGAGTACCCGGACCCGCGCATCTGGACCGCCGAGCGCGACCAGGAGATGTGGCACTCCCTGCAGGAAGTGGTCGAAAACCAGTAAGTCCCGCGCTCGCTGACCCCAGGACACCCCCGCGGCCCGGTAACGGGTCGCGGTCGGAGGAGCCATGCCGAATACTTACAAGAATCCCGTCTATCCCTACCGCCGGCCGCCGGAACTGGACCGGGCCGAGATTCGCCACTGCCCGGTGGTGATCATCGGCGGCGGTCCCTCGGGCCTGGCCGCGGCCATCGACCTGGCCAAGCAGGGCATCGATAGCGTGCTGCTGGACGACAACAACACCGTCAGCGTCGGCTCGCGGGCCATCTGCTTCGCCAAGCGCACCCTGGAGATCATGGATCGCCTCGGCTGCGCCCAGCCCATGCTCGACAAGGGCGTCACCTGGCAGCTCGGAAAGGTCTTCTTCCAGGAGCGCCAAGTCTATGAATTCAACCTGTTGCCGGAGGATGGCCACCGGGTGCCGGCCTTTATCAACCTGCAGCAGTATTATTTCGAGGAGTACTTGGTCGAGCGTACCGGCGACTTCGCCGAGCGCATCGACCTGCGCTGGAAGCACCGGGTGATCGAGGTCGACAGCCAGGCCGAGCGCACCCTGGTGACGGTGCGTACCGCGGATGGCGACTACCGCCTGGCCTGCGACTACCTGCTGGTGGCCGACGGCGCCAACAGCCGCATCCGCGACATGCTCGGCCTGGACTGCCAGGGCCAGGTGTTCCAGGACCGCTTCCTGATCGCCGACGTGGTGATGAAGGCGGACTTCCCCACCGAGCGCTGGTTCTGGTTCGACCCGCCCTTCCATCCCAACCAGTCGGTGCTGCTGCACAAGCAGCCGGACAACGTCTGGCGCATCGACTTCCAGCTGGGCTGGGACGCCGACCCGGAGGAGGAGAAGAAGGAGGCGAACATCCGCCCCCGGGTGCAGGCCATGCTCGGCGAGGACGTGGAGTTCGACCTGGAGTGGGCCAGCGTCTACACCTTCCGCTGCCGCCGGATGGACAGCTTTATCCACCGCCGGGTCTTCTTCATGGGCGACGCCGCCCACCAGGTCTCGCCCTTCGGCGCCCGGGGCGCCAACGGCGCCATCCAGAGCGTGGAGAACCTGACCTGGAAGCTGGCCCGGGTGCTCAAGGGCCAGGCACCCCAGGCGCTGCTCGCCACCTATAATGATGAGCGCCAGCATGGGGCGGCCGAGAACATCTTGAATTCCACCCGATCGACCGACTTTATCACCCCCAAGAGCCGCGTCAGCCGCCTGTTCCGTGACACCACCCTGGAGCTGGCCGAGCACTATCCGTTCGCCCGTGCCCTGGTCAATAGCGGCCGGCTGTCGATGCCCTGCCGCTACGACGGCTCGCCCCTCAACGGCGACGACGCCGAAGGCCTGCCCGTCGAACTGCGCCCGGGCAGCCCCGCCAAGGACGCGCCGATCCGCCAGGATGGCGAAGCCGCCTGGCTGCTCAACCAGTTGGGGGATCGCTTCGTGCTGCTGCTGGATGCCCGGGGCGGGGTGGAGAACAATGCCCAGAACGATGCCCAGGGCAACGCCCTGGCCAGCCGCGCCGCCGAGCTGGCGGCCCTGCTGGCCCGCCAGGCGGACCTCGACCTGCTGCTGCTGGGCCCGGCCCCGGACGCCCTCACCGAGCTGCCGCGTACCCGCCAGATCGAGGACGCCGAGGGCCTGGTGGCCAGCCGCTACGGCCTGACGCCGGGGGCCGGCTACCTGCTGCGCCCCGACCAACACATCGCCGCCCGCTGGCCCGAGTGCCGCGCCGAGGCGGTGGAGCGCGCCCTGGCCACGGCCCTGGGCCAGCATCTGACCGCCGCGGAGGTGACCCATGCCACGGCTTGAGCTCGACCCCAATTTCAGTGATCCGGACGCCTTCTACGCGGCGCTCACCGAACTCCACCGGGAGCGCAGCGACGAGGAGAGCGAGCGCATCAATGCTCGCCTGATCCTGCTGCTGGCCAACCATGTCGGCGACCAAGCGGTGCTGGAGGAGGCGCTGCACATCGCCGCCGCACCGGCACCCCAGGAACGGTAATTTCGAGAGGAAGGACTCATGACCACCCAAACCCTGGAATACCAGAGTGGTTTCCGTAACCACTTCGCCAGCGAGGCGCTGCCCGGGGCGCTGCCCCAGGGCCAGAACTCGCCCCAGCGCTGCCCCTATGGCCTCTATGCGGAGCAGTTCACCGGCTCGGCCTTCACCTCGCCGCGCCACCAGAACCTGCGCTCCTGGCTCTACCGCATTCGCCCCTCGGTGGCCCAGTCCGCCTACCGGCCCTTGGACAATGCCCGGGTCGCCACCTCGCCCCTGGCCAGGCCCGCCGCCGACCCCAACCAGATGCGCTGGGACCCCATGCCGCTGCCCGAGGCCGGGACCGACTTCCTCGACGGCCTGCTCAGCGTGGCGGTCAATGGCGATGCCGGCACCCAGGCCGGTTGCGGCGTGCACCTCTATGCCATCAACCGGGACATGGTGGAGCGCTTCTTCTATAACGCCGACGGCGAGCTGCTGATCGTGCCCCAACTGGGCACCCTGCGCCTGCGCACCGAATTCGGCGAGCTCGAGGTGGCCTCCGGCGAGATCGCCGCCATCCCCCGCGGCGTCAAGTTCCAGGTGCGCCTGGGCGACGGCGTCGACGCCGCCCGCGGCTATGTCTGCGAGAACTATGGCGCGCCCTTCGAGCTGCCGGGGCTCGGCCCCATCGGCGCCAACGGCCTGGCCAACCCCCGCGACTTCCTGAGCCCGGTGGCGGCCTACGAGGACCTGTCCGGCGACGTCGAGCTGGTGGCCAAGTTCTCCGGCCGCTTCTGGTCGGCGCGCCTGGATCACTCGCCCCTGGACGTGGTGGCCTGGCACGGCAACGTCGCCCCCTACAAGTACGACCTGGCCACCTTCAACACCATCAACACCGTGAGCTTCGATCACCCGGACCCGTCGATCTTCACCGTGCTGACCTCCCCCTCCGACACCCCGGGGATGGCCAATATCGACTTCGTGATCTTCCCGCCGCGCTGGATGGTGGCCGAGAACACCTTCCGCCCGCCCTACTTCCATCGCAACCTGATGAGCGAGTTCATGGGCCTGATCTACGGCGAGTACGATGCCAAGGCGGAGGGCTTCCTGCCCGGCGGCGCCAGCCTGCACAACTGCATGTCGCCCCACGGGCCGGACGCCGAGACCTTCGACAAGGCCAGCGAGAGCGAGCTGACGCCCCAGTACCAGGGCGCCACCATGGCCTTTATGTTCGAGAGCCGCTATGTCTATCATCCCACCGAAGCGGCGCTGAACGCGGACTTCCGTCAGCGCGACTACGTGGATGTGTGGGCCGGCATGAAGAGCCATTTCGACCCCGAGAATCGCTAAGCCCGACTCCCCGACGACAAAGGATTATTAAGATGAAACTTGCCAGCCTCAACAAGGGCCGCGACGGCGAACTGATCGTCGTCTCCCGTGACCTCAAGCGCGCCGTCAAGGTGCCGCAGATCGCCGCCACCCTGCAGCAGGCCATCGAGCAGTGGGAGGCCCTGGAGCCCCGGCTCAAGCACGTCTACGACGCCCTCAACGGCGGCCAGGCCGAGAACGCCTTCGACCTGGACATGGCCAGGCTGCACTCGCCGCTACCCCGCGCCTACCACTGGGCCGACGGCTCCGCCTACCTCAACCACGTCCAGTTGGTGCGCCAGGCGCGTAACGCCGAGATGCCCGAGACCTTCTGGACCGACCCGCTGATGTACCAGGGCGGCAGCGACCGCTTTATCGCCCCCACCGAGGATATCGAGGCGGTGAGCGAGTCCCACGGCATCGACTTCGAGGGCGAGATCGCGGTCATTACCGACGACGTGCCCATGGCGGTGACCCCGGAGCAGGCCGCCGGCCATATCAAGCTGATCATGCTGGTCAACGACGTCAGCCTGCGCGGCCTGATCCCCGGCGAGCTGGCCAAGGGCTTCGGCTTCTACCAGGCCAAGCCGGCCTCCAGCTTCTCGCCGATCTGCGTCACTCCCGACGAGCTGGGCGACACCTGGAAGGAAGGCCGCGTCCACCTGCCGCTGACCGTGCACCTCAACGGCGAGAAGTTCGGCGAGCCGGAGGCCGGCCCCGACATGATCTTCGGCTTCCCGGAGCTGGTGGCCCATGCCGCCAAGACCCGCTACCTGGGCGCCGGCACCGTGATCGGCTCCGGCACCGTCTCCAACCCGGACGCCGAGGGCGGCCCCGGCAAGCCGGTGAGTGATGGCGGTGTGGGCTACAGCTGCCTGGCCGAGGTACGCATGGTCGAGCAGATCCTGCATGGCCAGGCCAAGACTTCCTTTATGCGCTTCGGCGACCGGGTGCGCATCGAGATGTTCGACCGCGACGGCCAGAGCATCTTCGGTGCCATCGACCAGCAGGTGGTCGAGTACAAACCCCACTGAGGCGAGGAGGCAGGATGACGACCCTCTACGGTTATTTCCGTTCGTCCGCCGCCTACCGGGTACGCATCGCCCTGAACCTCAAGGGCCTGGCCTATGACCAGGCCCCGGTCAACCTGGTCAAGGGCGAGCAGCGCGGCGAGGACTTCCTCGCCCGCAACCCCCAGGGGCTGGTCCCGGCGCTGGTCACCGATGACGGCGCGCGGCTGACTCAGTCCCTGGCGATCTGCGAGTACCTGGACGAGCGTTACCCCGACCCGGCGCTGCTGCCGGCGGACGCCGCCGGCCGCGCTCGGGTCCGCGCCCTGGCCCAATCGGTGGCCTGCGAGATCCATCCCCTCAATAACCTGCGGGTGCTCAAGTACCTGACCGGGGAGCTGGGGGTGGACGAGGCGGCCAAGATGACCTGGTACCGGCACTGGATCACCGAGGGCTTCGCCGCCCTGGAGGCCCAGCTCTCCCGGGAGGCGGGCAGCGGCGACTTCTGCCATGGCGACACCCCGGGCCTGGCGGACCTCTGCCTGGTGCCCCAGGTGTTCAACGCCGAGCGCTTCGCGTGCGACCTGGCCCCCTACCCACGGATCCGCCGCATCGTGGCCAACTGCCGGGCCCTGGACGCCTTCGCCCGGGCCGCCCCGGAGGCCCAGCCGGACGCCGGCTAGGTCGACGAGCCACAGGCGAGCGCATCCGACACCCCGACAAGCCTTGCCTCGTCGGTGTATAATAAGCGGCCTAACAAAGCGGGCGCGGCCCCTGTCTTCAGGGGGTGCGCCCGTTTCTCGTCTCACCACCACCGGACGCGCCTCCCGCGCCTCCAAGGAGAACCGGGTGCTACGGCTCACCTCCCCCGCCACCGTGATCCTGCTGGCGGCCCTCACCGCCCTGGGCCCCCTGGCCACCGACATGTACCTGCCCGCCATGCCCGCCATGGCCGAGGCGCTGAATACCGGCGCCGACCAGGTGCAGCTGACCCTGAGCCTCTATATGGCCGGCTTCGCCCTGGCCCAGCTGTTCTGCGGCCCATTGGCGGACCGCTTCGGCCGCAAGCCGATCATGGTGGGGGGCTTCGCCCTCTTCCTGGCGGCCAGCCTGCTCTGCGCCCTGGCACCGAGCATCGAGTGGCTGCTGGCCGGGCGCTTCCTGCAGGCCCTGGGCGGCGCCGCCGGCCCGGTGCTGGGACGCGCCGCGGTGCGCGATATCTACGGCCCCCTGGAAGCCGGGCGCATCCTCTCCCACCTGGCCAGCATCATGGCCCTGGCGCCGGCCCTGGCGCCGGTGGTGGGCGCCGGCCTGTTGATGCTCTTCGGCTGGGAGGCGATCTTCCTGGTGCTGGCCCTCTACGCGGCCATCGCCCTGGCGCTGCTGATCTTCGCCCTGCCGGAACCCCTGCCCCGGGAGCTGCGCCAGCCCATCGGCCCGGCCGCCATGCTCGGCAACTTCCGCCTGCTGCTCGGCCAGCGCGCCTTCGTCGGCTATACCCTGACCAACGCCGCCGCCTTCTCGGGGCTCTTCGCCTACCTCTCCGGCTCCGCCTTCGTGCTGATCGAGTTTATCGGCGTCCACCCCACCACCTACGGCATCCTCTTCGCGCTGATCGTCGCCGGCTTCTTCAGCGGCACGGTGATCAGCGGCCGCCATAGCCGGCGCCTGGGCCGCGACCGGCTGATCCTGCGCGGCGCCCTGCTCTGTACCCTGGGCGGCACGACCATGGCACTGCTGGCCCTGGCCGGCGTCACCCAGGCCTGGGCGGTGGTGGGGCCGCATATCGTCTTTATGATGGGGGTGGGCATCCTGATGCCCCAGACCATGGCCGGCGCCCTGGCCCCCAACCCCCGGTGCGCCGGCGCCGCCTCCTCGCTGTTCGGCTTCCTGCAGATGGGCATCGCCGCCCTGGTGGGGGGCCTGGTGGGCCAGCTCCACGACGACACCTCGCGCACCCTGGCGCTGACCATCGGCCTGGCCGGCATCACCGCCCTCGCAGTCTACTGGGGCCTGGTGCGCCCCGCCGCCCGCCAGGAGGCCCGCCAGGCGCTCTCGGAGTAACCCCGCCCCCGAAAGACACCCATAAAGAAACGCCGCCCTGCACAGCAGGGCGGCGTTGTCTCGGCTAGGCCGACAGGCTCGCTATCAGGCCACTTCGGCGGCGATGGTCATCGGGCGGCCGTTGCGCAGCTCCTCCAGCAGCTTGGCCTGGCGGGCCCGGGCCTGCTCGGCGGCGGCCTCGCGCACCGGGCCATAGCCGCGGACCTCTTCCGGCAGCTTGGCGAGCGCCAGGGCGGTGGCGTGGGTGGCGTCATCCAGGCGCGTCACCAGCTCGTCGAGCAGGGCCTGGTACTCCGCCAGCAGGCGGCGATCCAGCTTGCGATCGGCGCTGAAGCGGAAGGGGTCGAGGGGGCCGTTGCGCAGGCCGCGGAGCCGGGCCAGCCCCTTCATGGCGGTTAACATCCAGGGCCCGAAGCGGCGCTTCACCGGGCGCCCGCGGGCATCCTTGCGGCCGCCCAGCAGCGGCGGCGCCAGGTGGAAGGTCAGCTTGTAATCGCCGCCGAAGGTGGCGTCGAGCTCCTCGAGGAAATCGCTCTCGGTGTAGAGGCGCGCCACCTCGTACTCGTCCTTGTAGGCCATCAGCCGGTAGAGCTGGGTGGCCACCGCCTGGGTCAGGGCCTCGCCGGCCTCGAGGCGCGCTTCGGCCTCGCGCACCCGGGCCACCTTCTGCACATAGTGCTCGGCATAGGCGCGGTCCTGGTAGCGTTCCAGCAGGCGGGCGTGGCGGGCGATCACCTCATCGAGGCCGGCGCCGGCGGCCAGCGGCGTCTCGTCCAGGCGACGCTGCAGGTAGTCCGGCTCCACCGCCGCCAGGCGCCCCCAGGCGAAGGCGCGCTGGTTCTTGTCGATGGCCACGCCGTTGAGCTCGATGGCGCGCTTGAGCGCCGCCTCGCTGACCGGCAGCAGGCCCTGCTGCCAGGCGAAGCCGAGCATCATGACATTGGAGAAGACGGTGTCTCCCAGCAGTTGCTCGGCCAGGCGATTGGCGTCCAGGGTGGCGAAGTTGGCCTCGCCCACGGCGTCGCGCAGCAGCGCCAGGCGCTTGTCCGCCTGCATATCGGCGTCCCGGTAGAGCACATAGTCGGCGGTGGCCAGCTCGGCCAGGTTGGCCACCATCTTCGTCGTGCCGGCCTGGAGCACGTCCAGGGCCTTCTTCGAGCTGGCCACCACCATGTCGCAGGCGATCACCGCATCGGCCTGGCCGGACTCGATGCGCACCTGGTGGAGGTCGGCGGGCTCGGGCGCCAGGCGCACATAGCTGAGCACGGTGCCGCCCTTCTGGGCGAAGCCCATGAAGTCGAGCACGCTGGTGCCGCGGCCTTCCAGGTGGGCGGCCATGGTGATCAGCTGGCCCACGGTGACCACGCCGGTGCCACCGACGCCGCCCACCAGCAGGTCATAAGGCGCCTCGAGCGCCGGGGCCTGGGGCGCCGGCAGGGCCTCCACCCTGCGCCAGAAGGCCTCGTCGACCCCCACGCCCTGGCCCTTGCGCAGCTCGCCGCCCTCCACGGTGACGAAGCTGGGGCAGAAGCCGCCCACGCAGGAGAGGTCCTTGTTGCAGGAGGACTGGTCGATCTTGCGCTTGCGCCCCAGCTCGGTCTCCCGGGGCACCACCGACAGGCAGTTGGACTGCACCGAGCAGTCGCCGCAGCCCTCGCAGACGTGGTGGTTGATAAAGACCCGCTTGGCCGGGTCGGGCATCAGGCCGCGCTTGCGGCGGCGACGCTTCTCGGCGGCGCACACCTGGTCATAGACCAGCACGGTACAGCCGGAAATCTCGCGCAGCTCGCGCTGCAGGGCATCCATCTCGTCGCGGTGGTGGAAGGTCACCCCCTTGGGGAACTGGCCCTCGTGGCCGCGGTACTTCTCGGGCTCGTCGCTGACCACCACGATGCGCTTCACGCCCTCGGCGGCGGCGTGCTGGGCGATCATCGGCACGGTGATCTGGCCGTCCACCGGCTGGCCACCGGTCATCGCCACGGCGTCGTTGAACAGCACCTTGTAGGTGATATTGACCCCGGCGGCCACCGCCTGGCGGATCGCCATGGAGCCGGAGTGAAACCAGGTGCCCTCGCCCAGGTTCTGGAAGATATGGCCGTTGCCGGTGAAGCGGCTCTTGCCCACCCAGTTGACCCCCTCGCCGCCCATCTGGATCAGCGACTCGGTCTGGCGCCCCATCCAGGAGGCCATGAAGTGGCAGCCGATGCCGGCCAGGGCCTTGCTGCCCTCCGGCACCTTGGTGGAACTGTTGTGGGGGCAGCCGGAGCAGAAGTAGGGCAGGCGCCGCACGCCGCCCAGCTCCTTGGCCTCGGCGCGGCAACGATCCAGCTTGCTCAGGCGCTCTTGCAGGTCGATGGCGAAGAAGCGCTCCAGGCGCTCGGCCACGTAGCCGGCCAGCAGCCGCGGGCTCAGCTCGCCCACATAGGGAATCAGCGGCTTGCCCGCCTCGTCCTGCTTGCCGGTGATCAGCACCTCGCCGGGGCGATCCGGCTCGGACATGTACTCCTTGATCTGGCTCTCGATGATGCCGCGCTTCTCCTCGATGACCAGGATCTCCTGCTTGCCGTGCACGAAATCGAGGATGCCGCGACGCTGCAGGGGCCACACCATGCCGACCTTGTAGAGCTCCACCCCCAGCTCGCGCAGCGCCGCCTCGTCGAGGCCCAGCAGGCGCAGCGCCTCGAGCAGGTCCAGGTGGCCCTTGCCGGTGGTGACGATGCCGAAGCGCGCCTGATCGTTGGTATAGAGGCGCTTGTCGATGGGGTTGGCGCCGGCGAAGGCCTGCACCGCCGCCAGCTTGTGCTCGATACGCGTCTCCAGCTGGGGCCCGGGCAGGTCCGGCCAGCGGTAGTGGAGGCCGTCTTCCGGGGGGGTGAAGTCGGTCGGGGTGGCGAAGTCGGGCAACGGCGGCACCTCGATGGAGGCACCGCTCTCCACGGTCTCGGAGACCGCCTTGAAGCCCACCCAGCAGCCGGAATAGCGGGACAGCGCATAGCCCCAGAGGCCGAATTCCTCGTACTCGGCCAGCGACGCCGGATTGATCACCGGCATAAACCAGGCCATAAAGGCCACGTCGGACTGGTGGGGCATGGAGGAGGAGACGCAGCCGTGGTCGTCGCCGGCCACCACCAGCACGCCGCCATTGGGGGAGCTGCCGTAGGCGTTGCCGTGCTTCAAGGCATCGCCGGCGCGATCCACCCCCGGCCCCTTGCCGTACCAGAAGCCGAAGACGCCCTCGACCTCCTTGTCCGGGTCGGTTTCCACCTGCTGGCTGCCCAGCATCATGGTGGCGCCCAGGTCCTCGTTGATGGCCGGCACGAAGTCGATATGGTAGCTATCCAGGGCCGCCTTGGCCTGCCACAGGGCCTGGTCGACACCGCCCAGGGGCGAGCCGCGGTAGCCACTGATCAGGCCGGCGGTATGGCGGCCATCGCGACGATCCAGCTGCGCCTGACGCAGGGCGATGCGCACCAGGGCCTGGGTGCCGGTGACGAAGATCCGGCCCGTGTCGCGGGAGTAACGGTCGTTGAGCTGGTAGTCGTCGAGGACGACGGGGTAGGTCGTAGTCATGGTCGCCACCTTCGCGGGGAATGGGCCTTGGAATTATGTTGGCCGCAGTCTAGCCAAGGCCCCGCTAAAGGTGCTTGCGAACTTACCCCCGAAACCGCCATCATTCGAAAGGATATTTCTCCATTTCCAGCCTGGAGAAATAACCTTCGAAATATACGACCTTGGTGTAAACCATTAGGGAGCTCGCCATGGCCTCCGACGCCCCCCTGGACGCCTACGACAAGAAGATCCTGCGCCTGCTTCAGGCCCAGGGTCGCATCACCAATCAGCAGCTGGCGGAGGAGATCGGACTCTCCTCGGCGGCCTGCTGGCGACGGGTCAAGGCCCTGGAAGAGAACGGCACCCTGCGGCGCTTCACCGCCCTGGTGGACCCGGCCCGGGTCGGCCAGCCGCTCACCGCCCTGGTGATGGTGACCCTGGTGCGTCACCATATCGACAACACCGTCGAGTTCGAGCGCCGGATCCTCGAGTACCCGGAGGTGCTGCAGTGCTTCGCCACCACCGGCAACGCCGACTTCGTGCTGCGGGTGGTGATCGAGGACATGGCCGCCTACGACCGTTTCCTCAACGAGAAGCTCTTTACCCTGGCGGGGATCTCCCAGGTCAGTTCCAACTTCGCCCTGCGCGAGATCAAGAACGAGACCGCCATCCCGATTCGCTGAACGAGGAAAACCCACCCATGCCCACCCCGGCCGCCTCACGGATGATCCTGCTGCTGGCCCTGGCCGGCTTCGCCAGCATGGCCTCGATGCGCATCACCGACGCCATGCTGCCGGCCCTGGCCGAGACCTTCGCCCGCCCGGTGGCCGACGTGGCCCAGAACATCACCCTCTTCGCCGTCGCCTACGGCCTGATGCAGCTCGCCTATGGCCCCCTGGGGGATCGCCACGGCGCCCTGCGGGTGATCGGCCTGGCCACCCTGGCCTGCGCCCTGGGCTCGCTCGGCGCGGCGCTCTCCGGATCGCTGCCGATGCTGCTGCTGTTTCGCACCCTGAGCGGCGCCACCGCCGCCGCCATCATCCCGCTCTCCATGGCCTGGGTCGGCGACACCGTGCCCTATGCCGAGCGCCAGGTGGCCCTGGCGCGGATGCTCTCCGGGGCGGTGCTGGGGCTGATCGCCGGCCAGACCCTGGGCGGTCTGCTGGCGGATACCCTGGGCTGGCGCTCCGCCTTCCTGCTGCTGGCCGGGGTCTTCCTGGTCGCGGGAGTCCTGCTGATCGCCACATTGCGCCGGCGTCCGGAGCTCTCGCCCCGGGGCGAGGGCGGCGACGGCCTGGCCTTCCTGGCACGGATTCGAGGCGTGCTGGCCGAGACCCGGGCCCGCTGGCTCCTCGCCCTGGTGTTCCTGGAGGGCATCGCCGCCTTCGGCGCCCTGGGCTTCGCCGCCAGCCACCTGCACCGCTGGCAGGGCCTGTCGCTGACCCGGGCCGGGCTGGCGGTGGCGCTGTTCGGGGTCGGCGGGCTGATTTTCGCCGCCCTGGCCAGGCTGCTGGTGCGGCGCCTGGGCGAGGCCGGCCTGGCCCTGGGCGGCGGCACCCTGATGGGGGCCGGCTTCCTCGCCCTGGCCCTGGCGCCCACCCCCATGGGGGCTTCCCTGGGCGCCTTCGTCGCCGGCCTCGGCTTCTACATGATGCACAACACCCTGCAGATCAACGCCACCCAGATGGCACCCGCCGCCCGGGGCACCGCCATGGCGGTGTTCGCCGGCTGTCTCTTCCTGGGCCAGTCGGTGGGGGTCGGGCTGGGCGGGCTGATCCTGCGCCTGGGCGACAGCCGCTGGCTGCTGGCCGGCGCCGGGCTCTGGCTACTGGCGCTGGGGCTGGTATTCGCCTGGCGGCTGCGGAGTTGGCGGACCCGGAGCGCCGACGAGCCAACCGAAAAAGCCGCCTGATGACGACCGGAAGGCTGCTCTTCGCCTGGCACCTAAATATGGGGAGCTGGCGGACTCGGGTCACCGACGAGCCAACCGAAAAAGCCGCCTGATGACGACCGGAAGGCTGCTCTTCGCCTGGCGCCTAAAATAGGGAGTTGGCAGGCCCGGGCCGCGGTGGAGGATGCCGAAGACGCGCCGTCGTCGCCCTGAGGTTGCGCCGCGCCCGAGGCCGAGAGAGATCAATACTTCGATTCGTGGCCGGCCGCGATAAAGGCCTCGGCATTGCAGCAGAAGGCACGGCATGCCTCGACATCGGCGCCGTGGCGCAGGGCCTGCCAGCAGGTGCCGATATGCGGGCAGGCCCGGCAGGTGACCCGCCATTCGGCGGCCCGGGGGGCGACGGCCCAGGCCTCGGGATCTAGGCCGAAGCGGCGCATCATCGCCGGCAGCAGGGTCTCGGCGGGGCCCAGCCAGTCCGCCAGCTCGCCGCTGTTCAGGCCCCGGGCCAGGGCCCGCTCCAGGGGCGAGGGCAGCGGCCGGGACAGGTCGTGAATCAGCGCGCTCAGCCGCTTGGGGGCGCAGTACCTGAGCTCGAGCAGGGCGCGTTCGCCGGCCAGATAGTCGCTCAGGGCATCGGCGAGGCGCCGAGGATCGCGGCGGGAGGCGAAATGGGCAGAGGAGGTCGGCATGGCGACGATCTCCGTGGCGGGGATAGTCTCAGTATCGGCACCCGGCCGCCGCCATGCCTTGATCCAGGTCAGTGAACGCTCACTTATCGGCATCCTCGCTGGCGCGCCTGGCCTCCATAATGGCTGCCTCCACCTCGCTCAAGTCGGGGATGCGGTGAGCCAGGGCCAGCGCCAGCTGGGCCAGGAAAGGGGTCTCCTGGGCCTCGGGCAGGGCATCCAGGGTCTCGGCCAGGCGCTCGTAGACCCGCTCCAGGTCGGCGAAGGGCAGTGTCGGTGCGGTCATGGTCAGGCGTCTCCCAGGGCGATGGTCAGGGCCTCATTTAGATCAAGGTCGGCGAAGGACAGTGTCGAAGTGGTCATGATCAGGCGTCTCCCAGGGCGGTGGTCAGGGCCTCACTCGAGTCAAGGTCGGCGAAGGGCAGTGTCGATGCGGTCATGGTCAGGCGCCTCCCAGGGCGGTGATCAGGGCGTCGTTCAGGTCGGCGGCGGTGGGGCGCTTCCAGCGCGCCACCAGGTGGCGGTCCGGGCGCACCAGGTAGGCGCTGCCTGGCTCGGCACCGTAGGCGGCGAAGAGGGCCGCATCGCCGGGCAGGGCCCGCCCCAGGGTGGAGTCCTCCACGCCCAGGTGCAGCACCGCGAGTTGCGGATGCTCGCCCAGGGCGGCGGCAAGCTCAGGGCCCGCCTCGCCGAACAGCAGCAGGCCGAAGCCCTCGCCCAGGTGGTCGAGCAGGAAGTCGTCATCGCCCAGGCGGCGGTTGATCAGCGGCGCCCCGGGCCGGGGGCCGGCGGCGAAGGCATCCCGGTCGGCCAGGGTCAGGGGGCTCTCGGCATAGGTGTAGGGGGTCACCTGGCGGGGGTCGGCGAAGGGGCTGGCATAGTCGTTATCCAGCGCCAGGGCCAGGGCGGCGTCGCGCATCAGGTGGTGGCCACGGCTCGGCGGCGTCATAAAGCGGGTGCTCTTGCCGGCATTGGCGAAGACGTCCAGGGTGGCGCCGCGCCGCTCCGGGGTGTAGCTATCGAGCAGCCGCTCCGGCGCCCGGCCCCGGAGTACCCAGGCCAGCTTCCAGGCGGCATTGACCGCATCGGCCAGGCCGTTGTTGAGGCCGCGCACCCCGAAGATGGGCACCAGGTGGGCGCTGTCGCCGATAAATAGCACCCGCCCATGGCGGTAGTCGTCCAGCGCCAGCGTATGGGCCTTGTAGAGGCTCCACCACTCCAGCTCCCAGTCGCCGGTCTCCTGCATCACCTCGCGGAGAATCAGCTCTACCCTATCGCGGATCACCTCTTCCCGAACCGCCGCTTCGGGGTCCTCGTCGGGGCCCAACTGGTAGTCGATGCGCCAGATATCGTCGGGCTGCTTGTGAACCAGGATGGTGGCCTCGGGCAGCGCCGCCGAGTGGAAGAAGGCGCGGCGCTCGGTGGGGAAGCCGGACTCGAGACGCACATCGGCGATCACGTAGCGCCCCTCGTAGGCCTCGCCGTGCAGCGCCAGGCCGAGGGCCTTGCGCACCACGCTGCGGGCGCCATCGGCGGCCAGCAGATAATCGCAGGCCAGCGCATAGTCGCCCTCGGGCGTGCTGACCGTCAGGGTGACGCCGTCGGCGTCCTGGCTGACGCCACTGACCGCGCTCTGCCAGCGCAACTCCACCCGCTCGCTCTCGGCGGCCTGGTCGATCAGGAACTGCTCGATATACTGCTGCTGCAGGTTGACCATCGGCAGGAAACGCTCCTGATCCGAGTGGGGCATCTCGAAGCGGTAGATCTCTCGGTCGCGGAAGTAGGTACGCCCCCGGGTCCAGCCCAGTCCCTTGGCGGCGAAACGCTGATCGACGCCCAGTTGCTGGAGGATCTCCAGGCTGTGGCGGGAGAGGCAGATGGCCCGGGAACCGTCGTTGACGGTGGCCTTGTCGTCCAGCACCACGCAGTCGATGCCGTGACGGGCCAGCTCCAGGGCGGCGGTCACGCCCACCGGGCCGGCGCCGACGATGGCCACCCGGTGGCGGCGCACCTCGCCGTCCAGCTCGGGGGGACGAACGAAGGGGAAATGCGGATAATCGAAGTAGAGCGAATCGATCTCGGCGCGTCCGGCGGGTCGCATGGGCGGCTCCATTGTTAGGGTTGTGGAGACCAGCCTACCCTGCGCCGCCATGTCCGCCTGTCCCGCAAAAGCCGGGACAGGCCATCCCGAGGAGAGCCTTATGACCCAACCCACACCGCCACCCGATCACTGGCCCGCCCTGCTGGCCGGGGTGGCCGACTGCGTCGAGGCCCTGGGCGGCGCCGACTTCGAGGGGCGCCTGCTGGCCCTGCTGCGGGCGGGGGCACGCATCGAGCAGTGCATGATCTTCGCCTACGACGCCGCCGAGGGGGTCGACTGCCTGCTGGCCGACAACGCCCGCCAGCCGCGCCTGGCCGACCGCCTGGCGCGCCTCTATACCCAGGGGCTCTTTCGCCACGACCCCAACTACCGGCGCCTGGCGGAGGCCGCCTCGCCGTCGCTGGAGCTGGCGCCGATGCGCGCCGAAGCGATGCCGGAGACCTACCGGGGGCCCCTGTTCGCCTTCCCCGACCTGGTGGACAAGGTGGCCCTGACCCTGCGCGAGGCCGAGGGCGCCTATACCCTCAACCTCTACCGGGGCCGCGAGGCGGGCCCCTTCGACGCCGACGACCTGACCACCCTCGATGCCCTGGCGCCGCTGCTGGCCAGCCTGATCCGCCGCCACTATGGCGCCCCGCGCCCGGCCGAGGCGCGCCTCACCCCGGAGGAGGCGGCGGTGCTGGCGCCCCTCTCGGAGCGCGAGCGCCAGCTCTGCCTGCGCCTGCTGCGCGGCCATACCCTCAAGAGCGCCGCCCTGGAGCTGGAGGTCGCCCTCTCCACCGCCGAGACCTACCGCAAGCGGGCCTATGCCAAGCTGGGCGTGCCCTCGAAAGCTCGCCTGGTCGCCCTATGCCGGCGGCAATAGCCCGGCGGCACATGCCCAGGCCCAGGGGCCTATGCACTCACTCCAGTGCTACGGGCATCCCCTCGAAAACCCGGCTAGTTGCCCTATGCCGGCGACAATGATCGAGCGTTGGCAACCCCATGCCAGCTCTCTTGGTATCCCCTCCAAGGCCAGGCTGGTTGCCCTATGCCGGCGGCAATAGCCGGACTCGCCATCCTGACCCACCTCAAAGTAGGAGCACACTTTAGTGCGCGATGGCCCTTGGCGGCGGGCCCGGCCGCTAGGCCCGCTGCCCTTGCTGCAGGCTCTGCACCGAGGCCACCAGATCGTTGAAGCGCTCGCCCTGGATCACCACATGGTCGCGCAGCAGCGCCTCGGCCCGGGCCTCGTCGCCCTCGGCGATGGCCGCCACCACCGCCTCGTGCTCGGCGAAGGAGCCCTGCAGGCGGTGGCGCACCTGCAGCTGCATGCGCCGGTAGGGCTGCAGCACCGCGTGTAGCCGCGCCGCCTCCTGGGTCAGGAAGCCGTTATGGCTGGCCTCGTAGATGCGCTGGTGGAAGATGCCGTTCTCGTAGTAGTAGCCGTTGGCGTCCCCCGCCTCGACCCGGGCCCGGCACGCCTCGTGGGCCTCGCGCAGGGCGGCCAGCTCCGACTCGGTGATGCGCCGCGCCGCCAACCGGCCACACATCCCCTCCAGTTCCGCCATCACCTCGAAGCGCTCCACCAGCTCGGTGACGCTGAGCTGGGTCACGAAGGTGCCCCGCTTGGGCACCACCCGCACCATGCCCGACATGGCCAACTGCTGTAGGGCCTCGCGGATCGGCGTGCGCGAGCACTGGTACTCCCGGGCCAGGGCCTCGGGATCGAGGCGTGCCCCGGGGGCGAAGCGCCCCTCGACGATGGCGTCCTCGAGCAGGGCGCGCAGGCGTTGCGCCTGGGAAACGGTAGCCATATTCACGACTCCTTCCTTGACAGATCTATATCTTGGCCCTATCTGTTATATATAACAACTCGGCACTGTGTATTTAACAGAGCTTCCCCGACCAATAACGACAACGAGGATAAGCCGCATGTCCACCCATGACCTCAAGGTTGACACCCCCCCAGCGACAGAGGGCGGCCCCATGCAGCGCGCCATGCAACGGCTGGGGGAGGGCGTCGCCGCCTTCAGCACTCGCTGGATTCCCGACGCCTTCTCCATCGCCGTGGCCCTGACCCTGGTGGTCTACCTGGCCGCCCTGGTCGCCACCGACCACGGTCCCATCGCCCTGGTCGACGCCTGGTACGGCGGCTTCTGGAACCTGCTCGCCTTCGGCATGATGATGGTGCTGATCGTGGTCACCGGCTATGGCCTGGCCACGGCGCCCCCGGTGCAGCGCGCCCTGCGCTGGCTGGCCGACCGCCCCCAGAGCGCCAAGGGCGTCATCATCATGACCGCGGTCACCACCGGCCTGCTGGGCTTCCTGCACTGGGGCGTGGCCCTGGTGGTCGGCGCCTTCCTAGCCAAGGCCATGGCCCACTCCGCCAAGCGCCGCGGCCTCAAGGCGCACTTCCCGCTGATCGCCGCGGCGGCCTATGGTGGCATGGTGATCTCCCAGACCGGCCTCTCCAGCTCCGCGGCCCTGCTGGTCAACACCCCGGGACACTTCCTGGAGGAGCAGATCGGCCTACTGCCCCTCTCCGAGACCATCTTCCAGCCCTATAGCCTGGTCTTCGTCGGCCTGACCCTGTTGATGACCCCGCTGCTGCTGGCCAGCCTGCACCCCTCCTGGTGCCGGGTGGTGGAGATCGCGGGCGAGGAGGAAGTCATCAAGGTGGACGAGGCGCCGGCGACCCCCGCCGAGCGCTTCAACCGCAGTCGCCTGCTGATGGCCGTGATCGTCGCCGGCGGCCTGCTCTATGTGGCGCGCTATATCGGCGACAACGGCGTGCTGGGACTCAACCTCAATGTGCTCAACTTCACCATGCTGATGCTGGGCCTGCTGCTGCACGGCTCCCTGGGTCACTACGGGCGCGCCATCGCCAAGGGCAGCGCCGCGGTGGGTGGCATCATCCTGCAGTTCCCCTTCTATGCCGGCATCCTCGGCCTGATGGCGGGCAGCGGCCTGCTGGCGATGATCTCCAACGCCTTCGTGGCCATCTCTACCCCCACCACCTTCCCGCTGTGGTCGATGATCAGCGCCGCCCTGGTCAACTTCGCCGTGCCCTCCGCCGGCGGCCAGTGGGCGGTACAGGGGCCCATCGCCATCGAGGCCACCGCCCAGTTGGGCCTGCCCAGCCATGTGGCGGTGATGACGGTGATGATGGGCGACCAGCTCACCAACCTGATTCAGCCCTTCTGGCTGCTGCCGCTGCTCGGTATCACCGGCCTCAAGGTCGGCCAGGTGCTGGGCTATACGGCGATCCTGATGCTGGCGGTCTTCGTACTCTGCGCCGGCAGCCTACTGTTACTGGTATGACCCAAGCGCCATCGACGAGGAGGCGGACATGAGCGCCAATCGAAACTTCCTGCAGGAACTGCTGAGCGGCATCGTCAGCCGCGGCCGGCGCCGCACCCAGGAGCCGGCGACCCCGGCCCAGAACCTGGCGGCCCTGACCCTAGCCTGCGAGACCCTGATGCAGCCCGGCGGCGAGGCCTCGCGCATTCTCGTCGCCCAGCAGGCGCTGAGCCACTATGCGGGCCTGGACGCCGAGCAGCGGCGTGCCTTCTTCGGCCTGCTGGCCGAGGAGTATGCCGCCGACCCCGAGGCGATCCACGCCGCCTATGCCGCCTACCGGGAGGACCAGGGCAACGCCACCCTGCAGCGCCTCTTCGCCGCCTGCGAGCCACGCCGCCAACGCCTGCTGCGACGCCTCAACCTCTGTCCCGGCGGCACCTATGAGCTGGTCAAGATGCGCGCCGACCTGCTCGGCCTGCTCAGGGAGGCCCCGGAGCTGGCGCCGCTGGACGCCGACTTCGCCCACCTCTTCGGCTCCTGGTTCAACCGCGGCTTCCTGATGCTGGAGAGCATCGACTGGAACACCCCGGCGGCCATCCTCGAGAAGCTGATCCACTACGAGGCGGTGCATGAGATCCGCGACTGGAGCGACCTGCGCCGCCGTCTCGACCCGGAGGATCGCCGCTGCTACGCCTTCTTCCATCCGGCCACCGGCGACGAGCCGCTGATCTTCGTGGAAGTGGCGCTGTGCCGCGGCATTCCCGGAAATATCCAGGCCATCCTGGCGGATGGCGAGGAACTGCCCGCCGAGGAGGCGGATACCGCCGTCTTCTACAGCATCAGCAACTGCCAGCGCGGCCTGAAGGGTATCTCCTTCGGCAACTTCCTGATCAAGCAGGTGGTGCAGGAACTCAAGCGGGAACTGCCCAACCTCTCCCAGTTCGTCACCCTGTCGCCGGTGCCCGGCTTCGCCGCCTGGCTGGATGGCGTGCGGGAGGCGGGCCAGTGCCGCCTCTCCCCCGCCGCCGAGGCGGCCCTGGCGGACGACGCCTGGGCGCAGGACGAGGCCACCCGCCAGGCCCTGGAACCGGAGCTACGCGCCCTGGCCGCCCACTACTTCCTGGAAGCCAAGCACCGCAGCGGCCTGCCGCTGGACCCGGTGGCACGCTTCCACCTGGGCAACGGCGCCAGCCTCCACCGCCTCAACTGGCCCGGCGACACCTCCGCCAAGGGACGCCGCCAGGCCCATGGCCTGATGGTCAACTACCGCTACGAGCTGGAGCGCATCGAGCAGAACCATGAGGCCTTCAGCCGCGACGGCAGCGTCGCCTGCCCCAATGAACTGCGCCGCCTGGCGAGTCGCGCCAGGCTGCTGCTGAGCGCACCCCATAACGCCTGACACCCCGCTTTTCGCGAGAGAGAACGCCATGAGTCACAACCTCTACCTGCAGTTCCTGCCCCACTTCCAGCGCCAGCCGGAGAAGACCCTGATTGAGTCCCCGGAGGGCCAGGGATACACCTATGGCGAAGCCCAGGCACGGTCCCGGCGCCTGGCCGGCGCCCTGCGCGAGCTGGGCGTCAGCCCCGGCGAGCGGGTCGCGGTGCAGGTCGACAAGAGCCCGGAGGCGATCCTGCTCTACCTGGCCTGCCTGCAGGTCGGCGCCGTCTACCTGCCGCTGAATACCGCCTACACCGGCGCCGAGATCGAGTACTTCCTGGGCGATGCCGAACCGCGCCTCTATGTGTGCCGCCCCAGGGCCCTGGCGGAGGCCCGCCAGCTGGCCGCCGCCTGCGGCGTGCCCCGGGTCGAGAGCCTGGGCAGCGAGGGCGACGGCAGCCTGCTGGAGAAGGCCGATCGGGCCGAGCCCTGGGAGCAGATCGCCGAGATCGGCGAGCGCGACCTGGCGGCGATCCTCTACACCTCCGGCACCACCGGGCGCTCCAAGGGCGCCATGCTCAGCCACGCCAACCTGGCCTCCAATAGCCGCGCCCTGGCCGAGGCCTGGCACTACACCGCCGACGATCACCTGCTGCATGCCCTGCCGATCTTCCATACCCACGGCCTCTTCGTGGCCTGCAATATCACCCTGACCGTGGGCGCCTCCATGACCTTCCTGCCCAAACTGGACGTGGAGCAACTGATCGAGCTGATGCCCCGGGCCACGGTGCTGATGGGGGTGCCCACCTTCTATACCCGGCTGCTGCAGTCGCCGCGCCTCGACCGCGATGCCGCGTCTAACATGCGCCTCTTCGTCTCCGGCTCGGCGCCGCTGCTGGCGGAGACCCACCAGGAGTTCGAGGCCCGCACCGGCCACGCCATCCTCGAGCGCTACGGCATGACCGAGACCAATATGAACACCTCCAACCCCTACGACGGCGCCCGCCGCCCCGGCACCGTGGGCCTGCCGCTGCCGGGGGTGGAGCTGCGCATCAGCGACCGGGAGAGCGGCGCCGAGCTGCCCCGGGGCGAGACCGGCATGGTCGAGCTGCGCGGCCCCAACGTCTTCCAGGGTTACTGGCGCATGCCGGAGAAGACCCGCGCCGAGTTCCGCGATGACGGCTTCTTTATCACCGGCGACCTGGGGCGCATCGACGCGCACGGCTACCTGCAGATCGTCGGTCGCGACAAGGACCTGGTGATCTCCGGCGGCTACAACGTCTACCCCAAGGAGGTGGAGCAACTGATCGACGAGCTGCCCGGGGTGGTGGAGTCGGCGGTGATCGGCGTGCCCCACCCGGACCTGGGCGAGGGAGTCACCGCCGTGGTAGTGGCCGAGGCCGACCTGGACGAAACCACGATACTGGCGGCCCTGGGCGACCAACTGGCGCGCTACAAGCAGCCCAAACGGGTCCTCTTCGTCGACGCCCTGCCCCGCAACGTCATGGGCAAGGTGCAGAAGAAGCAGCTCCGCGAGACCTATGCCGATCTCTACCAACCGCTGGCCAGCCAGGCGTAAGGCGAGTTCGAGGAGATGATGACAATGACAACCGCTCCGACGCCCACCCAGGCCCCCTACCGCCTCCCCGAGCCGGTCACCTGGGACGCCCTGACCCTCTCCCGGGTGATCCATGCCCGGGAGCTCTCCTGCCGCGAGGTGATGACCACCTACCTGGCGCATATCGCCGCCTGCAACCCCCGGGTCAACGCCATCGTCTCGCTGCGCGACGAGGAGACCCTGCTCGCCGAGGCCGATGAATGCGACCGGGAACTGGCCCGGGGCCGCTCCCGGGGCTGGCTCCACGGCATCCCCCAGGCCATCAAGGACCTCTCCGCCACCGCCGGGCTGCGCACCACGATGGGCTCGCCGCTGTTCGCCGACCAGGTGCCCGAGCACGACAGCATCATGGCGGCACGCATGAAGCGCGACGGCGCCCTGGTCATCGGCAAGACCAATACTCCGGAGTTCGGCCTGGGCTCCCACACCTATAACCCGGTATTCGGTGCCACCCGCAACGCCTATGACCCCAGCAAGAGCGCTGGCGGCTCCAGCGGCGGCGCCGCCGCGGCGCTCGCCATGCGCCTGCTGCCGGTGGCCGACGGCAGCGACATGATGGGCTCGCTGCGCAACCCCGCCGCCTATCACAATGTCTTCGGCCTGCGCCCCTCCTTCGGCCGGGTGCCCCTGGGCCCGCTGCCGGAGAACTTCGGCCACCAGTTGGCCACCGAGGGGCCCATGGCGCGCAGCGTGGCGGACCTCGCCCGACTGCTGGCCACCCAGGCCGGCCACGACCCGCGGCTGCCGCTGTCGCTGTCGCTGACGGAGGACCCGGCCATCTTCGCCGGCCCGCTGGCCCGCGATGTACGCGGCCTGCGTATCGGCTGGCTGGGGGACTGGGGCGGCCACCTGCCCATGGAAGACGGCATCCTGCCGCTCTGCGAGGGATCGCTCGCCACCTTCCGCGACCTGGGCTGCACCGTCGAGACGGCCGACCCCGGCTTCCCGGCGGAGCGCCTCTGGGAGGCCTGGGTGACCCTGCGCCAGTGGATGGTGGCCGGCAACCTGGCGCCCCTCTACGCCGACCCGGCCAAGCGCGAGCGCCTCAAGCCCGAGGCCCAGTGGGAGGTAGAAGGCGGCCTGGCGCGCTCGGCCATGGAGATCCACCAGGCCAACCAGACCCGCAGCGCCTGGCATGTCCGGCTGCTCGAACTCTTCGAGACCTACGATTTCCTGGCCCTGCCCAGCGCCCAGGTCTTCCCCTTCCCGGTGGAAGAGCACTGGCCCCGGGAGATCGCCGGCCGTTCCATGGACACCTATCACCGCTGGATGGAGGTAGTGGTGCCCGGCTCCCTCTCCGGCGGCCCGGTGATCAGCCTGCCCGCCGGCTTCAACGCCGCCGGCCTGCCCATGGGCCTGCAGTTGATCGGCCGTCCCCGGGACGACCTCGGCGTACTGCAGCTCGCCCACGCCTTTGAGCAGGCGGCGGGGGACTGGCTGAAGCGCCAGCCCAGCTTCTAACTCGACCTCGACCCCGCGTCTCCCTTGCCCGCGCCTCTCCGGAGGCGCGGGGGGACGCCCTGCGCCCGCGGCCCGGGCGCCACGCCAACGACATAACAATGAGAAGACCCATGACGACTCGACTCGCTTCCCGACTCGCCCTCTGCCTCGCCCCGACCCTGGCGCTCACCGCCCAGGCCTCGCCAGCGCCCGACGAGGCCAGCGCCAGCCTCCAGTACCGCAATTACTACTGGGACGAGACTCCCCGGGACGGCGTCGGCCCCACCCGTGACGAATGGGTGCATGGCCTGCTGCTGGAGCTGGACTCCGGCAACCTCCATGACACCCTCGGCGTCGAGCTGGGCCTGGGCACCGCCGACGCCCTCTCCGTGGGCAGCGGCGCCGACAATATCACCAACCTGCGCCCCGGCGACTCGGTACAGGATCCCCACGGCATTGCCAAGGTGACCCGCGCCTACCTGCGCGCCCAGTTCGGCGACGAGGGTCATCGGCTGCGCCTGGGGGCCGGCAAGCAGACCCGCCGCCATCGCCTCTATGCCGACAACACCACCCGTATCCTGCCCGCCGCCTCCCTCGGCTACGACCTGACCTACGAGGTCGGCGACCTCGAGCTCAACCTCTCGCGTATCGAGCGCTTTAGCCGCCGCGATGACGCCGGCTGGGGGGATCGCCTGACCACCTTCGACGGCCGGGAGATCGGCGCGGTCCACCTGGCCGGCCTCGACTATGCCCTGCCCGCCGATCTGCGCCTGGAAGCCGAGTACCTGGAAAGCGACGACTATATTCGCCAGAGCCTGGTGCGCCTGAGCCATCGTGCCCGGCTGGGCGACGACCTGACGCTGCACTCCCGATTCGCCCACGGGCGCCAGCGGGACGCCGGCGAACGCTTCGAGACCCAGGGCATCCCCGGCCTCTACCCCGCCGCCGACGGCCACGACGCCCGCTACAACGAGCTGAGCCTGCGCCTGAGCCATCGCGACAAGTACCTGGGGCTGGCCCATACCCGGGTCTGGGGGGACAATTACGATCGCCTGCTATTCGCCGATGACCACGGCCACTGGGACAGCGCCGCCAATAACTTCTACCGCTTCGGCCTGGAGGGCGAGGCGATGTGG
The DNA here is from genome assembly GCF_055388505.1 of Bisbaumannia salifodinae. The sequence continues at coordinate 4,189,168 of NZ_AP043781.1, forward strand.
AAGGTTTCCACCGGCCTGAGCTTCGCCGACCTGGGCCTGCCCGGGCTACGCTGGGACGGCCACTACGCCTTCTCCGACGAGGCCACCGGCTTCAGCGACTTCTCCCGCCGGGAGTGGCAGAGCGTGCTGCAGTACCGCTTCGACGGCGCCCTGGATGGGCTGAGCCTGGCCTGGCTCTACGTCAACCACGACACCGACGGCGAGCCCGCCGCCGTCGACGGCAAGGCCCCCACTTTCGGCCCCGCCGGCCTGATCACCCACGAGGCCAACCGCCTCTACCTGACCTACCGCTACGACTTCTAGATTCGCCTCACTCTGCTGCCCCTACGCCCCGCACCCTCGGGTCCGAAGAGTGGGCCGGCCAGGCGATGCGACGGAACACCTGAATCGGCCGCTAACGACACGGCCGGGCTTAATGCCCGGCCGTGTTCATTGGGTCCCACGCTTCCCCTAGAACGCCTCCCACTCGGCTTCGCCCCCACTCTGCGACCGCGAGGGGCGCCGCGGGGCAGCGGCCTCCCTCGCCTCCTCAGCGGCGGGCAGGGCCGCGGTGGCATTGCCCAACCAGGCGGGGAGCCCGCTCGTCATCGTCCCACCGGCCAGCTTGAAGACCGCCACCGCCTGCTCCAGGCGATTGGCCTGCGTCTCCAGGGAGGCGGCGGCCGCCGAGGCTTCCTCCACCAGGGCGGCGTTCTGCTGGGTCACCTGATCCATCTGTCCCACCGCCTGGGTGACCTGCTCGATGCCCTCGCTCTGCTCCTGGGAGGCGGCGGAGATCTCGTCCATGATATCGGTGACCCGGCGTACCGCGGTGACCACCTCCTGCATGGTCGTCCCGGCCTGCTCCACCAGGCTGGAGCCCTGCCGCACCTGGGCCACCGAGCCCTCGATCAGCGCCTTGATCTCCTTGGCCGCTTCCGCCGAGCGGCTGGCCAGGCTGCGCACCTCGCCGGCCACCACCGCGAAGCCGCGGCCCTGCTCGCCGGCCCGGGCCGCCTCCACCGAGGCGTTGAGCGCCAGGATATTGGTCTGGAAGGCGATGGAATCGATCAGTCCGGTGATATCCGCCACCCGCTGGGAGCTGTCGGTGATGCCATGCATGGTCTCGACCACCCGCCCCATCACCTCGCCGCCGCGCTCGGCGGTGGTGGAGGCCTCCTGAGCCAGGCCGCTAGCCTGGCGGGCATTGTCGGCGTTCTGTTTCACGGTGGTGGTCAGTTCCTCCATGCTGGAGGCGGTCTGCTCCAGGGCAGCGGCCTGCTCCTCGGTCCGCGAGGAGAGGTCGGCGTTGCCGGTGGCGATCTCCCGGGAGCCGACATGGATCGAGCCGCTGCTCTCGCGCACCCCGCCGATCACGCCGGAGAGCTGCTCCACCATGCGCTTCATGGCGAACAGCACGCTGGCCTCGTCCTTGGGCCGGGTCTCGATATGGATATCCAGGTCATGGTCGGCGACCCGATTGGCGATCTCGGCGACACGGCCGGGCTCGGCGCCCAGGCTGCGGCCGATGCCGGCGATGATATACCAGGCCAGCAGGATGCCGAGCAGCAGCACGACGGCCAGGGTGGCGATAAAAATCAGCCGCATCTGCGCGTACTCATGGGTGCCGCTGAGGTACTCGGCCTCGGCCACATCCAGTTGTACCTGCATCAGGTCCCCGAAGGCCTCGGAGACCGGATCGATGCGCTGGTAGAGTTCGCCGGCGATAAAGGCCTCCAGGGCCGCGCCATCCTCCCGTTGCAGGATGGCCTGCAGGCGTTCCACGGCGGCATCGGCATCCTGTAACAGCGGCCGCAGCTCGGCGACGATACGCTCCTCCGCCGCAACCAGCACGGTGCCCAGATAGGCCTCCCAGGTTTGCCGGATGGTGTCGCTCGCCTCGGTGACGTTACGCCGTCCCTGGGCCCAGCCGATATTGCCGTTGCTGACCTTATGGGAGGTATCGACGATATTGACCGCATAGGCATCGGCGATGCCCGAGAGCTGACGCAGCGGCACCACGCGATCCTCGTAGACGGTATTGAGGCTCGCCAGGGTGCTGCTCTTCCCCTGGAGGCCGAGGATACCGATCCCGATCAGGGCCACCGCGAAGACCCCGACGAGGAGCGTCAACTGCTGGGAAACCTTCATTCTCTTGAGCATGGAACACACCTTCTGCGTATGTGTTTTGCCGTCTCGGCCGATCTTCGCCGGCACGATCCCGCCCTGCGTACTACGAATGGCGACTTGCAAATTTAAGCTAGCACTTATCAAGTGACCGTTTTCTTACCGCTCAACGCAGGGGGGCCTGGCCATCAACGAGGCCTTGGACTAACTCAAGAAGAAAAAACCTATCTTTTAACTGACTTTCACAATAAATCCAGGAAGAAACACCGCGACGCCGCGAACCATGCATTAATCACAATGTGGGTATCGTGCTCGATGGCTCGACCGGCCGGAGGCGGGCGACGCCGGGCACGAGCATGTGCGGCGGCCTAGCGGCGGTCCTGCCAGAAGAGCGCGAACAGCTCCGACTGGGAGTTGATGCCGAGCTTGGCGTAGAGGTGCTTTTTATGGGCGCGCACCGTCTCCACGGAGATCGCCAGGTGCCGGGCGATCTCCTTGGTGGTACAGCCCGCCAGCATCAGTTGGCTCACCTCCCGCTCGCGTTCGGTCAGGGCGCGCTGGGCATCCTGGGCCAGGGTACCGCCCTGGCGAGGGTGCCAGGGATGGAGTCCCGGCAGGTTCTCCTCGAGGGCCTCGAAATGGCTGCGCTGGCGCATCAGCGCCAGCAGCCAGGGCTGCACTAGGGCGAGCAGGCCGAGGGCCTCGTGATCGAAGGACGCCACCGAGCCCAGGGAGAGGCAGAGGGTGCGCTCGTCGTCCAGCACGCAGTTGAACTGGACCTCGTCGGCGACGATATTGCGGCGGAAGTAACGCTGGTAGTACTCGGTGCGGGTGAAGCCCTGGGGCGCTACGTCCGCCAGGGTATAGAGCCCGGAGCGCCCGCGCCCCTTGGCGTCGATATAGAAGGGATCGAGCAGATAGAGGCCGCGCTGATAGTCCTGGAAGAGGGTCTCGTCGGCACCGTCGTCCTCGTCGCTCTCGGCGAGGATGCGCGGCGGTCGATGATCGAAGAACACCAGTGCCACCCAGGTATTGAAGTCGAGGTGCCGCTCCAGCAGGCGCACCACGGCGAGCCAGAAGTCCTCCTGATCCAGCGTCTCCACCAGGCCGGCGAAGGCGCGATGCCAGCCCAGGGCCGCCAGCGCCGTCTGCCGCGGGGGCCGTCTCTCGTGGTGATCCTGCTCGGACATCGTTCGTCTCCCGTCGGCCTCGTGGGGTCTCCTGCCCCTGGCGGGTTACCCCACTCAGGGGATAGGCAGGGTCGCGGTTATCCGGATACTGGAACGCAACGGATAACAACACGACTCGGAGTCTTCCATGCAGATAACCCTGGCACAACTGGCCGGTCGCGAAGGCGATATCGACCACAACCTCTCCCGGGCCCTGGACTGCCTGCAGCGGCACGGTACTGCGGGCTCCCTGATGATCTTCCCGGAGACCCACCTGACCGGCTTCGCCGAGCCCGGCCATGTCACGGATCGCGCCCTCACCCTGGACGGGCCGGAGCTGGGCGCCCTGATCGACGCCAGCCGCGAGCGGGACACCGCCCTGGCCATCGGCCTGCTCGAGCGTGACGGCGAGCGGGTCTTCAACACCACCGTGCTGATCACCCCCGAGCAGGGCCTGGCCCTGCGTTACCGCAAGACCCACCTGTGGCCGGACGAGCGCGACCTGGTGCCCCCCGGCGACAGCCTGAGCTGCACCGAGTGGCGCGGCCGCCGCCTGGGCCTGCTGATCTGCTATGACCTGGAGTTCCCCGAGCCGGCCCGGGCCCTGGCACAGATGGGCACCGACCTACTGGTGGTCACCAACGGCAACATGGACCCCTATGGCCCCGTGCATGCCCGCGCCGCCCAGGCCCGCGCCCAGGAGAACCAGTGCTACCTGGCCATGACCAACCGGGTCGGCCAGGGGGCGGGGCTGCGCTTCGCCGGCGAGAGCGCCCTGGTGGCACCCTGCGGTGAGGTGCGCTTCCGTGCCGGCCGCGACGAGGGCGTGACCCGCCTGACCCTGGACGAGACCGAGCTGGCCGCGGCGCGCCGCGACTACCACTACCTGCGCGACCGGCGCCTCCCCCTGGCCGGCCACGCTGAGGAGACTCCACTGGGCCGCGTCTGGCGCCTCCCCTAATCCGCCCCCCCCCCCGGCATCACAACAACCACAATCAGGAGACGACAATAATGCCTCAGATGAAACCCACCCTCTCCCTCGGCCAGGTCGTGCTGTTCGGCCTGGCCTACATGACCCCGATCATCGTACTGGGCACCTTCGGGGTGCTGGCCACCCTTACCGAGGGCGCCGTCTCGGGGGCCTATATCGCCGCCCTGGTGGCCATGCTGTTCACCGCTCACAGCTATGGCCGCATGGCCAGCGCCTACCCGGTGGCGGGCTCGGCCTATGCCTATGTACGCCATGCCATCGACGACCGGCTGGGCTTTATCGCCGGCTGGGTGATCCTCCTCGACTACCTCTTCCTGCCCATGGTGATCTGGCTGATCGGCGCCGCCTACCTGCACTCGGCCTTCCCCGCGGTGCCGGTGGCGCTCTGGCTGCTGGCCTTTATCGGCGTGACCACCGCGATCAATATCCTCGGCCTCAGGCTGGCCAGCGCCGTGAATGCGGTGATGATGCTGATCCAGTTGCTGGTGCTGGTCGCCTTCGTGGGGCTGTGCATGCACTATGTGCTCGGCGATCCCAGCCAGCCCTTCTGGAGCCTGACCCCCTTCCTCGGCGCCGAGTCCGCCTCGCTGCCGCTGCTGATGGCCGGCGCCGCCGTGGCCTGCTACTCCTTCCTCGGCTTCGATGCCGTCACCACCCTCACCGAGGAGACCAGGGACCCCCAGCGCACCCTGCCCCGGGCGGTGCTGCTGATCACCCTGTGCGGCGGCCTGATCTTCGTCGTCGTCTCCTACTTCGTGCAGCTGGCCGCCCCGGGCACCGACTTCGCCAATCCGGACGCCGCCGCCTACGAGATCGCCCGCAATATCGGCGGCAATATCTTCGTCTCGCTGTTCCTGATCGGCCTGGTGGTGGGACAGTTCGCCTCCGGTATCGCCGCCCAGGCCAGCGGCGGCCGGCTGCTCTACGCCATGGGCCGCGACGGCGTCCTGCCGCGCCGCCTGCTGGGCCGCCTGGGGCGTTTCAATACCCCGGTGGGCGGCCTCTGCCTGAGCGGCGCCGTGGCCCTGCTGGCACTGACCCTGGACGTGCTCTCGGCGGCCTCCTTTATCAACTTCGGCGCCTTTACCGCCTTCGCCCTGGTCAACCTGGCGGTGATCTTCCAGTACTACCTGAAGGACCACCGCCGCCATGGCCTGGACGCCTTCTGGTTCCTGCTCTGCCCGCTGGTGGGCCTGGGCGCCATCCTGTGGCTGATGTTCAGCCTCGACGGCACCGCCATCACCCTCGGTAGCCTGTGGCTGGCCTGCGGCCTGGCTTGGCTCGCCTGGCTGACCCGCGGCTTCCGCCGGCCCACCCCGGAGCTGCGGCTGGAGACCTGAAGCCGCCCTTACCAGGGCTCAGAGGCAAGACAAGAGAGGGAGGCCAACTTGGCCTCCCTCGCTATTGAGGGAATCCTGCTCAACACGAGAAGCGGCAAACACGGGTCGACCAAACCCTGACCTAAGCCTCTTCTTCTCCGATAGCGGTAAAGGCCTCGGCATTGGGGCAGAAACTCCGGCACTCCTCGGCCTGGGCGCCGTGGCGCAGGGCCTGCCAGCAGTGGCCCACCTGGGGGCAGCGGTTGCAGGTGCGGCGCTGGGCCTTGAGTGCCTTCTCCGTGGCCAGCTCGGCGGGCAGGCCGAAGCGGGTCAGCATGGTGGGCATCAGGGTGGCGGCGGGCACGAAGCCGGGCAGGCACTCGGCGCCGAGTGCCCGTGCCACGGCACGCTCGAAGGGGCCGCTCAGGGGGTGTGACAGGTCCTCGATCAGGCGATCCAGGGCGGCCGGGGCATAGGTCTCGAGCTCGCGCAGGACGCGATCGCCCTGGAGGTAGTCGCGGAGGCGCTCCGGGCGATCGATGGAGGCCGGCGGCTTGGCATAGGGAAGGGTCATGGGCGGGGCTCCTCGCCTGGGCATTTGCCTCAGTATCGATACCCCCACCCGGTCACGCCTTGATCCGGATCAAGCCGGTTTTATATGAAACCACCCTGCATTACAGGAAGCCGCTATGGCGGATGTCGCCCTCCACCAGGGTGAGGATGGCGCGGCCCTTGAGAGGCTGGCCCAGCAGCGGGGTGTTGAGGCCCGCGGAGCGCAGGGTCTCGGCACCCGGCGTCCACTCGGCCTCGGGGTCGAAGACCGCCAGGTCGGCGGCCTCGCCGGCGGCCAGGCCGCCGCCACCCTGGCCGAGCACCCGGGCCGGCCCCAGGGCGAGCCGCGCCGCCAGGGTCAGGGGGTCGAGCACGCCTTCGTCCACCAGCGCCTGGCCCAGGGCCCAGACCGTCTCCAGGCTGCTCATGCCGGGCTCGGAGGCGGCGAAGGGCGCCAGCTTGGCGGCCTGCTCGTGGGGCAGGTGACCGCTGACGATGGCGTCGATGCGGCCATCGGCCACGCCGCGGCGCAGGGCCTGGCGATCCGCCTCGCTGCGCAGCGGCGGCTCCAGGTGGAAGTTGGCGTCGAAGCCGGCCAGGGTGGCATCGGTCCAGTGCAGTTGGGCCATGGTCACGTCGCAGGTCACCGGCAGGCCGCGGGCCTTGGCCTCGCTGACCATCTCCAGGCCCCGGGCGGTGGAGAGGTGGGCCAGATGGGCACGCACCCCGGTCTGCTCGATCAGCAGCAGCCACTGGGCCAGGGCCGTGGTCTCGGCGCTCTCGGGGATGCCGGGCAGGCCGAGCCGCGAGGCCAGGGCGCCCTCGTGGGCGCAGCCGCCGGCGGCCAGGGCCGCCTCCTGGGCCTGGAAGTGCACCGGGATATCGTGGGTGGCGGCGTACTCCAGGCAGCGGCGCAGCACCCGGGCGTCGGCCAGGGGCCGGCGCAGGTTGGTCAGGGCCACGCAGCCGGCGCCCTGGAGGCCGGCCATATTGGCCAGCAGCCGTCCCTCCAGGCCCTGGGTCAGGGCGCCCAGGGGCACCACCCGCACGCCGTTCACCTCTTGGGCGCGGTCGTGCAGGGTGCGCACCTGGGAGGCGCTGTCCAGCACCGGGCTGGTGTCGGGACGCACCGCCACCCGGGTGTAGCCGCCGGCCAGGGCGGCGGCGGACTCGCTCTCCAGGCTGCCCTTGTAGCGGGGGCCGGGCTCGCGCAGCTGGGCGCCGATATCCACCAGGCCCGGCAGCAACCACTTGCCGGAGAGCTCCAGCACCTTCTCGGCATGGAAGTCGGGGTGCGCGTCCAGGCCGACGATGCGCCCGGCGGCCAGGTGCAGGTCGGTGACGCGGTCGATGCCGCTGGCCGGGTCGATCACCCGGGCGCCCTTGAGTGTCAATTTCATAACTGGCTCTCCTGCCGCCGCTGCTCCCGTTCCCGCGTCTGTCCGCTGACCGCCATCGACAGCACCGCCATGCGCACGGCGATGCCGTTGGTGACCTGGTCGAGGATCACCGAGCGGGAGCCGTCGGCCACCGCGGACTCGATCTCCACGCCCCGGTTGATGGGCCCCGGGTGCATGACGATGGCCTCGGGGTGGGCCCAGGCCAGGCTGTCCCGGGTCAGGCCGTAGTGGCGGTAGAACTCGCCTTCGGAGGGCAGCAGGGCACCGTCCATGCGCTCCTTCTGCAGGCGCAGGGCGATCACCACGTCGACGCCGGCCAGGCCCTCATGCAGCCGGGTGAAGACCCGGCAGCCCAGGGCCTCGACGTCCACCGGCAGCAGGGTGCGCGGCGCCACCACCCGCACCTCGGCGGCGCCCAGGGTGTTGAGGGCGAGGATCTGCGAACGCGCCACCCGGGAGTGGAGGATATCGCCGACGATGGCCACCCGCAGTCGGGAAAAATCCCCCTTGTGACGGCGGATAGTCAGCATGTCGAGCATCGCCTGGGTGGGGTGGGCGTGGCGCCCGTCGCCGGCGTTGATGATCGCCACCCGAGGGGTCACCTGGCTGGCGATGAAATGGGCGGCGCCAGAGTCGGAGTGGCGCACCACGAAGGCGTCCGCCTGCATCGCCTCGAGGTTCTGCAGGGTGTCCAGCAGGGTCTCGCCCTTGGCGGTGGAGGAGGTCTTGATATCCAGGTTGAGCACGTCCGCCGAGAGCCGCTTGGCGGCCAGCTCGAAGGTGGCCCGGGTGCGGGTGGAGTTCTCGAAGAAGAGGTTGGCCACCGTCTTGCCGCGCAGCAGCGGCACCTTCTTGACCTGGGCCTCCTGGACGCCGCGGAAGCTGTCGGCGGTGTCGAGGATCTCGGTAAGCAGCGCCTTGGGCAGGCCCTCGATATCGATGAAGTGGCGCAGCCGGCCATCGTCGCCGAGCTGGACCTGGGCCGGTGTGCCCGGGCGGGATGCGGGGTCGATCACGGAGCCTCCTGGAAGATCAGCGTCGCTCGACCAGCGACAGGGTAAGGGGGTCGGGGCCCTGGAGCTTGACCCGCTGGCCCGGGGCCAGGCTCAGCTCGGCGCCGCAGGCGTCGGGCTGGATGGGCAGCTCGCGGCCCGGCAGGGAGAGCAGGCTGGCCAGCAGCACGCGGCGCGGCCGGCCGTAGTCGAAGAGCTCGTTGAGGGCGGCGCGGATGGTGCGCCCGGACATGATGACGTCGTCCACCAGCAGGATATCGCGTCCCTCCACCGCGAAGGGCAGCTCGCTGGCGCGAATGCCCTCCGGCAGGCCCTGGTGATCGAAGTCGTCGCGCCAGAAGCCGATATCCAGGGTGCCCAGGGGGGTGGGCAGGCCCAGGCGCATATGCAGCTGCTCGGCGACCCAGACGCCGCCGGTGTGGATGCCCACCAGGGCCAGCCGGTCGCGGTCCACCGCCAGGCGATCGAGGCAGAGCTCCAGGCGCGCCTCGAGGCTGTCGAGCAGGGCGGGTATCTCGGGGAGTGTCATCATGAAGTCCTTTAGGTATGGCTGTGGCGGCCGCCGGGCAGGCCCTCGCGGCCGGCGAACCAGCCCTCGAGGATCAGCACCGCGGCCAGGCCGTCGATGCCCTCTTCCCGGTAGTTGCCGCGGTGGCCCTGCTCCCGGGCGATGGCCTTGGCCTCGCGGGTGGAGCCGCGCTCGTCGACCAGCTCGCAGGGCTTGCCGTAGCGGCCATAGAGGCGCTTGCCGAACTTGCGGGCGCGAGTGCTCATCTCCGACTCGCTGCCGTCCATGTTGATCGGCAGCCCGACCACGAAGAGGTCGGGGCGCCACTCGTCCACCAGGCGCGTCACCTGGGCCCAGTCGGGGATACCGTCCCGGGCCGGCAGCGGCTCCAGCTCCCGGGCGCTGTGGATCAGCTCGTTGCCCACCGCCACGCCGATGCGCCGGGTGCCGAAGTCGAAGGCCAGGATCAGCCGCTCGCCCGCCGCGGCCATCAGGAGTGCCCCGCCTCGCGGCTCATCAGGGTGAGGTCGACGCCCAGGGCCCCGGCGGCGGCCTGCAGGCGCTGCTCCGGGGGCACCGAGAAGAGGATATCGGCGTTGCCCTCCACGGTGAGCCAGCTGTTCTCCTTGAGCTCGTCCTCCAACTGGCCCGCCTCCCAGCCGGCGCAGCCCAGGCAGACCAGGAACTGGCTGGGGCCACGCCCCTCGGCCAGGGCCTGGAGCATGTCCAGGGAGGTGGTCAGGGCGATGCCCTCGGTGACCTGGATGCTGGAGTCCCAGTCGGCGCTGCTGCCGCGATGCAGGATAAAGCCGCGATCCTTGTGCACCGGGCCGCCGAAGTAGACCGGCGCATCGCCATGATGGGGCATGTCGCCGCCCAGCTCGAGCTGGTCGAAGAGGGCGTCCAGGGTGATCTCCATGGGACGGTTGACGATCACCCCCATGGTGCCGTTGTCGTCGTAATCGCACAGGTAGCTGAGGCTGCCGGCGAAGTTGGGATCCTCGAGCTGCGGCATGGCCAGCAGGAAATGATTCTTCAAGCTTTGCATGGGTCTCCCGGGCGTCAGGGCACGCCGAAGTCGTTGCCTTTCCCGAAGCGCCAGACGCGCGTGATGGAGAGGCTATCGAGGCCGGCCATCTCGCCGTCGAAGGGCGGGTAGGGGCCGGCGTCGCGCACCGTGGTCAGGGCGGCCTGGTCGAGCTCGGGGTGTCCCGAGGATTGTACCACCTCTATCCGGCGCAGCTGACCCTCGCGGCCCACCACCACGCGAATCCGCAGCTGCCCCTCCAGGGTCGGCGACAGGGGGTAGTGACGATTGCCGAAGGCCTCCACCTGGCGGGTCCAGGCGGCGATATAGCGCGCCTCGGCGGCCTCCCGGGCGGCCAGTTGGCCGAGCTCGTCCTCCTCCCCGGCGAGGCTTGCCTCGGGGCCGGCGTCCCGAGCCTGCCGGCCGCGCTCGCCACTGGCCGCCTCGCGGGTCGCCGCGACACTGCCGGGGGGCAGGGGATCGGCCAGGGCCGGGGCGGGAGCCGTTTGCGGGGCCGCACCGCTCAGCGTCTCGGCGGCGGGGGTGGCACTCTCGGCGCCACCGGCGCTGGCGCTGGCCGCGGCGGCCTCGGCCCGGGCCCGGGGCGAGGGCTCGGCATCGCGCCCTCTCGCCTGCTGGGCCGCCGCGGCGATGGCCTCGGCCTGTTCCGGCGCCTCGCCGGGCAGCCCCACCAGCACCACGTCGAGGCTGGGGCGGGGCGGGGATTCCTGGGACGGCGGCGCCAGGCGCCAGCTGGCCACGGCGCCGATCAGCGCCAGGTGCAGCAGGATCGCCAGGGCCCAGGCCACCCAGCGCCGATAGGGATGGGTGACCGGGGCATAGACGAGGGCGTCGTTGATGGACTGCGCCATGCGTCTCCCTCCGGGGCTCCGATAAGCCTGGCCGGCGCTTATCGCGTCCGAGTGCTTGCGCCGAGCGGCTAGGCGCGGCTGGCCAGGCAGCGCTCGATGGCGTCCATCAGCAGGCCGGCGATATCGGTGCCGCGCTGGTCGTCGATCTCGCGCACGCAGGTGGGGCTGGTGACATTGATCTCGGTGATGTAGTCGCCGATCACGTCGAGACCCACGAACATCAGCCCCTTGTCACGAATCATGGGCTGAACCTGCTGGATCAGCCAGTGATCCCGCTCGGTGAGCTCGCGGCTGACGCCGGTGCCGCCGGCGGCCAGGTTGCCGCGGGTCTCGCCGGCCATGGGCACCCGGGCCAGGCCATAGGGCACCGGCTCGCCATCCACCAGCAGGATGCGGGTGTCGCCATCCTTGATCTCGGGGATATAGCGTTGGGCCATGATCTGGCGGCGGCCCCGCTCGGTGAGCATCTCGATGATGGCACCCAGGTTGCGGCCGTCGGGCTGCACATGGAAGATGCCGCTGCCGCCCATGCCGTCCAGGGGCTTGAGGATCACGTCCCGGTGTTCGGCGTGGAAGGCGCGCAGTTCGGCCTCGTTGCAGGAGACCAGGGTCGGCGTGCAGCACTGGGGAAACTGCTGGGCGAAGAGTTTCTCGTTGCATTCCAGCAGGGCCCGGGTGGGGTTGACCACCAGCACTCCCTCGCGCTCGGCGAACCCCAGCAGGTAGACGGCGTTGAGGAAGTGGGCGTCCACCGGCGGGTCCTTGCGCATCAGGATGACGTCGAGGTCCGCCAGGGGCCGGGATTCGACCTCGCCCAGGTCGTACCAGTGGCCGGGGTCGCGATGGGCGGTCAGCGGGCGCAGGCGGCCGAAGGCGTGCCCCTCGCGCAGGAAGAGGTCCTCCTGCTCCAGGTAGAAGAGCGAGGCGCCTCGCTCCTGGGCGGCCCACAGCATGGCCAGGGTGGTGTCTTTCTTGAAGGTGAGATCGGCGATGGGATCCATCACCACGCCAATGCGGAGTGCGCTCATCGAGTCGGGTGTCCTGGACGCGGAGTGATGGGCGCAGTATGCCGCAGCGGCCCGGGGAAGACCAAGGCGGGCGGTGTCATCACCGGCCAAAGGGGCGCCCTGTGCCGGAGGCTCGGGGCTATCCTGGGGGCAGGCCGTCGCGGGGCGCTGTGAACCCCTCCCTGGGCGCTCGGCATTCTCGTCCCTGATAATGACGCTTTGCTCCGACCTACCCCCAGCGCCCCTTAGCCATTCAAGCTGCGGTGATCTCGATCACCCAGGGCGGGCTTAGCGCTCGGCGCCGTCGCCCTCGGGCAGCAGGCGAATACCGCCGTCCTCGATCAGGATGCGGCGCTGCTTGTAGAGGCGGCCGATGGCCTGCTTGTAGGCGTTCTTGCTGATGCCCAGCCGCGCCTTGATCTCGGCGGGGTCGCTCTTGTCGGAGAGCATCAGGTAGCCGCCGGCCTGGCGCAGGGCGGCGAGCACCTGCTCGCCCACCACGTCGAGGCGTGCCGGCCCCGGCGGCAGCAGCGAGAGATCCAGGCGGCCATCCTCGCGGACCCGCTTGATATAGCCGGTAAGGCGCTGGCCGCGGCGCAGCGGCCGGCTGACCTCGTCCTGGTAGAGCAGGCCCCAGAAGCGGTGATTCACCGCCACCTTGAAGCCCAGGTCGGTGCGATCGGCGATCACCAGGATCACCTCGTCGCCGGCGGCCAGGCCCCGGGACTCGTCCTCGAGGTGCTTGTCGAGGCGCTGGGAGGCCACCGGCCGCCCCTGGTCATCCTCGTAGATACGCACCAGCACCCGCTTGCCCACCTCGGGACGGAAGCGCTGCTCCGGATAGGGCAGCAGCAGCTCCTTGGGCTGGCCCCAGTCGAGGAAGGCGCCGGTGGCGTTGACCGCCGCCACCCTGAGGTAGGCGACCTCGCCGACATTGGCGGTGGGTGTGGCTTGGGGAGATCGGGACATGGTGGCTTCCAGGGTGACGGAGTGGGATCAGGCGAAGTCGCCGAAGCGGTACTGCAACAAGGATAGCGCCACCACCGGCGCGGTCTCGGTGCGCAGGATACGTGGGCCCAGGGAGAGCGGCAGGAAGCCGGCCTCCCGGGCGCCGGCGACTTCCGCCTCGGAGAGTCCGCCCTCGGGGCCGATCAGCAGGGCCGCGTCGGCAGGGGCGTCACGCCGGTCCAGGGCACCCGAGGTGGCGGGATGCAGCACCAGGCGCAGGGCCTCGTCGCGCCCGGCCAGCCAGTCGGCCAGGGCCAAAGGCGGATGCACCGGCGGCACCACGGCGCGGCCGCACTGCTCGCAGGCGCTGGCGGCCACCGCCTGCCAGTGGGCGAGTTTCTTGGCGGCACGCTCGCCCTTGAGGCGCACGTCGCCATGCTCGGTATACAGCGGGGTAATGGCCGCCACCCCCAGCTCCACCGCCTTCTGGATGGCGTAGTCCATGCGCTCGCCCTTGGAGACCGCCTGGCCCAGGTGCACCGCCAGGGGCGACTCGCCGTGCCCCTCGCCGACCACCTCGATACGCACCACGACCCGCTTGCGACCCGCCTCGACGATCTCCGCCCGGGCCTCCAGGCCCTGGCCGTCGAAGAGGGTCACGGCGGCGCCTTCGCGCAGGCGCAGCACCAGGGCCAGGTGACGCGCCGGCCCCTCCGGCAGAACGAGGTCGCCGCCGGGGGCGAACCCGGCGGCGACATGGATGCGCGGCTGGCCCATGGCTTACTGGGTGGTCTCGCCGCTCTGCTGGGCGGCCCCTTCGGCGGCGCGCTTCTTCTTCTGCAGGTAGAGCGCCTCGAAGTTGACCGGGGCCAGCATCAGCGGCGGGAAGCCACCGCGGTTGACCAGGTTGTCGATGCATTCCCGGGCATAGGGGAAGAGCACATTGGGGCAGAAGGCACCCAGGGTGTGCTCCAGGCGCTCGCCCTCGATACCGCCGATGCGGAACAGGCCGGCCTGCTCCACTTCCACCAGGAAGGAGGTGTTGCCGCTCTCGGCATGGGACACCTGGGCGGTGACCTTGACCACCACTTCAAAGAGCCCCTCACCCACCTGCTGGCTGGAGGTGTTGAGGTCCAGGCCGACCTTGGGCTTGAAGGGCTGCTGGAACACCGCCGGGGAGTTGGGGGCCTCGAAGGAGATGTCCTTGACGTAGATGCGCTGCAGGGCGAATTGCAGCTGCTGCTGGTTCTGCTGACCGGCGGCCTGGTCGTTGCCACCTGCGGTCTGGTTGTTGTCTTCCGCCATGCTGGGATTCCTTGCCGACGTTGGGATAAAAGGTAGAAAGGGTCGTGGGTTACTTCTTGACCACCGGCAGGCCGTCGCTCTGCCACTGGAACATGCCGCCCTTGAGCTTGAGGGGACGGGTGAAGCCGGCCTTGGCCAGCTTGGCCACGGCAATACCGGAGGCCTGGCCCTGCTTGCAGACCACGATCACCGGCTTCTCCTTGGACTTTTCCAGTTCCCCCAGGCGCGAGTCGAGCTTGCTCTGGGGAATATTGCGGGCACCGGCGATATGGCCGGCCTTGAACTCCCCCGCCTCGCGAATATCGATCACCACCGCGTCTTCGCGGTTGATCAACTGGGTGGCCTGGCTGGAGGTGACGCCACCCGCGCTGCTGTTGCGGGCCTCGTAGGCGATCCAGGCGAGCAGCACCAGGACGAAGGCACCCACCATCAGCGGGTGATTGGCGACGAATTCGAACAGCTGGTCGATCATGGGTTGCGGTAGCTCTCGTTGGGTGACTCCGAGGTATCATGCGGGCACCGTGGCTGCACCACGCCGCCGAACCGGCACAGTATACACAAGCCACCGGCGAGCGTCTGGCCCGCACCCCCTCCGAGCTGACGGCCCGGTGGGCTGTGCGATATGATGCCCCAAGGAGCCGTGAGTCGCGACCCCGCCGGCCGATGCCGGCGGGGTCTCTGACGCTGACACAACGAGGCCAAACTTCATGTCTGATGCCAATGCAGCCGCCCCGCGCCCGGTGGCGCTGATCATTCTCGATGGCTACGGCCATAACGACGACGCCCAGGACAACGCCATCGCCGCCGCCAAGACCCCGGTGATGGACCGCCTGAAGCGCGACTACCCCCATGCGCTGATCCACACCGACGGCAAATACGTGGGCCTGCCGGAGGGCCAGATGGGCAACTCCGAGGTGGGGCACATGAACCTGGGGGCCGGACGCATCGTCTACCAGGACTTCACCCGCATCACCAAGGCCATCGAGGACGGCGAGCTGGCCGGCAACCCGGTGCTGACCGCGCCCATCGATGCCGCCGCCCGGGCCGGCAAGGCGCTGCACCTGCTGGGCCTGCTCTCCCCGGGGGGCGTGCACAGCCATGAAGACCATATCCTGGCCATGGCCGCCCTGGCCACCGAGCGCGGCGTCGAGCGCATCTATGTGCACGCCTTCCTCGATGGCCGCGATATGCCGCCGCAGAGTGCCGGCCCCTCCATCGAGCGCACCAATGCCCGCCTGGCGGAGCTGGTGGGCGCCGACAACGGCTTCGTCGCCTCGCTGATCGGCCGTTACTACGCCATGGATCGCGACAATCGCTGGGACCGGGTCGAGAAGGCCTATCGCCTGATCACCGAGGCCGAGGGCGAGCAGGTGGTGGAGAGCGCCGAGGCCGGCCTGGCCGCCGCCTACGAGCGCGGCGAGAGCGACGAGTTCGTGGCTGCCACCAGCGTGCGCCCGAGCGGCCAGGCCATCGCCATGGCAGACGGCGATGCGGCCATCTTCATGAACTTCCGCGCCGACCGCGCCCGGGAGCTGACCCGCGCCTTCGTCGAGCCCGACTTCGCCGGCTTCGCGCGCCGCGCTCACCCGCGCCTGGCCGCCGACGGCCTGGTGATGCTGACCCAATACGCCGCCGATATCCCCGCCCCGGCCGCCTTCCCCCCAGAGGAGCTGCGCAATACCCTGGGCGAGGTGATGGCGAGCCGCGGCAAGACCCAGTTGCGCATCGCCGAGACCGAGAAGTACGCCCATGTGACCTTCTTCTTCTCCGGCGGCGAGGAGGCGGAGTACCCCGGCGAGACCCGGGTGCTGGTGCCCTCCCCCCAGGAGGTGAAGACCTACGACGAGAAGCCGGAGATGAGTGCCCCGGAGGTCACCGACAAGCTGGTGGCGGCCATCGACTCCGGCGCCTACGACCTGATCGTCTGCAACTACGCCAACGGCGACATGGTCGGCCACACCGGCAAGTTCGACGCCGCGGTCAAGGCCATCGAGGCGGTGGACGCCTGCGTCGGCCGGGTAGTGGAGGCCATCGAGCGGGCCGGTGGCGAGTGCCTGATCACCGCCGACCACGGCAACGCCGAGCAGATGACCAACCCGGATACCGGTGCCCCCCAGACCGCCCATACCACCTTCGCGGTGCCGCTGGTCTATGTCACCCGCCGCCAGGTTCGGCTGCGCGACGGCGGCCGGCTGTCCGATATCGCCCCGACCCTGCTGACCATGATGGGCGAGGCGATCCCGCCGGAGATGACCGGCCGGGTGCTGATCGACCTCCCGTGAGGCATCGCCTCACCGGTGCCCTGGGCGGCGCCCTGAGCCTCGCCCTGCTGCTGAGTTGGGCCGCGCCCCTGGCGGCCCAGCCCGATGAGCGCCAGGCCCGGCAGCGCCTGGACGCCATCGGCGGCGAGATCCAGGCGCTGAACCAGCGCCTGGAGGGCACCCGCAGCGCCCGGGACGACGCCGACCAGGCCCTGCGCCGGGTGGAGACCGCCCTCGCCGAGACCCACCGCCGCCTGGATGCGCTCCAGGCCGAGCGGCGGCGCCTCGACGATGAGGTCCATGACCTGGAGCGTCAGCGCGAGACCCTGGAGGTGGAGCGCGACGACCTGGAAGCGGCCCTGGCCACCCAGCTCGACGCCCTCTATCGCCTCGGCCAGACGCCCCAGCTCAAGTTGCTGCTCAATCAGGAAGAGCCGGCGCGCCTGGATCGCCTGCAGACCTACCTCAATCATCTGACCCTGGCGCGCAACGCACGCCTGGACGAGCTGGCCGAACTGAACGCGCGCCTGGCGGCCAACCGCCGGGCCCTGGACGAGCGCGCCGCCGCCCTGGCCGACAACCAGGCCGCCCTGGAGGCGCGTGGCGCCGAGCTGGTCGAGCAGGGCCGCGAACGCCAGGCCCTGGTGGCCGAGCTCGACGCCCGCTACGCCAGCGAGCAGGCCCGCCTGGCGGACCTCAACCAGGATCGCGCCCATGCCGAACGGGTGCTGCGCCAGGTCCAGGAGGAGCTGGCCCGGCTGCAGCGGCCACCGCCCTCCACCGCCATCGCCCAGACCCGCGGCGACCTGCCCTGGCCGGTGCAAGGCGCCATCGCCTCGCGCTTCGGCCGCGGCGAGGGGGTCAACCGCAACGGCATCCTGATCCAGGCCGCCGAGGGCACCCCGGTGGAGGCGGTGCATGCGGGGCGAGTGGTCTTCGCCGACTGGATGCGCGGCTTCGGCAACCTGCTGATCATCGATCATGGCGACCATATCATGACCCTGCACGCCCATCTGCAACGCTTCGACGTGGGCGTGGGCGCCGCCGTGGAGCGCGGCACCCGCATCGGTGCCGTAGGCGCCAGCGGCGGTCGCGGCCAGCCGGCGCTCTATTTCGAGGTGCGTCGAGACGGCGACCCCATCGACCCCCAGGGCTGGATCGCCCGTCGCTGATGCCGCCTATGGCGCCGGACGCCGCGACGGCGCTATCCTGAAGTCCTGTCAGTCACTCAATTAGCCCCCGACACGGGAGACTGCATGTCCATCACCCTTCCCCGCTCGCTGCTCTCGGGCCTCACCGCCCTGGCCCTGGCGACCTTACCGCTGCAGGCGCCGGCGGCCGACGACCTGCCCCTGGAGGAGATCCAGACCTTCGCCGAGGTCTTCGAGCGCATCAAGCGCGCCTATGTGGAGGAGGTGGACGACGCCACCCTGCTGCGCAACGCCATGAGCGGCATGCTCGGTGAACTCGATCCTCACTCCGCCTATCTCGATGAAGAGGCCTTCCGCAGCCTCCAGGAGTCGACCCAGGGGGAATTCGGCGGTATCGGCATCGAGGTGGGGCTGGAGAACGGCCAGCTGACGGTGATCGCCCCCATCGACGACACCCCGGCGGCCCGCGCCGGCCTGCAGCCCAGGGATGCCATCCTGCGCATCGGTGACACCGCCACCGAGGGCATGTCGCTGCAGGAGGCGGTCAACCTGATGCGCGGTGAGCCGGGCACCCCCTTGGAGCTAACCCTGCTACGCCGCGGCGAGGAGACACCACGCACCGTCACCCTGACCCGGGAGATCATTCGTACCGAAAGCGTGCGCAGCGACCTGCTGGAACCGGGCTACGGCTACCTGCGCATCAGCCAGTTCCAGAGCCGTACCGGCGAGCAGGTGGAGGCGGCCTTGAGCGAGCTGGAGGCGGCGGGCCCCCTGGACGGGCTGGTGCTGGACCTGCGCAATAATCCCGGCGGGGTGCTGCAGGCCGCGGTGGCGGTGGCGGACGCCTTCCTGGAGGAGGGGCTGATCGTCTACACCGAGGGACGCCTGCCCAACAGCGAACTGCGCTTCAATGCCACCCCCCGCCAGCACGCCGCCGAGGTGCCCCTGGTGGTGCTGATCAACGGCGGCAGCGCCTCGGCGGCGGAGATCGTCGCCGGCGCCCTGCAGGATCAACGCCGCGCCGTGGTGATGGGCACCGAGAGTTTCGGCAAGGGCTCGGTGCAGCAGATCATGCCGCTGGGCAATGGCGAGGGCCTCAAGCTGACCACCGCCCTCTACTACACTCCCAGCGGTCGCTCCATCCAGGCCCAGGGCATCGACCCCGATGTGGAGGTGGCGCGGGGCCGCCTGGAGCTGGCGGAGGGCAGCCGCCAGCTGCGCGAGGCAGACCTGGAGGGTCACCTGGGCCGGCGCGGCGAGACCCGCCAGCGCAGCGAGGCGATGAGCGAGCGCCTGCAGGAGGACTACCAACTGGCCGAGGCCCTTAATCTGCTCAAGGCCCTCAAGGTGATCGGCCAGCGTCCCGCCGCCACGGGGTAGGGGCGGGGTAGAAGGTAAATTTCCCGCCTGAGGGAGCCGGCTTTAGCCGCGGTCCGACGTTTCGGCGATGGCTTCAAAACCGCCTGCTAAAGCAGGCTCCCACCACCCCGGCGACTTCCCCCCAGCCTAGTGGGAGCTGGCTTTAGCCGGCGATTAACGCCTTAGCGGCAGCTAAGGGGAAGACGACCCCGCTCCCCGATCGCCTGGCGCATCAATAGCCGCTTGAGCGGCATGGCCCGATCGACCCCGGAGAGCCCCAGGTTGCGGGCCAGGGTCAGGGCCGGGTGGGTGGCGCCGAACAGCAGCCGGAAGCCATCCATCAGCGCCAGCATGGCGGCGTTGTCGCCGCGGCGCCGCCGCGCATAGCGCTCGAGGATCCGCTCGTTGCCCGGAATGATCCCGCGCCGCCGGGCTTCCAGCAGCTCCTCCGCCAGCACCGCCGCGTCCATCAGCCCCAGGTTCACCCCCTGGCCCGCCAGGGGGTGAATGCTATGGGCGGCATCGCCGATCAAGGCCAGTCCGGGCCGCACATAGCGCTCGGCATGGCGCTGCACCAGGGGCACGCTGAGGGCACCATCGATGACTTCCACCCGCCCCAGACGCCCCTCGAAAGCCGCCTCCAGGGCCTCGCCCAGGGCCGTCCGCGGCAGGCCGACCAGGCGCTCGGCCTCCTCGGGGGAGGTCGACCAGACGATGGAGCAGTAGTGGGGCTCACCCTCCAGGGTCAGCGGCAGGAAGGCCAGGGGGCCGGTGGGCAAGAACACCTGGCGGGCCACGCCGCCATGGGGCAGGGCGGTGCGCACCGTGGTCACCACCGCCACCTGGCCGGTATCCCTCGGCTCGGCCGAGATACCGGCCAGCTCACGCAGCCGCGAGCGGGCACCGTCGGCGGCCACCACCAGGGGCGCGGAGAGCGTCTCGCCACCCGCCAGGCTCAGGAGGGGGCCGTCGGTGCCTTCTTGATACCCCTCGATCACGGCACCGAAGCGCTGGGTGACCCCGGGAAGCGCCGCCAGGCGCGCCTCCAGGGCCGCCAGGATTACATCATTCTCAACGATATGACCCAACAGCGGCACCCCGGCCTGGCCCGCCTCGAAGGCGATCTCGCCGCTGCCCTGGGCATCCCAGACGCCCATGCCGGTATAGGGGGTGGCACGGCGGGCAACGATCGTCTCCCAGGCCCCCAGGCCGCTCAGCAGGCGCTGGGAGACCGGCGTGACGGCGCTCACCCGGCGCCCCGGTGGCATGCCCACGACGCCCTCCTGAGGCAGGGGAGCGGGGCGGGCATCCAACACCGTCACGGCGACGCCGGCCTCCCCCAGCAGGGCGGCCAGGGTGGCCCCCACCATGCCGCCACCTACGATCAGCACCTCGGCCCGCATCGTTGCCTCCTCGACTCCCGGATTCGTTGCCCGTTATTGTCGCATGACCGACGTCGATAGGCGCCCCCTGCCGGCGAGGCAGCCCCAGCCCCGACGCTATGCCGGCAATGAAATAGTCCCTATCAGGTCGCCAATAAGGGATAGACCCTTGCCCCCCTTTGTGGCTATTTTGTGTACAACAACATCATAAGAAAGTATTCATCCCCCTGGGACTGAATGTGTACAACAACAACCGCGCGAGAGGCACAAGATGACAGAAGCCACCACCCAGGCCGGCCCTCGGCCATCCCGGACCGTTAACCAGGACCCCGATGCCATGCCCCCGCTGGGCAAGGCGATTCCCCTGGGCATCCAGCACATCATGGCGATGTTCGCCGGTAACGTGACACCGCCCATCATTATCGCCGGGGTGATCGGCGCCACCACCGGCGAGCAGATCTTCCTGATCCAGGTCGCGCTCTTCGTGGCCGGTATCGCCACCCTGGTCCAGACCATCGGCATGGGCCCCATCGGCGCCCGCCTGCCCATCGTCCAGGGCACCAGCTTCGGCTTCCTGCCGGTGGCCCTGCCCCTGGCCGGCAGCTTCGGCCTCGCCGCGGTGCTCGGCGCCTCCCTGATCGCCGGCCTGCTACAGGTGGTGCTGGGGGCCTTCCTGAAGAAGATTCGTCACTGGTTCTCGCCGGTGGTCACCGGCATCGTGGTGCTGTTGATCGGCATCACCCTGATGCCGGTGGGCCTCAAGTATGCCGCCGGCGGCGTGGGCAACCCCGACTTCGCCTCCCCCACCAACCTGGGCCTGGCGCTGTTCGTGCTGGTGGTGACCATCGCCGTGCACCAGTTCGGCCGCGGCTTCCTCAAGGCGGCCTCCATCCTGGTGGGCCTGGTCAGCGGCTACCTGGTCTCCATCGCCCTGGGCATGGTGGACTTCTCCAGCGTCGCCGACGCCGCCTGGTTCTCCTTCCCCAAGCCCTTCCAGTACGGCCTGGAGTTCCATCTGACCGCCATCATCGGCATGGCCCTGATCATGTTCGTGGTGGGCCTGGAGACCATCGGTAATATCTCCGCCATCACCATCGGTGGCGCCGGGCGCATGGCCAAGGATCGCGAGCTCTCCGGCGGCGTCATGGCCGACGGCGTGGCCACCTCCTTCGCGGCCATCTTCAACACCCTGCCCAACACCGCCTATGCCCAGAACGTGGGCCTGATCACCCTGACCGGCGTGGTCAGCCGCCACGTGGTGACCATCGGCGGTATCCTGCTGATCTGCATGGGCCTGTTCCCGAAACTGGGCGGCCTGGTCGCCGCCATGCCGCATGCCGTCCTGGGCGGCGCCGGCGTGGTGATGTTCGGCATGATCGCCTCCGCGGGCCTGAAGATCATCAAGGAGTGCGACCTGAACCAGCGCGCCATGCTGATCATCGCCGTCTCCCTGAGCCTGGGCATCGGCCTGCCGGCGGTGAAGGAGATCGCCGAGACCATGCCCGGCCAGTTCGGCCTGCTGCTCAAGTCCGGCCTGGTGCCGGCGGCCCTGGCGGCCCTGCTGCTGGATGCCATCCTGCCCGGCAAGCCCAAGCGCGAGCTCGCCGAGGCCGACGAGGCTGCCGCCGCCGCCGAGGTTGCCACTCCCAAGGAGTAATAGCGGCAGACACCCGCCCGCCTTGAACGCCAAGGGCCCGGCATCTCTGCCGGGCCCTTGGCGTTTCTGCGCTTGATGGAGCCTGCCTTAGCGCTCCAGGCCCATGGCCCGCCGTGCCAGGGCACGCCGCAGCGGCCCCACCAGGTTGAGGCCGATCAGCCCCGCCGCCCGGGCATGGGAGAGCAGCGGATGATCGATGCCGAAGAGGCGCACCAGGCCATCGCTGAAGCGGATCACGTTATGGCGATCGCGATCGCGGCGTGCCTCGAAATCCCCGAGCACCGTCGTGGCACCAGGCGATTGACCGTCCGCCAGGCCGGCCTCCAGGGAGGCGACCAGGTCCATCACCCCACGCAACGCCAGGTTGAAGCCCTGGCCGGCGACCGGGTGCAGGGCATGAGCGGCATTGCCGAGCACCGCCAACCCCGGGCGCACCGTCTCCCGGGCGGTGATCAGCGAGAGCGGGTAGCTATGGCGCTGCCCCACGCGGCGAAAGCGCCCGGCGCGATCACCGAAGGCGCGCTGCAGCCGCCACAGGAAATCGCTATCGGAGAGCGCCAGGGTCTCGGCCTCGCTGCCCACGGCATGCGTCCAGACCAGCTCCATGCGCCCGCCCGTGAGGGGCAGCAGGGCCAGGGGCCCCTGGGGGGTGAAACGCTCATAGGCGGTGCCGCCGTGGGGGCGACTCACCTCCAGGTTGGCGATCAGGGCCACCTGGTCGTAGGGGGTGGCACGGCTGTCGATACCCAGGCGCTCCTTGAGGCCGGAGCGCCCCCCATCCGCCAACACGGTCAGGCCGGCCTCCAGGCACTGGCCATCGCTCAGCGCCAGGCGATAGCCCCGCTCGCCGGGAGCCATCGACTCGACCCGAGCCGGGCAGTGCCAGGCCAACGGCAACTCCGCCAGGCGGCGGTGCAGCACCCGGCCCATCCAGGCATTGGGCAACACATAGCCCAGGGCCTCCACCGAGAGCTCCCCGGCGGCCAGCCGGGTGGCGCCCAGGCGTCCCCGCTCGCTGATATGAATCCGGCGGATCGGTTCCGCCTCGCGGGCCATGCCCTCCCACAGCCCCAACTGCTCGAAATGCAGCCGGGAGCCCTGGGCGATGGCGCTGGCCCGGGCATCGAAGCTGGGCTGCCAGTCGCCGTCACCGGCCTGGGGCAGGGGAGCCGCCTCGATCACCGCCACCTCGAGACGATGGCGGTGGATCAGGGGGGCCAGGGCGCAGGCCAGGCTCGCCCCCACCAGGCCACCACCGATGATGGCGATATCCACGGGCCGTGCCGGGGCCTGGTCTATGCTGTGGCTGGGCATCTGCATCTTGCCTCTCTAGTGAAACGACCACCGGCCTGGCGCCGGCGCTTCCGTAACGTAATTACGTAACTAAGAAAACCTAACCACCATACTGATCAAGGATTGACCATCAGGGCCTCGATTTCCTCGACTCGCTTGGGCACGCCGGCGGAGAGCACCTCATGCCCCTCGGCGGCCACCGCCACATCGTCCTCGATACGAATGCCGATGCCGCGATAGGCCTCGGGGATATCCGCCTCGTCGGGCAGGTAGAGCCCCGGCTCCACGGTGATCACCATGCCCGGCACCAGGGGGCGCGCCTGGCCGTCGCGGCGATAGGCGCCCACGTCGTGGACATCCAGCCCCAGCCAGTGGGAGGTGGAGTGGAGATAGAAGCGGCGATAGCGCTGCTCGGCGATGCACGCCTCCAGCTCGCCCTCCAGCAGGCCCAGCTCGATCAGCCCCGCCGTCAGGTCGCGCACCACGCCGTCGTGGATCTCCACCAGGGTCGCGCCGGGGCGCACCGCCGCCACGGCCCGTTCCTGGGCATGTAGCACCACCTCGTAGAGGGCCCGCTGAGCCGCCGAGAAGCGCCCGTTGACCGGGAAGGTGCGGGTGATATCGCCGGCATAGAGATCGAACTCGGCGCCGGCGTCGATCAGCACCAGGTCGCCGTCGCGAAGCGGTGCGCGGTTCTCGATATAGTGAAGCACGCAGGCATTGGCGCCGCCGCCGACGATGGAGGCGTAGGCGGGACCGCTGCCACCCTGCCACAGGAACTCGTGCTCCAGCTCCGCCTGCAGGTGGTACTCGGCCAGTCCCGGGCTCGCCAGGGCCATGGCCCGGCGATGGGCCCGGGCCGAGACCTCGGCGGCATGGCGCATCAGGGCCAGCTCCGCCTCGCTCTTGATCAGGCGCCGCTCGTGGATCAGCGCACTGACATCGGCGAAGGCCCGCGGCGCCACGGCGCCCTGGCGCTGCTTGGCCAGCAGCTCGCCACGCAGGGACTCGCCCAGGGCCAGGGCCGCCGCGTCGTCCAGCGGCAGGTAGAGGGTCTCGCGACCATCCAGCAGGGCGGCCAGGCGCTCGTCCCGCTCCCGGTTCTCGAAGGCCTGATCGACGCCATGCCGGGCCACGGCCCCCTCGGCGCCGAGGCGGATACCGGTCCAGGCCTCCAGGGCGGGATCGCGATCCTGGCAGAAGAGCACGCACTCGCCCTCGGCCCGCCCCGGCAAGAGCAGCAGCAGGGCCTCCGGCTCGGGAAAGCCGGTGAGGTAGTGGAAGTCGCTGTCCTGGCGGAAGGGGAAGTCGCTGTCGCGGCTGCGGGTGACCAGGCCGGCAGCGGGCAGCAGCACGGCGCTATGGGGGGGCAGGGCGTCCATCAGGGCACGGCGCCTGGCGCGATACTCCGCCAGGCCGATGGGGGCCGGGCGAGGCAGTCTCTCTCGACTCATGGGGGCTCCTGAAACTGTCGAAAAATCAGTGTTCTTTCGGTGGCTGCTCGACCTGGGGACGTCCCGGGTGCTGCTCGGTATAGAGCAGCATGGCGGCCATACGGGCGTGCTCGGCGAGGGCGAAGAGGTCGTTCTCGTTCTCGCTGCTCTCTTCCAGCTCCGCCTCCATGCCGGCCAGGATCTCCAGGTCGGCCAGGGCCTCCTTGAGATTATCGGACCAGGCCTGGCGCTTGTCGGCATCCACTTCCGCCAGCACTTCCAGGAAGCCCTGGGTCCACTCCTTGAGCCCACGGGCCTGCTCGGCCAGGGAGAAGAGCTCATCGGGCAGCAGGGGGGCGTAGTCGAGGCCGGCGGCGCTCAGCGCCTCCAGGGCCTGGCGACGCCAGGCCAGGAACTGCTCGGCGCTCTCGGGATCCCGGGGTTGCTCCACCCCCAGGGCCAGGCACAGCTCCTCGAGCCAGGCCTCGGCGGAGAGGTCATGCAGCGCCAGGGCGGCGGCCAGGCGGCCATCCAGGAAGGCGGGCGATTGCAGGCTGTTGTGTAGCAGAAACAGGTCGGCAACGGTGGAGAAATCGAGACGATCGTTGATCAGGGACATGCCAGAAGCTTCCGGGTCATGGTGGGTGGGGCCGCCATTGCGCCGGGTTCGTTGACCACTTGCGAAGGGCTCTCTTATAGTGGCGGCTCGACTCATAGTAACGCATCGCGCCGCCCCTTGGCCTGCCCCGGAGTCCCCATGACCGATGCCTCACGCCCGACCTCCGAGATCACTTTGCTGGGACGCAGCTATGTGATCGCCTGCCCCCCGGAAGAACAGGAGGCACTGCTGCGTTCGGCCCGCTACCTGGACCGGGCCATGCATGGCATTCACGCCCAGGCCAAGACCCTGGGCAACGAGAAGATCGCCGTGATGGCGGCCCTCAATATCGCCCATGAGTTGCTTCAGTTGCTGGACGAGCGCAAGGACCAGGAACACGGCCTGAGCCAGTTGCATGCACGACTGGAGCAGGCCCTGGGCCCCGTCGACGATAAATAGACCGGGAAGCCGATTCGCGCCTTGGGAGGGGGTCGCCTCTCTGGTAGGATGAAGAGGTTCCCTGGAGTGTGCGCCAGTCGTTATAGTCCCTCGAGCCTATGAGCAATACCCAGGGGGCCATCAGCTAGACGGGCCCGTGTGCATGTCCGTGCGTCGGAAAGCCTGACGGTTCGTCTGCGGCCACCCACCTTGAACCACTGGGTTCAAGGGCCAGAACGACAGCGGCATTCTGGGGAACACTTAACGCTGCCATGAAAGATTTCACTGCCTTCGACGCCCCACCGGCGCCACCCTCCGCGCTGGCCACCGAGCGACAGACCCTGCGTCGTGAGCTGCGTCGCCGGCGTCGCGCCCTGACCGCCAAAGCACGCCAGCAGGCCGCCGAGGCCCTGTGTCGCCGCCTGCGCACCCTGCCCGAAGTCCGACGCGCCCGTCGCCTGGCCCTCTATCTGCCCAATGACGGCGAGATCGATCCCACCCCGCTGATGTCCTGGCTACGCCGCCGCGGCTGCCGCCTCTATCTGCCGGTACTCTGCCCCCTGGCGGAGAATCGCCTGTGGTTCGTCCACTACCATGCCGGCACCCCCATGGTGAAGAACCGCTTCGGCATTCCCGAGCCGGATACCCGCCACGGCGCCCACCGCGCCCGCCGCTTGCCCGCCTGGGCCCTGGACCTGGTGCTGATGCCCCTGGTGGGCTTCGATCCCCGGGGCGAACGCCTGGGCATGGGCGGCGGCTTCTATGACCGCAGCTTCGCCTTTACCCGCGGCCCGGGGCCCCGGCCACGCTTGGTCGGCGTGGCCCACGACTGCCAGCGCGTCGAGGCCCTGCCCAGCGCCAGCTGGGACGTCCCTCTGGATGCCATCGTCAGCGACCGCGAAGTGATTCGCCCCTAGCCCGGAACTGGCATATCGCGCCAGTTGGGACATTCCACTCTCCCCCTAAGCCAAGCCATCATCAGCGATAGGGAAGTGATTCGCCCCCAAGCCCCTCTTCCAGATACGAAAAAACCGGCAGGATCGCTGCCGGCTTAATGCGGTTTTCTGGTCATGGCACTGGTGCCTGCCTCGGGATCAACTGCCGACCAGGGCCTGGGCATAGCCGGTGGCGACGACGCCAATACCAAAGGCCAGTACCAGTGCCATGACCAGATCGGGCTTACGCTTCATTACCTACTCCATGGAATTCAATGGTCGTTGAATGTTGCAAATTGTTATCGATCGCCACTGGTGGCGACAGGCCCGACTATAGGCCGATGACCATTGAATAACAACCGGGCAAAGCATCAAAAAACGTAAGGAAACGCCGTTCTCTCAAGGGTTGCGGCGTAAGTTGGCACTCACGTACACGACCCCTCGGCAATTACGCCATAAAGAGGCGGTAGGCGGGGTTCTCCGACTCCTTCCAGTAGCGATAGCCGATGGCGTCGAAGTACTCCTCCACATGGGTGCGATCGCCGTTGGGCACCTGCATGCCCACCAGCACCCGCCCATAGGCGGCCCCGTGGTTACGATAGTGAAACAGGGAGATATTCCAGTCGTGGGGCAGGTGGGTCAGGAAGTTCATCAGGGCCCCGGGACGCTCGGGAAACTCGAAGCGATAGACCTCCTCGTCGAAGTGTTGCTTGGGCCGCCCGCCGCCCAGGTGGCGGATATGCAGCTTGGCCAGTTCGTTGTCGGTGAGGTCCTCCACCGGATAGCCCGCCTCGCGCAGCTTGTCGATCAGCGCCTGGCGGTCCTCGCCGCCGGGCTTGACCTGGACGCCGACGAAGATATGCGCCTGCTCCGGGTCGGCGTAGCGGTAGTTGAACTCGGTGACCATGCGCTTGCCGACGGTCTTGCAGAACTTCTTGAAGCTGCCGGGCTTCTCGGGAATGGTCACGGCGAGGATCGCCTCGCGCTGCTCGCCCAGCTCGGTACGCTCGGCGATATGCTGCAGGCGGTCGAAGTTGGTGTTGGCCCCGGAGTTGATGCACAGCAGGGTCTCGCCCTCGGCGCCGGTCTGCTGGATATACTTCTTGAGCCCGGCCAGCGACAGGGCACCGGAGGTCTCGGAGACGGCCCGGGTATCCTCGAAGATGTCCTTCACCGCGGCGCACATCTCGTCAGTATTGACGGTGATGACGTCGTCCACCAGGTCGCGGACGATGGAGAAGGGCACCTCGCCGATCTGGGCCACGGCGACCCCCTCGGCGAAGACCCCCACCTGATCCAGCACCACCCGCTCGCCGGCCTCCAGGGCCGCCTTGAGGCAGGCGCTGTCCTCGGACTCCACGCCGATGATCTTGATCTCGGGGCGCAGGTACTTGACGTAGGCCGCCACGCCGGCGATCAGGCCACCGCCGCCCACCGGCACGAAGATGGCGTCCAGGGGGCCGCTGTGCTGGTGGAGGATCTCCATGCCGATGGTGCCCTGGCCGGCCACCACGTCGATATCATCGAAGGGGGGGATATAGGTGTAGCCGTGCTCCTCGATCAGCGTCTGGGCATGCTCGGCGGCGGCGGCGAAGGCATCCCCCTTGAGCACCACCTTGGCACCCCGGGCGCGCACCGCGGCCACCTTGATCTCGGGGGTGATCCGGGGCATCACGATCACCGCCTTGACCCCCATCAGCCGGGCGGCCAGGGCCAGGCCCTGGGCATGGTTGCCCGCCGAGGCGGCGATCACGCCCTTGGCCTTCTGCTCGTCGCTGAGCTGGGCCATCTTGTTATAGGCGCCGCGAATCTTGAAGGAGTAGACCGGCTGCAGGTCCTCCCGCTTGATCAGAATCTGGTTGTTGAGCCGCCGCGAGAGGAAGGATGCCGGAGAGATCGGCGTTTCCCGGGCCGCTTCGTAGACCCGGGCCTGGAGAATCTTCTTGACTGTATCTTCGAGCATCCTGATATCCCAAGACGCGCGGCCTGATTGCCGCACGGAGTGAAGCGAGAGAGGAAAAGAGACTATTGGTAGCAGACCCTTGGGCACCCCGTCCAGCCCGGGCCATCCAAAGCCGGGGCGCACTGCCCTATAATGGGGCCACATTCATTCAGTCCCATGGACCCGCTCCCATGACCCAAGACGAACTCAAGGCCGCGGTGGCCGCCGCCGCCATCGACGAGATCCGCCCCCATCTGCACCGCGACACCATCCTCGGCATCGGCACCGGCTCCACCGCCAACCTCTTTATCGATCAGCTGGCCAGGCTGCGCGATGATTTCGCGGGGGCGGTGGCCAGCTCCGAGGCCAGCGCCGAGCGGCTGAAGGGGCATGGCATCGAGGTCTTCGAGCTCAATTCGACCGGCAGCGTGCCCTTCTATATCGACGGCGCCGACGAAGTGAACGCTCACCTGCATATGATCAAGGGGGGCGGTGCCGCCCTGACCCGGGAGAAGATCGTCGCCGCCTGCGCCGAGCGGTTCATCTGCATCGCCGACGCCTCCAAGCGGGTGACGACCCTGGGCGAGTTTCCGCTGCCCGTCGAGGTGATTCCCATGGCCCGCTCCTATGTGGCCCGGGAGCTGGTCAAGCTGGGTGCCGATCCGGTCTATCGGGAGGGAGTGATCACCGATAACGGCAACCAGATCATCGACTGCTATGACTTTATGATCGAGGATCCGGTGGCCATGGAGGCACGCCTCAACGCCATCGTCGGGGTGGTCACCAATGGGCTCTTCGCGGCCCGCGGCGCGGATGTGTTATTGCTCGGCACCGAGGCCGGCGTGGAACGGCTTATCCCGGCCTGATCACAAAGGTGGAAGAGGGCACCCGCGGCGCGGATATGCTGCCTTTCATTGCCACCGAGACCGGCGTGGAACGGCTTACCCCGGCCTGATTTCCCCGAGAGCAAGCGCCTACTGATCCTGGAAGGGCTGCCGCGATAGCCCTTCCAGGGTGCGCGCCAGGGCGCCGCGGTTGGCGGCCACCACATGGCGTCCCGCTTCGCCGAGACGACGCCGCGCGGCCGCGTCGCCGAAGAGCGCCACCAGTCGCTCGGCCAACGCCGCGCCATCCGCCACTTCCACCAGCGCCTCGGCGTGACGCAGCACCTCGGCGACATCCTCGAAGTTGGCCAGGGCCGGGCCGCTGAGTACCGGCACCCCCAGGGCCGCCGGCTCCAGCAGGTTATGGCCCCCCACCGGCACCAGGCTGCCCCCCACGAAGGCCAGGTCTCCCGCCCCGTAGAGGGTCATCAGCTCGCCCAGGGTGTCGCCCAGGTAGACCGTCGTCTCGGCAGCCACCGCCTCCTCCCGGGAGCGCCTGGCGGTACCCAGGCCCCGACGCCCGCAGAGCTCGGCCACGGCGTCGAAGCGCTGGGGGTGGCGAGGCACCAGGATCAGCAGCGCCTGGGGATAGTCTCGCCGCAGCCGGGCATGGGCATCGAGAAGCTGTTCGTCCTCGCCCTCATGGGTGGAGCCGGCCACCCAGACCGGGCGCTCGCCCAGCCAGGAACGTAAGCGCCGACTCGCCTCGAGCACCGCATCATCCGGCCGAATATCGAACTTCAGGGAGCCCACGACGCTGGTACGTTCGGCGGCCATGCCCAGGGCCCGGAAACGCTCGGCATCCGCCGCCGACTTGGCGGCCAGCCAGTCGACGCAGCCCAGCGCCTCGTGCATCAAGGGGCGCAGGCGCCGATAGCCGCGGAAGGCCCGGGGAGAGAGGCGGCCGTTGAGCACCGCCACCGGTACCCCATGGCGCCGGCAGGCGGCCAGCAGGTTGGGCCACAGCTCGGTCTCGAAGAACAGCGCCCGGGCCGGACGCAGCCGGGCCACGAAACGCCGCGCCGCGCCGGGAAAGTCCAGGGGCAGGAAGGCATGCGTCACCCGGCCCCGGCCCGCCGCGGTGAGCTGCTCGGCCAGGGCCAGGGCACGCTGGGCCCCGGTGGCGGTCATGGTGGTGATCACCAGGTGCTCGCCGGGACGGGCCAGGGCCTCGATCAGCGGGCGGGCGGCGACCACCTCGCCCAGGGAGGCGCAGTGCAACCAGGTGGCCCGCTCGCCGGGCGGCGAGGAAGGAATCAGCCCCAGGCGCTGGCGACGCGGGTGAGTGGGCAGTGACTCACGCCAGGCCCGGCGCCAGATCAGCGGCGCCAGGCCATAGAGGGCCGCCGAGTAGAGCCAGCGTGGCCAGCCCATCAGCGCTTCCCACGCGCGATCCGCATCCGGACTAGTCCTCGCGATCGAGGATGGTGGAGATCATCGCCGTGGTGGAGACCCCGTCCTCGAAGCCCAGCACCTTGACCTCGCCGCCATGGGCGATCACCGCCTCGCCGCCGGCGATCTCCTCGGGGCGATAGTCGCCACCCTTGACCAGCACATCCGGCAAGACCCGGTCGATCAGCTCGGCGGGGGTGTCCTCGGCGAAGGGCACCACCCAGTCCACGGCGCCCAGGCCGGCCAGCACCTGCATGCGCCGCACCAGGGGATTGATGGGGCGCTTGGGGCCCTTGAGGCGGGCGATGGAGGCGTCGTCGTTGACCGCCACGATCAGGCGATCGCCCAGCTTGCGGGCCTGCTCCAGGTAGGCCACATGGCCGGCATGCAGGATATCGAAGCAGCCGTTGGTCATCACCACCCGCTCGCCGCGGGCCTGGGCGGCGCGCACGGCCTCCGCCAGGGCCGGCGCCTCGATGACACCGAATTCGGCCAGCTTGTCGCCGTGCAGGGCGGTGTAGAGCTCGGCGATGGAGAGGGTGGCGGTGCCCGGCTTGGCCACCACCAGGCCGGCGGCCAGGTTGGCCAGGGTCATGGCCTCGGGGAAGCCATGGCCGGCGGCCAGCGCCAGGCCCAGCACGCCGATCACGGTATCGCCGGCGCCGGTGACATCGAACACCTCCCGGGCCCGGGTCGGCAGGTGCAGGGGCTCGTGATCGGCACGGATCAGGGTCATGCCCTTCTCGCTGCGGGTGATCAGCAGCGCCTCGAGGTCCAGCTCCTTGCGCAGCGCCTCGCCCTTGGCGGCCAGCTCGACGTCGTCGCGGCAGGGGCCCACCACCGCCTCGAACTCGGTGAGGTTGGGGGTGATCACGCTGGCCCCGCGATACTTGCGGAAGTCACCGCCCTTGGGGTCGACCAGCACCCGCTTGCCGGCGGCGCGCACCGCGTCGATCAGCGCCTCGACCCGGTTGAGGGTACCCTTACCGTAGTCGGAGAGGATCACCAGGTCCACCTCCGCCAGGCGCTCGGCGACCCGTTCGCCCAGCTCGCCGGTATCCACCTCGCAGAGTCCCTCCTCGAAGTCGAGGCGAATCAGCTGCTGATTGCGGCTCATCACCCGCAGCTTGGTGATGGTGGGAATCTCGGCGCTACGCTGGAAGTGAACGCTCACTCCGGCGTCTTCCAGGCGCTCGCTCAGCAGGCTGGCATTATGGTCGTCGCCCACCAGACCGGCCAGCTCGGCCTGGGCCCCCAGGGAGGCGATATTCAGCGCCACGTTGGCGGCGCCGCCGGGGCGGTCCTCGCTCTCGCCCACCTTGACCACCGGCACCGGCGCCTCGGGAGAGATACGCGAGGTGCCGCCGTGCCAGTAGCGATCCAGCATGACATCACCCACCACCAGCAGGCGGGCCTGTTCCAGGGCGGTCAGATCAAGCTTCATTCCTTGGCTCCGATAGCAGGGCGTCGAGGCGCGCGATCACGTCCTCGGCACGAATCAGGGACATGGCGTCCGGGTGACGTACTCGCTGGCCCCATTCCAGCGCCTCGGGGTCCTTGTGCAGGTAGGTCCGCACCGCCTCGGGATAGCGGTTCACCACCGAGTCACGCCACAGGTAGGGACCGGCCCGCTCCGGGTTGGTGGTGGCGAAGAGCCCCACCACCGGGGTATCGAGGGCATTGGCCATATGCACCGGGCCGGAATCGGGGGCGACCACCGCCCGGGCCCGGTCGACCAGCGCCAGGAGCCCCTTGAGGGAGGTGGCACCGATGGCATCGATCAGCACCTCGTCCTGGCACAGCTGGCGAATACGCTCGGCCATCTCCCGCTCCTGGGGCGTATCGCTGCCGGTGAGCACCGTTTTCAGGCCATACTGACGCCAGGCATGCTCGATCACCGCGGCGAAGCCTTCCGCCGACCAGTTGCGGAAGTTACGCAGGCGCGCACTGCTGCAGGGGCTGATCAGCAGATAGGGCGCCTCGCCGGTGAGCCGCCGGGCCTCGGCCACGGCGGCCTCGGGAATCGGCAGGTCCCAGGCCAGGGAGGTGTCCTCCACGCCCAGCAGGCGGGCGAAGTCCATAAAGGAGTCGAGCACATGGGCGCGGGGATGGGGGGCCAGGTGACGCTGTACGAACCAGTGCTGCTTGTCCTTGGCACGGCCCTTGTCGTAGCCGATGCGCACCCGGGCCTTGAGACCGAGGGAGAGCACGCTGGCGCGTACCGCCTGCTGCATATGCAGCAGGGCATCGAAACGGGTCTCGCGCAGTTGACGCCAGATGGCGCGCATGCCGGCCAGGCCGCTGGCCTTGTCATAGACCACGAACTCGACCCCGGAGAGGCCGGCCAGTAGACTGTGCTCGCCCTTGCCGATGATCCAGGTGATGCGCACGCCGGGCCACTGGCGTTGCAAGGCGCGCACCGTCGGCACCAGGTTGCAGACATCGCCCAGGGCGGAGAGCCGCAGCACGCAGAGGTGCTCGGGGTGGGCGGGCAGAGGATGCTTCATGCGGTTGGTTATATCCCGAACGGAAAAGGCGATCATTCTATATGATGCCGACAGTTTAAGTGACGCCGCCCCCGGGCCACAAATCGGCCCCGGCGGCGCGCCGACGCCGGCCTGGTTTGGCGGTGACTTCTGGGAGGCCCGCCGGGCGGTGGTGGGCCAGGCCCCGGGACGCGGCGCCAGCCTGTTCCTCGAGGCGGGCCCCGAGGAGTGGGTGCTGCGCCCCTATCGCCGCGGCGGCCTGATCGCCCGGCTCAGCGAGGCTCGCTACCTGTGGACCGGCGAGGAGCGCAGCCGCGCCTTCCGCGAACTGCGCCTGACGGCGGCACTCCATGAGCAGGGGCTGCCGGTACCGCGCCCGGTGGCGGCCTGCGTCTGGCGTCATGGCGCCACCTATGAGGCGGCGCTGATCACGGTGCGCCTGCCCGGTGCCAAGGCCCTGGCCGAACGGCTGACCCGCGCCGATGCCACCCTGCTGGCCCGGGTCGGCCACACCATCCGCCAGTTCCACCGGGCGGGCCTGGATCATGTGGACCTCAATGCCCGCAACCTGCTGGTGGACGAGACCGACCGGGTGTGGCTGATCGACCTCGACCGCTGCCGCCTGCGTTCCCCCGGCCCCTGGTGCGAACGCAATCTGCAACGCCTGGAGCGCTCGCTGAAGAAGTTCGGCGTCCCCGAAGCCATGGCGGCGATCCGCCGCGGCTACGCGGGGTAGAGTCGCGCCAGCAGGGCCTCCAGCCCCCCTAGGATATCGCTCTTCTCCGGCACCCGGCCGTCGCGGAGGAAGACCGCCTCATGGCACGCCTCATAATGGGGCCAATAGCGGAACGGAACCGTCATAAAGAAGACACCTAGCGTCGGCGTATGGGTGGCCAGAGCCATGTTCCTGACCCCGGTATCCCCCGAGACCAGCAATGCGCTCTCGGCGAGGAAGGGCGCCAGGGCATCCAGGTCAAGGCGCCGCTGCACCGAGACATTGTCGTGCCGGCCGGTGATATCCCCCAGGAAGTCGCCGCTTTCTTCCGGCTTGTGCCCCTCCAGTAATACGTGCTGATACCCTGGAAAGCGCGTGGCGGCCTGATCGATCAGCCCCGCCCAGGATTCTCGAGAGAGGGACTTGCGGCTCACCGCCGCATAGGGGAAATAGACGATTCGGCGGAGCGCCTCCCCTGGCTGGTGGCGAGGCAGGGCAAACTCCAGTGGATACTGCGGCTTGTGCCCCATGACCTTGAGGAAATCGAGCAGG
This sequence comes from Bisbaumannia salifodinae, assembly GCF_055388505.1. The sequence goes on from NZ_AP043781.1 coordinate 4,223,863, forward strand.
ATCTCCGCCTCATAATGAAAGTCTGAGCGCAGGATCCCCACATCGAAGAGCAGCCGATTGAAGACCTGGCGATAGGGAAAGCCGAGCTTGACCCGCGCCCGGGTCACTAGACTAAGCAGGCGGGAGCGGGAGGTGTCGGCCAGGTCGAAGAGCACATCATAGCGCCCCGGCTCCCGCAGCGACCGCCATTGCGCGGCCAGGGATCCCTCGCCATCCAGCACATGGACCTCATCGACCAGATCCCTCGGCAGCGCATACTGATAGCGGCTGACGGTACTCAGGGTGATATGGGCCCGGGGGAAGAAACGGCGCAGCTCCACCAGGAAGGGACGCGCCGCCATCATATCTCCGAAGGCGCACTGACGAATCACCAGGATTCGACGTACCCCCTGCTGATCCAGTGCCGATAGCCAGCGCCGCCCGCGCTCATTCAGATAGCCTCCCTTTTCCACCCAAGCCTTCATGGTGCCTTCTCCGTTTCTACGTCCCGATAAATCGCCGTCAGGGCGGCGATATGTCCACTGATCTCGAACTCCTGTGCGACCCGCTCGGCGGCGGCTTCCCCCAGGGCCCGGCGCAGGCCGGCGTCCTCGGCCAGCTCGCTTAGGGCCTCGGCCCAGGCCAGAGGCGAGTCCGGGGGCGCCAGGCGGCCGCACTCGGGGGGCAGCAACTCGGGGATGGCGCCGCTATCGGCGCCGATCACCGCCTTGCCGGCGGCCATCGCCTCGATCACGGTGAGGCCGAAGGCCTCGTTCAGCGAGGGCACGCAGACCACGTCCAGGGCCTCCATCAGCCGTGGCAGGTCGCGGCGAAAGCCGGTCAGGGTGACTCGCTCGCCCAGGGCCAGCTCGGCGATACACGAGCGCAGGCGCGCCACATAGGCCTCGTCGCTGCCTTCGCTGGCCTTGAGGCCGCCGATCAGCACCCCCTGGAAGGTCAGCGTCGGTGCCAACCGCGCCAGTTCCGCCAGGGCCTCCAGCCACAGATCCTGGCCCTTGCCGGGGGTCAGTCGCCCCGGCAGGCCGATGGCCAGGGCGCCCTCGGGAATCCCCAGCTCGCCGCGCAGGCTATCGCGCTCCCGCTCCGTCAGCCGCGGCCGGTAGGGGGTGGTATCGATACCCAGATAGAGGCGCCGAATGCGTTCCGGGGGCAGCGCGAAGGCCTTGAGGTTGCGGGCCCGGGTCGCCTCGCTGATGGAGAGCAGCCGGCTCAGCTTGCCGTAGGCCCAGCGGTGGTAGGGGCCCTTCTTGGGCCGGGTCACCCCCATATGCTCGGTGAATACCAGGCGCAGGGAGGGCCGGAGGCTGGCCAGCAGGGCGGCCAGGCGCAGGTCACTGGACTTGTGGCAATGCACCACACGGATATCATGGTGCTTCAGATAGCGCAGGATTCGCGGTACCGCCAGGAGGGCACGGCCCCGGGAGGGCACCGTCAAGGGCGTGACGCCCGCCTCCTCGAGGCTGGTCGCCACCCGGGAGCCCGCCAGCGCCAGGCCATGGGCCTGCCAACCCTGGCGCTCGAGTTCGGGAATGATCCGCGCCGGGTACATCTCCAGTCCACCCCACCCTTCAGAGAGGCAGATATGCATTACCTTGTGGGACAAGGTCGTCTCCTTCGTTGCCAAGCCGGGACTCGGGCCAGCCGATGACCGATGCCGCCTCCTCCCCGCGACGCATCCTGGCGGTGCGCAACGATAAGCTCGGCGATTTCATGCTCGCCTGGCCGGCCCTGGCGAGCCTTAAACGGGCCAATGGCGCTAACCATATCACCGTCCTGGTGCCCGGCTATACCGCCGCCTTGGCGCGCGCCTGCCCCTGGGTGGACGAGGTGCTGGTGGATCCCGGCGATAAGGCCGGGCGCCCGGCGCAGCGCGAGCTGCTCGAGACCCTCCGCCAGGGACGCTTCGATGCCCTGCTGACCCTCTTCTCCACGCCACGCATCGGCTGGCTGGGCTGGCGGGCGGGCATTCCCCTGCGCCTGGCGCCGGCCACCAAGTGGGCCCAGGTCTTCTACAACCGCCGGATCACCCAGCGCCGCTCCCGTTCCGAGAAGCCGGAGTACGTCTACAACCTGGAGCTGGCCCGGGCCCTGCAGCGCGAGCTGGGGCAGGCCACGCCGGAGGTAACGCCCCCCTACTGGCCGCTGCCCGCCGAGGAGCGCCGGGCCCAGCGCCGGCGGCTCGGCGACGAGCTGGGCCTGGATAGAGGCCGCCCCTGGCTCTTCCTGCATCCGGGCAGCGGCGGCTCGGCGGTCAATCTGACGGCGGCGCAATATCGCGACCTGGCGGTCGGCGTTTCCGCCCGCCTGCCCCAGCCGCCGCTCTGGCTGCTCACCGCCGGTCCCGGCGAGGAAGCCGCCGCCGATGACCTGGCACAGTCACTGCGTGACGCGGGACTCGAGGCCCATCGGGTTCCCGCGCGCCCCGACCTGGCCGCCTTCGCCAGGACCCTGAGCGCGGCGGACCTGTTTATCGCCGGCTCCACCGGCCCGCTGCATATCGCCGGCTGCCTGGATCGCCCCACGGCGGGCTTCTACCCCGCCAAGCGCTCGGCGACACCGTTGCGCTGGCAGACCTGCAATCGGGCGGAGCAGCGGCTGGCCTTCAGCCCGCCGGCCCTGCCGGGCCAGGAAACCGAGATGGGTCGGATCGATCTGCAGGCGGCGGCCCAGGCCATCGCCGAGCGGATTCGCTGCCTGGCTGACAACGAAGAATAATTAATAGTCGGAGGAATCGCCAGGAAGCAGGTTAGCCATCGCCGGGAGGCGAGGTAGTGCGGGGCGAACTCAGGGATCCGTGGCTACCTTGGAGAGCGGTAAAAGGCCTTGGCCTTTAGTGTCTATCGGAGGTGTCGCCGGGAGGCGGATTAGTACGGGTACGGATCCAGAGATCCGCATACTTGGCGAAGGTGGAATGAGCCGAGAGCAGCGCCAGCAGCAGCCCCTGGCGCCCGTCCAGGAAGCCCGCCTTGAGCAGGTACATGCGCAGGAAGCAGCCGATGCCATGCACCACCCCCGCCCCCAGGCTGCCGCGCTTGCCCCGGGCGGCCCGCTGTTCCGCCCAGGCCTGGGCATAGTGGGCCGACTTCTCCAGGTAGTGACGCAGGTCGCGGTAGGTGAAGTGCAGCAGATCGCCCGAGAGAGGCCTGACCGGCAACCCCTCGGGGTTCTCCAGCTTCTCGTGCACCAGGGCCTGGTTATAGCCGGCGCGGCCGCGGGGATAGAGGCGCGCCACCCGATCCGGATACCAGCCGGAGTGGCGGATAAAGTCGCCGAAACACCAGGAAAGCCGGGCCAGGGTATAGATCGCCGGGGTCTCCTCGGCCAGGGTGGCCTGGATGCTCCTGCGCAGTTCCGGGGTGACCCGCTCGTCGGCATCCACCATCAGGATCCAGTCGCTCTCCACCAGGGCCTCGGCGCGCCGGCGCTGGATACCGAAGCCTTGCCAGTCCGCCGCCACCGCCACCTTGCCGGTATAGCGGGCGGCAATCTCCCGGGTGGCGTCCTGGCTACCGGCATCCAGCACCACGATCTCGTCGGCCCAGGTTAGGGTATCGAGACAGGCGGCGAGATGCTCGGCCTCGTTCTTGACGATCAGTACGGCGGCCAGGGACATAAGGAGATCCTGCGCTAAGGGAGGTGGGCGCCAGTGTAAGGGCGCCCCTCCCCCGCCGCAACGCTCCCCCGCCCTCCAGCCCGGCGGCGAAGCTTGGTAGTCTAGACCCCACACTCACCCTCAGGGCTATCGCCTCGATGTCCGGACTCCATCTACTAAGCCACCCCCTGCGCCATCCCCGCTGGTGGGCCCTGGGCTTCCTGGGCCTCTGCCTGGGCCATGCCCTGAGCGTGCTGCTGCCGATCCCCTGGTTCAGCCTGCTGCCTATCGCCGGCCTGTGGCTGGGCCTGGCCGCCAAGCTGGGCTGGGGGGCGCCCCGCCATGCCCGCTACCGGCGCGTCTGGCCCTGGTCGCTGCTGCCCCTGGCCCTCTGGTGGCTCTATCTCTATCTCTCCGATGGCTTCGGCAGCGTCGACCTGGGGGCGGTCTTCTTCCATCTCCAGGCGGGCATATCGGAGCATGGCGGCGCCGGGCGCATCACCGCGGCCGTCCTCTACACCCTGGCGGCGGCCCTGAGCCTGGTGGCCTTTACCTGGCTGATTCGCACCGACAAGCGCTGGCGGCTAGTGGAGAAGGTGTTGATGCTGGCCCTGGTGGCCGGCAACCCGCTGCTCTTCGGCCTGGGGCAGCGGGGAGCGGCCATCGTGGTGGAGGAGGACGGGGCCTGGCTCGACCGCCGCTATCAGGAGCCCCTCCTCCAGGGCCGTCCGGCGTCGCCGCCCAATCTGCTGCTGATCTACCTGGAGAGCATCGAACGCACCTATGCCGACCGGGAGCGCTTCGGCGATGCCTATGCCGACCTCGCGCACCTCGGCGAGCGGGGCACCGTCTTCGAAGGGGTGCGCCAGATCGACAATACCGGCTGGACCATGGCCGGGATGATCGCCAGCCAGTGCGGGGTACCGCTGATGCCCGCGGGCCTACTGCATGATCGCCAGTTCGAGCCCCTGGAGGCCGTGGTGCCCGGTATCGACTGCCTGGGGGATCTACTGAGCAAGGAGGGCTATCGCCTCACCTACCTGGGTGGGGCCAGCACCAGCTTCGCCGGCAAGGGCCTCTTCTATGAGGGCCATGGCTTCGACCTGGTGCTGGGTCGCGAGGAGCTGGTCCCGCGCATGACGGACCCCGACTACCTCAATAGCTGGGGGCTCTACGACGATACCCTCTTCGACGTCGCCGTGGAGGAGATCGCCGACCTGGAGACCGAGCCCGGTCCCTGGGGCCTGGTGGTGCTGACCCTGGGTGGCCATGCTCCCAATGGCTACCCGTCCCGGCGCTGTCGTGAGCGCCAGGGCGAGTTCGACGGCGTGGATATCCTCTACTCGGTGGAGTGCACCGCCTGGCTGACCCGCGACTTCCTGGAACGCCTGGAGGCACGGGGCCTGCTGGAGAACACCCTGGTGATGATCGCCAGCGATCACCTCACCATGCGTGTCTCGGCCTGGGATCAGCTGATCCTCGGCGAACGGGCCAACACCGTTATGCTGCTGGGGCCAGGCGTCGGCGCGACCCCAGTCACGCGGGAGGCCTCGACCCTGGACCTCTATCCCACCCTGCTGGAGGCCATGGGCTTCGACCTTCCCCAGCATCGGGCCGGCCTGGGGGTCTCCCTGCTGGCCCCCACCCTCAACTTGGTGGAACGTCATGGGGCCGAGGAGATCAATCGTCGCCTGACGCAGGAACGCGCCCTGCAGCAACGCCTCTGGGAGGGGTTGGCGCCGCAACCCGAGAGCGCCCCGGAAACGCCCCAGGAACAGGTCACCGAAACGCCCCGGGACCAGCCCGAGACGGAGGTCGAGCCCCTCTAGTCGACTCTCGAAGGGGCTGGGCCAGGCTCGGCCAGCAGGGCCTCCAGCAGCCGCTCGGGGGCCATCCGGGTCAGGCAGTGGGTATGCCCCAGGGGGCAGGTGCGCTGGAAGCAGGGCGAGCAGTCCAGCGACAGGGTATGAATCTCGGCGCTGCCGGTCAGCGGCGGCGTATAGGCCGGCGAGGAGGAGCCGTAGAGGGCATGCACCCGGGTACCCACCGCCGCCGCCACATGCATCAGGCCGGAGTCATTGGTCACCACCTGGCGGCAATCGGCGAGCAGGTCCACCGCATCCGCCAGCCGGGTCTTGCCGCACAGGTTATGGGCATGATCGAGCCCGGCGGCGATCGCCTCTCCGGCCTCCACGTCCTTGGGCCCACCCAGCACCCGCACCTCGAACCCACGGGCCACCAGCGCCTCGGCCAGGGTCCGGAAATGTTCCAGGGGCCACTGCTTGGCGGGGCCATACTCGGCGCCGGGCATCATGCCGATGGCGGGCCGCGACGACAGGCCCTGGGCCAGGCGCAGCTCCACCAAGTTATCGGCATCCACCGCCAGCCGCGGCCGCGGGATCGGGAAGTCCCCAGCGGCGGCCGCCTCGGTGGGCAGCCCCAGGGCCACGAAGCGCTTCACGGTCTGGTCCAGTACCGCCTTGTCGAGGCGCCGGCGGTCATTGAGCAGGCCATAGCGCTGCTCGCCGGTGAAACCGGTGCGCCGGGGAATGCGTGCCAGGAAGGGCACCAGGGCCGACTTCAGGGAACGCGGCAGGACGATGGCCTGGTCGTAGCGCCCCTTCAACCGGGCGGCCAGGGCCCGGCGCGCGCCCCAGCCGAACTGGCCATGTCCCACCTCCAGGCCATGGGCCTCGTCCACCTCGGCCATGCGTTCGAGAATCGGCAGCGACCAGGGCGGCGCCACCACGCCGATGCGGCAGCCGGGGTGACGCGCCTTGAGGGTCATGAACAGGCTCTGGGCCATCACCATGTCGCCGACCCAGGAGGGGCCGACCACCAGGATGCGTGGCCCCTCGGCGGCCTCGGGCCTAGCCATTCAGCCACTCCAGGTAGGCGCGCACGCCCTGGGCCACGCTCTTGAACTCGGCGTCGTAGCCGGCCTCCCGCAGCCGCGAGATATCGGCGCGGGTGTAGCTCTGGTAGCGCCCCTTGAGCTCCTCGGGAAAATCGATGTACTCGATCTTCCCGCGACCGTAGTAGTCGATCACCGCCTCGCCGATGGCCTTGAAGGGCTCGGCGCGGCCGCTGCCCAGGTTGAAGATGCCGGACCGCTCCGGGTGGTCGAGGAACCACAGGTTGACGTTGACCACGTCGCCCACATAGACGAAGTCGCGGCTCTGCATGCCCGCCTCATAGCCGTCCCAGGCACCGAACAGCTTGAGGTCCTGGCCGGCGCTCACCTGGGTGTGATGGTGATAGGCGACGCTGGCCATCTTGCCCTTGTGCTGCTCCCGGGGGCCATAGACATTGAAGTAGCGGAAGCCCACCACCTGACTGGTGAACTGATCCCAGCGGGCCCGCACGTACTGATCGAAGAGCAGCTTGGAGTAACCGTAGACGTTGAGGGGTTTCTCGTGCTCCGGCGCCTCCACGAACACCTCGCTGCCGCCATAGGTGGCCGCCGAGGAGGCGTAGAGGAAGGGGATACCGCGCTGCTGACAGAAGTGCAGCAGCACCTTGGAGTACTCGAAGTTGTTGTCGAGCATAAAGCGGCCGTCCCACTCGGTGGTGTCGGAGCAGGCCCCCTCGTGGAAGATCGCCTCGATGGTCGGCAGGGTCGCCGGCCCACCGTTGAGCTCCGCCTCGGCGCGGCGCCGGAAGTCCTCCTTGTCCAGGTAGTCGCCCAGGGTGCAGTCGGCCAGGTTGACGAACTTGGTGCCGTCGGAGAGGTCGTCCACCACCATCACGTCCTGGTGGCCGCGGGCATTCAGGGCCTTGACCAGATTCGAGCCGATAAAGCCGGCCCCGCCTGTTACTACGATCATCGCTTGCGTCCTCATGTCGTCCGGGCCGGCGCCACGGACCGACTTGCCCGGGTGCCTATAACCGATTCCCCACTGATTGTATACTTGACGCCTTGTGAATTCATGGGCCAACCGGTGCTTCACCAATGACAGAGTCGACGCCTGACGCGAAAACCTTCCAGGGCCTGATCCTCGCCCTGCAGCAATACTGGGCCGAACAGGGCTGTGTGGTCATGCAGCCGCTGGATATGGAAGTCGGTGCCGGCACCTTTCACCCGGCCACCTTCCTGCGCTCCATCGGCCCCGAGACCTGGAACGCCGCCTATGTGCAGCCGTCCCGCCGCCCCACCGACGGCCGCTATGGCGAGAACCCCAACCGCCTGCAGCACTACTACCAGTTCCAGGTGGTGATGAAACCCTCCCCCAAGGACTTTCAGGAGCTCTACCTGGGCTCCCTGAAGCGCCTGGGCATCGACCCCCTGGTGCATGACATCCGCTTCGTGGAAGACAACTGGGAATCGCCGACCCTGGGTGCCTGGGGCCTGGGCTGGGAAATGTGGCTCAACGGCATGGAGGTGACCCAGTTCACCTACTTCCAGCAGGCCGGCGGCATCGAATGCTTCCCGGTCACCGGCGAGCTCACCTATGGCCTGGAGCGGATCGCCATGTACCTGCAGGACGTGGACAGCGTCTACGACCTGGTCTGGACCATCGCCCCGGACGGCTCCCGGGTCACCTACGGCGATGTCTACCTGCAGAACGAACGCGAGCAGTCCACCTACAACTTCGAGCACGCCGACGTGCCGGCGCTGTTCAATGCCTTCGACCACCAGGAGAAGGAGTGCGCCAAGCTGCTCGAGGCCGGCCTGCCGCTGCCCGCCTATGAGCAGGTGCTGAAGGCCTCCCACACCTTCAACCTGCTGGACGCCCGCCACGCCATCTCGGTCACCGAACGCCAGCGCTATATCCTGCGGGTGCGCACCATGGCCCGGGACGTGGCCCACGCCTACTACGACTCACGCAAGGCCGCCGGCTTCCCCATGGCCCCCGAGGCCCTGCGCCGTGAACTGCTGGCCGACGAACAGGGAGACGCTTGAGCATGGCATCCTCTACTTTCTTGCTGGAACTCGGTGTCGAGGAACTGCCTCCCGGTGCCATCGATAGCCTCGCCGAGGCCCTGGCCGAGGGCCTGCGTCGCGGCCTGAGCGAGGCCGAGATCGACTTCGGCACCATCCGCGCCCACGCCACGCCACGCCGCCTGGCGGTGGAGATTCTCGAGCTCGCCGACAAGCAGCCGGACCGCGAAGTGGAACGCCGCGGCCCGGCCCTGGCCGCCGCCTTCAAGGACGGCCAGCCCACCAAGGCCGCCGAGGGCTTCGCCCGCTCCTGTGGCGTCGGCGTCGACGAGCTGATCCACCTGGAGACCGACAAGGGCACCTGGCTCGGCTACCGGGAGCAGCAGCAGGGCGAGGCCACCACCGCCCTGCTGCCGGCCATCGCCGACAAGGCCATCGCCACCCTGCCGGTCCCCAAGAACATGCGCTGGGGCGCCTCGCGCATCGAGTTCTCGCGCCCGGTGCACTGGCTGGTGATGCTCTATGGCGACCGCGTGGTGGAGGCCGAGATCCTCGGCCTCACCGCCGGCCGCACCACCTATGGCCACCGCTTCCATGCCCCCGAGGCCATCGAACTGGCGCATGCCGACGGCTACCTGGCGACCCTGGAAGAGGCCTATGTGCTGGCCGACCGCCACAAGCGTCGCGAGCGTATCCGCGAGCAGGTGCTGGCCGAGGCGGAGTGCCAGGAGGCGGAGGCGGTGATCGACGAGGCGCTGCTCGACGAGGTCAGCGGCCTGGTGGAGTGGCCGGTGGCCCTGACCGGCAGCTTCGACGAGCGCTTCCTGGAGGTGCCGCCGGAGTGCCTGATCTCTTCCATGAAGGCCAACCAGAAGTACTTCCACCTGCTGGGTAGCGACGGCAAGCTCAAGCCGCTGTTTATCACCGTGGCCAATATCGAGAGCCGGGATCCCCAGCAGGTGATCGAAGGCAACGAGCGGGTGATCCGTCCGCGCCTGGCCGACGCCGCCTTCTTCTATGACACCGACCGCAAGACGCCGCTGGCCGAGCGCCGTGACGGCCTGGCCAGCGTGGTCTTCCAGCAGCAGTTGGGCACCCTGGCCGACAAGGCCGATCGCTCCGCGGTGGTGGCCCGGCATATCGCCGAGCATATCGGCGGCGATGCCCTGCATGCCGAGCGTGCCGCCCAGTTGGCCAAGTGCGACCTAGTCACCGAGATGGTGCTGGAGTTCCCCGAGCTGCAGGGCATCATGGGCTGCTACTACGCCCGCCAGGATGGCGAGCCCGAAGCCGTGGCCCGGGCCCTCTACGAGCAGTACCTGCCGCGCAACGCCGGCGACGAGATCCCCCGGAGCCCGACCGGTCAGGCCGTGGCCCTGGCCGACCGCCTGGATACCCTGACCGGTATCTTCGGTATCGGCCAGCGTCCCACCGGCACCAAGGATCCCTTCGCCCTGCGTCGCGCCGCCATCGGCGTGCTCAATATCCTGGTCAAGGGCGAGCTGGATCTCGACCTGCGCGAACTGTTGACCCTGGCGGTGGAGCAGCATCGCGAGCTGCCCAAGGCCGAGGGATTGGTGGATCTGGTGCTCGACTATATGCTCGAGCGCTTCCGTGCCTGGGCCCAGGACGAGGGCATGGCGGTGGAGAGCTACCTGGCGGTGCGTGCCCGTCCAGTCACCAAGCCCCTGGACTTCGCTCGCCGCATGCGTGCCGTGCACGGTTTCGCCGCCCGCGACGAGGCCGCCGCCCTGGCCGCCGCCAACAAGCGGGTCTCCAATATTCTCGCCAAGCAGGAGCATGACGGCAGCACCCGGGTGGATCCCGAGCTGCTCCAGGAAAGCGCGGAACAGGCCCTGCACCAGGCCCTGGCGGCCCGCCGCGAGGAAGTGGCCCCGCTGTTCCGGGCCGCCGACTACAGCGCCGCCCTGGACCGCCTGGCCGCCCTGCGCGAGCCGGTGGATACCTTCTTCGACGAGGTGATGGTCATGGCCGAGGAGCCGGCGGTGCGCAATAACCGCCTGGCCCTGCTCGCCGACCTCCAGGCGCTGTTCCTGGAAGTGGCGGATATCGCCGAGCTCCAGCAGTAAGAGGTTCCTCCCCGCGAGGCCAAGGGCCGGCGAGTCACACTCGCCGGCCCTTTTCTATGCGTTCCCTCCCTCCGGGCGTTTCACGTGAAACATCACCGGCGGCGAGCCGACTTGGCAGCCGATGTTCCACGTGAAACACTCCCCACAACCCAATGACAGCAACGAGGACGCGACGCCCATGCCCTCCCCCGACCGCCTGGTCATCCTCGATCGCGATGGCGTGATCAACCAGGACTCCGATGCCTATGTGAAGTCCCTGGAGGAGTTCCTCCCCTACCCCAGCGCCATCGCCGCCATCGGCCGCCTCTGCCAGGCGGGGTGGACGGTGGCGGTGGCCACCAATCAGTCGGGCATCGCCCGAGGCTACTATAACGAGGCCGCCCTGGGAGAGATGCATGCGGAGCTTCGGCGTCGAGTCGCCGAGGCCGGCGGGGAGCTGGCCCATATCGCCTACTGCCCCCATGGCCCAGACGACGACTGCGACTGCCGCAAGCCGCTGCCCGGCCTGCTCGAGCAGGTCCGCGACGCCCTGGGGCTGGAACGCCTGGCGGGGAGCTGGATGGTGGGCGACAGCCTGAGAGACCTCCAGGCCGGGGAGACCCAGGGCTGTCGTAACGTGTTGGTCAGGACCGGAAAGGGCGAGCGCACCCTGGCCAAGCACCCGGAGCTCGCCGCCCGCGGCAGCGAGACACGCGTCTTCGACGACCTGGCCGGCTTCGTCGACTGGCTGCTGGCCGACCAGGCGCAATAGGCGGGAAGGTTGCCCAGACGAAATCGCCCCCATGGCCAGGCCATGGGGGCGATTTTTTTTACAGCTTCAAGCTTATGGCTCTCAGCTCCCAGCGCAGCCGGAATTACACATCCAGATTGGCGACCAGGGCATTACGCTCGATAAAGTCGCGGCGCGGCTCCACCTCGTCACCCATCAGGGTGTTGAACATCATATCGGCGGCCACCGCATCCTCGATGGAGACCCGCAGCATGCGCCGGGTATCCGGGTTCATGGTGGTATCCCACAGCTGGTCGGGGTTCATCTCCCCCAGCCCCTTGTAGCGCTGGATGGAGAAGCCGCGCTGGGCCTCCTTCATCAACCACTCCAGGGCCTCGTAGAAGGTCGTCACCGGCCGCTGACGCTCGCCGCGGGCCACATAGGCGCCCTCCTCCAGCAGGCCATCCAGGGTCTCGCCCAGGCCGGCCATGGCGCGGTAGTCGGCACTGCCGAAGAAGTCGTTGCCCCAGATATAGTCGCTGGTCACCCCATGGGCGATCAACGATACCTTGGGCAGATAGAAGCCGCGCTCGCTATCCTCATGGAGCTGGAAGACATAACGGGGCCCACCCTCGTAGGCCACCATGGCGTCCATCTCCGCCTGCAGGCCATCGATCCAATGCTGCATGGTGCCGCGATCGCGGAGACTCTCGTCGCCATTCAGGGCGGCGGCGTGCACCATCTTGCGCAGCACCTCATCGGGATAGACCCGGGACAGGCGATCGATGCGATTCATCACGTCGCGGTACTGCTTGACCAGCGACTCGAGCTGTTCACCGGCGATGCCCGGGGCGTCGGCATTGACGTAGAGTCGGGCGCCATCCAGGGCGGTGGCGGTGAGATAGTCGGTCAGCGCCTGCTCGTCCTTGAGGTAGGTCTCCTGCTTGCCGCGCTTGATCTTGTAGAGCGGCGGCTGGGCGATAAACACATGGCCCCGCTCGATCAGCTGCGACATCTGGCGGAAGAAGAAGGTCAGCAACAAGGTACGGATATGCGAACCGTCCACGTCCGCATCGGTCATGATGATGATGGAGTGGTAACGCAGCTTGTCCGGATTGAACTCCTCCCGGCCGATACCACAGCCCAGGGCGGTGATCAGGGTACCCACCTCCGCCGAGGAGAGCATCTTGTCGAAGCGCGCCTTCTCCACGTTGAGGATCTTGCCCTTGAGCGGCAGGATCGCCTGGGTCCGGCGGTCACGCCCCTGCTTGGCGCTGCCACCGGCGGAGTCCCCCTCTACCAGATAGAGTTCGGAGAGGCTGGGATCCTTCTCCTGGCAATCCGCCAGCTTGCCCGGCAGGCCGGCGATATCCAGGGCCCCCTTGCGGCGGGTCATGTCGCGAGCCTTGCGCGCGGCTTCCCGGGCCCGGGCGGCATCGAGCATCTTGTTGACCACCGCCTTGGCCTCGTTGGGGTGCTCGATCAGATACTCGGAGAGGAGCCTGCCCATCTCCTGCTCCACCGCGGTCTTCACCTCGGAGGAGACCAGCTTCTCCTTGGTCTGGGAGGAGAACTTGGGGTCCGGCACCTTCACCGAGATAATGGCGGTGAGCCCCTCACGGGCATCGTCACCGGAGGTGTTCACCTTGGCCTTCTTGAGCAGCCCCTCGGCCTCGATATAGCCGTTGAGGGTCCGGGTCAGTGCCGCCCGGAAGCCCGCCAGGTGGGTACCGCCGTCACGCTGGGGAATGTTGTTGGTGTAGCAGAAGATGTTCTCGGCGAAGGTGTCGTTCCACTGCATCGCCACCTCGACACCGACCCCATCCTCGCGCTCCACATTGAAGTGGAACACCGAATTGAGGGTGCTCTTGTTGGTATTGAGGTGATTGACGAAGGCCTTGAGTCCGCCCTCGTAGTGGAACAGCTCTTCCTTGCCGCTACGCTCGTCGAGCAGGCGAATCGCCACCCCGGAGTTGAGGAAGGAGAGCTCGCGCAGTCGCTTGGCCAGGATATCGTAGTGGAACTCGATATTGGCGAAGGTCTCCGGCGAAGGGCGGAAGTGGACCCGGGTACCGCTCTGCTCGGTCTTGCCCACCACGCCCAGGGGGGCCTCGGGCACGCCATGGCGATAGATCTGCTCATAAACCTGGCCGGCACGCCAGACGGTCAACTTGAGCTCTTCCGATAGGGCGTTGACCACCGAGACCCCGACGCCGTGGAGACCACCGGAGACCTTGTAGGAATTGTCGTCGAACTTGCCGCCGGCGTGCAGCACCGTCATGATCACTTCCGCCGCCGAGACTCCCTCCTCCTCGTGAATATCGGTGGGGATGCCGCGGCCATTATCGCTGACGGTGATCGATTCATCCGGGTGAATCACCACCCGAATCTCGCTGCAGTGCCCCGCCAGTGCCTCATCGATGGAGTTGTCCACCAGCTCGAAGACCATGTGGTGCAGGCCCGTGCCATCGTCGGTGTCACCGATATACATGCCGGGGCGCTTGCGTACCGCATCCAGGCCCTTGAGAACCTTGATGCTCGATGAGTCGTAAGCCTGTTCGCTCATTGACTACTCCATCATGTGAAGTCTTTTCATTCCGTCGCCTGGAACTCGAGCCGGCCCTGTTTCACGTGAAACATGGCGACCGGGGTTTCCGGACGCCAGTGCCCGGCGAGTGCCTGGGGTTCGACACTGGTGATGAATGCTTGACAGTCCAGACTCGACAGCCAGTGGCAGAACATCTCGCGATGGCCCGCATCCAGCTCGGCGGGCAGATCGTCGATCAAATAAAGGCAGGTGCGGCCGGTCATGGCCTCCAGCACCCGTCCCTGGGCCAGTTTCATGGCACTGACCACCAGCTTCTGCTGGCCGCGGGAGAGCACCTCCACCGCCGGACGCCGCTTCAGGCGAATGCGCAGGTCGGCCCGCTGGGGGCCCTGCTGGGTAAAGCCCATCTGGCGATCGGTGCCACGCCCCTGAAGCAGGACCTCGGCCAGGGGCCGACGCTTGTCCCAGCCTCGGGAGTAACGGAGCTCCAGATCCGGCAAGGGCAGCAACTCTCTCAGGGTCTCCTCGAAGACCGGCAGAAAGTCACCCATATAGGCCTGCCGTAACTCGTCCAGACGCTCGCTCCAGCGCACCAGCTCATGCTCCCAGCTATCCAGGGAGCGAGGATCGATTCTATCATGCCTGAGCAGGGCATTCCGATGTTTCAGGGCCCGCCGCACGCCCTTCCACACTTCCATAAAGCCGTGTTTCACGTGAAACACGCCCCAGTCGAGAAACTCCCGACGCGCCGCCGGCCCGCCTTCCAGCAGGCGGAAGGCATCGGGGTTGATCAACTGTAGGGGCAGGGCCTCGGCCAGTTGTGCCAGACGGGCGATGCGTTCGCCGCCCAGGCGCAGCTCCAGCTCACTGGCATCGCGCTGCCGGCGCACCCCCAGGGCGAGATCGCCCCGTAGGCGCGCATGCAGGGTCAGGGCGGGCTGGTCGTGGGCAATGGCATGGCGAAGCTGCTGGGTGCGGAAGGAGCGCCCCATGCCCAGCACATGAATCCCCTCCAGCAGGCTGGACTTGCCGCTGCCGTTGGGGCCGAGGATCAGGTTGATCCCCGGCTGCGGATGCATCTCGAGGGGCTCGAGGTTGCGCAGGCCGCTGAAGGCGAGACGCTCGATGGCCATCGCCGGTGCTCAGCGACGCCGAGTCATAACAAAAAACACATTAATATCAATCAATTATAGCCGCATCGGCATAACCACATACATGGCATCGCCGCCGCCGGGCTGCTCCATCAGGGCGCTGCTGTTGGGGTCGGAAAGGGTCATCTGCACCCGGTCGTCGTCGACGGTGTTGAGCACATCGATCAGGTAGCCGACGTTGAAGCCGATCTCCAGGCTGTTGCCGCTGTACTCCACGGCGACATTCTCCTCGGCCTCCTCCTGCTCCGGGTTGTTGGCCATCACCCGCAGGTTACCCTCCTCCAGCAGCAGCCGTACTCCGCGGTACTTCTCGTTGGAGAGGATGGAGGTCCGCGACAACACCTGCCGCAGTTCGGCGCGGTCGGCCAGGAAGACCTTGTCGCCGCCCCGCGGCACTACCCGCTCATAGTCCGGGAACTTGCCGTCCACCAGCTTGGAGGTGAAGGTAAAGTCGCCGGTATGGGCCCGCACATGGCTGGCCCCCAGGGTCAGGGTGACCGGCTCGTCGCTGCCATCCAGCAGGCGCACCAGCTCCAGCACCCCCTTGCGTGGCACGATCAGCTTGTGAGCCGGCGAGACCTGGATATCGGCGGGCCGCGAGCAGACCGCCAGGCGGTGACCGTCGGTGGCCACGGTGCGCACCAGGTTGTCGCGCAGCTCCAGCAGCATGCCGTTGAGGTAGTAACGCACGTCCTGCTGAGCCATGGCGAAGGCGGTGGCATCGATCAGTTGCTTGAGCGTGCCCCGCGGCAGGCTCAGCTCGGTGTTGCCCTGCCCTTCCTCGATGCTCGGGAACTCCGCCACCGGCAGGGTGGAGAGGGTAAAACGCGAGCGACCGCTGCGCAGTACCGCCCGCCCCTCCTCCAGGGCGAAGTGCAGCTCGGCCTGGTCCGGCAACGACTTGCAGATGTCCATCAGCTTGCGGGCCGGCACGGTGGCCGCACCGGGTGCCTCCACCAGGGAAGCGGCGGTTCGCCCGATCAGCTCGACCTCCAGGTCGGTGCCGGTCAGGGCCACCTGCTGCGCCTCGTCTACCTGGATCAACACATTGGACAGCACCGGCAGGGTCTGGCGACGCTCCACGACGCCAGCGACCAGGGCCAGCGGACGCAGCAGGGCTTCGCGGGAGATGGAAAATTTCATGGGGGCTCCACTTGTCCTGGGATTGATAGCGGCCAATCATCGCGCCTTGCCTGGCGCCTGGCCTCAACTGGTCAGCAAACGCAGTAGGTTCTTGTAGTCCTCGCGGATATCCGCGCTCTCTTCCTGCAACGACTGCACCTTGCGGCAGGCATGCAGCACTGTGGTGTGATCGCGCCCGCCGAAGGCATCACCGATTTCCGGCAGGCTATGGTTGGTCAGTTCCTTGGCCAGCGCCATGGCGATCTGTCGCGGCCGGGCCACCGAGCGGGAGCGCCGCTTGGAGAGCAGGTCGGCGAGCTTGATCTTGTAGTACTCGGCCACGGTACGCTGAATATTGTCGACCCCCACCTGCTTGTCCTGCAGGGCCAACAGGTCCTTCAGCGACTCGCGGATGAAATCCTGGGTGATGGTCTTGCCCATGAAGTGGGAATCGGCGATCACCTTCTTCAGGGCGCCCTCCAGCTCACGCACATTGGAGCGGATCTTCTGGGCAATAAAGAAGGCCGCGTCATGGGGCAGCTCGACCTTGGCCTGGTCGGCCTTCTTCATCAGGATCGCTACCCGGGTCTCCAGCTCCGGCGGCTCGATGGCCACCGTCAGCCCCCAGCCGAAGCGCGACTTGAGGCGCTCCTCGACGCCGCTGATCTCCTTGGGGTAGCGATCCGAGGTGAGGATCATCTGCTGCCCCCCCTCGAGCAGGGCATTGAAGGTATGGAAGAACTCCTCCTGGGAGCGCTCCTTGCCGGCGAAGAACTGGATATCATCGATCAGCAGGGCGTCGACGCTGCGGTAGAAGCGCTTGAAGTCGTTGATGGCATTGAGCTGCAGTGCCTTGACCATATCCGCCACGAAGCGCTCGGAGTGCAGGTAGACCACCTTGGCATTCTCGCGCCGCCCGGCCAGGGCATTGCCCACCGCATGCATCAGGTGGGTCTTGCCCAGGCCCACGCCGCCATACAGGAACAGCGGGTTATAGGCGCCGCCGGGGTTCTCGGAGACCTGCCGGGAGGCGGCCCGGGCCAGTTGGTTCGACTTGCCCTCGACGAAGGTCTCGAAGGTGAAGTTGGGGTTGAGGCCGCTGGAGTGCTTGAGGCTGCCCTCCACCTGCACCTGGCGCTCGCCGCGCCGCGGGGCGTTCTCCTCGAGGGCCTCGATCTCCTTCTCGTCGGCATAGTCATCGCCGCGGGGCGGGGTCTGTACCGCCGGGGCGCTGGGCCGGCGCGGCGTGGCCGAGACCGGCGCGCCCAGGTTGCGGGGCTGCGGGTTGGGCACGCTGCCACGGCTGCCCACCGTGAGGCTCACCTTGGGCGGCTTGCCCGAGGCCAGCTCACGCAGCAGTTCATTGATGCGCTTGATGTACTTGTCGCTGACCCAATCACGCACGAAGCGGTTGGGAGCCAGCAGGCGCAGCTCATTGGACTCGCCTTCCTCCGCCTGCAGGGGACGAATCCAGGTATTGAACTGCTGAGAGTTCAGCTCGTCCTGCAGGTAATCCAGACACTGTTGCCAAAGAGCGACGGACACGCGACCTCACCATGCAGTTGTCGAATGACCGGCCATTGTATCGTCACCGGAGCGGGTTATCCACATGGATCCCGCGCCGCCGCGACCTGTGGACAACTTGCCCCCAACCCCTTGGCGGGTCGGGGTATGCTCCGTGGATCACCTGGGTCCTGTGGACGAATTCGATTTTCGTCACCAGTCCTTGCCCAGTTTCTCCCCCTCTTGCCGTCAGCTTGCCCACACCCTTCTATACGTTCTATATGGTTGATACATATTGGTTCTTAATGGTTATCCACAAAACTTTTCCCCAGTATTAATAACAACATCATCTAAAAGAACTAAATTATTATAGTTGATTGATCTCACTCGCCGGGGCCGGCCCTGCTTCACCGCTTCAGGCAGTGCCATCGAGAAAACCTGCGCTCCGGGTCGCGGAAAAATTGCACCGGGGCGGCGAATTCTCTAGAATTCCCGGTCTTGACCCGAAAGCTCCCGCGTAATCCGTCGGGGAAACCGGGCCGCTACTCTGACGTTCAGTCCAATCAACCACGTGGGAATCGAGAGTTATGAAACGCACCTTTCAACCGAGCGTTCTCAAGCGCAAGCGTGTGCACGGCTTCCGTGCTCGCATGGCCACCAAGAACGGTCGTGCCGTCCTGGCGCGCCGCCGCGCCAAGGGCCGCAAGCGTCTGAGCGCCTGATCGCGGATCACGCGTGTCCTGTCAGGGCTTTCCCCGGCGGCTGCGACTGCTGACGGCCGGGGACTATCGGCATGTCTTCGACCATGCGGACCTCAAGGTTCACGGCAAGGGGCTGATGGCCTTGGCCCGTCGCAATGACCTCGGTCATGCGCGCCTCGGCCTGGTCTTCAGCAAGAAGAATGTGCGGCGCGCCGTCGATCGCAACCGTCTCAAGCGACTGGTTCGCGAGTCCATCCGTCTGCAACAGCAGCGCCTGCCCGCGGTGGATATCGTGGTTCTCGCCCGCCGCGGGGCACATGAGCTGGATAATGCGACCCTGCACCGCCAGCTCCACGGCATGTGGCGACGCCTGGAAAAAGACGCGCGCAAGATGGCGGATGACACCGCCGGGTCCTGACCTGACACCGCCGCCGTCGCCGTAGCGGTGACGCCTTCAGCCTGCCTCCGGCAGGCTTTCGTGTGTCTCGGAGACGGCCTTGCACACACTTTCACTACCCACCGGGCAGGATCCCCATGGACGTAAAACGACTACTCCTACTGATTCCATTGGCCGTGCTCGCCTATCTGCTGATCGTGCAGTGGAACCAGGACTATGGTCAGGCCGCCCCCGAACCTGACGCCCCCGCCATCACCCAGACCGGTGATGCCGTCGCCCCCAGCGAGGATGGCCTGGCCGTGCCGGCAGCGCCCCGGGCAGAGGCCATCGATGGCGAGATGCCAGAAGCCACCACGGAACGCGGCAGCAGTCGCGAGCTGATCGCCGTGATCACCGATGTGCTGGATCTGCGCATCGATCCCCAGGGGGGCGATATCGTCTATGCCGCCCTGCCCCAGCATCGCCTGAGCCTCGATTCCGAGCGCCCCTTCGTGCTGCTCTCCGACAGCCAGGGTCGCAGCTATGTGGCCAAGTCGGGCCTGCAGTTGGAAGGCCATCAGGGCCGCATTCACTTCACCCCGGAGGAGACCGAGTACCGCCTGGCCGAGGACGAGGATCGCCTCGAAGTCGACATGCGCGCCGAGGTCAACGGCGTCGAGGTGATCAAGCGCTTCACCTTCGAGCGCGACAGCTATGCGGTGGATGTCAGCTATCACCTGGCCAACCAGGGTGAGACCCCGATCAGTGCCCGCTTTATCGGCCAACTGGCCCGGGATAACAGCCCCGACCCCACCAGCGGCGTGGCCATGGGCATGAAATCCTACCTGGGCGCGGCCTTCTCCACCCCGGAGTCCCGCTACGAGAAGGTCGACTTCGAGGACATCCAGAACGGCAACTTCGCCAACCAGGATGCCCAGGGTGGCTGGGTGGCCATCATCCAGCACTACTTCGTGACCGCCTGGGCGCCAGACCAGGAGCAGCAGAACCTCTATTACGCCACCACCGATTCCCGCGATCGCAACGTGGCGGCCTTCGCCGGCCCCAGCCAGACCCTGGCTTCCCAGGGTGAGGCGACCCTGGGCGCGACCCTCTACCTGGGGCCCAAGGTGCAGGAACGCATGGAGGCGATCGCCCCCAACCTGGAGCTTACCGTCGACTTCGGCTGGCTGTGGTTCCTGGCCAACCCGCTGTTCTGGCTGCTGGACAAGATCCACGACGTCCTGGGCAACTGGGGCTGGTCCATCGTGGTGCTGACCCTGTTCGTCAAGCTGGTGATGTGGCCGCTCTCCGCCAAGGCCTACAAGTCCATGGCGCGGATGCGCAAGCTGGGCCCGGAGATGCAGCGTCTCAAGGAACTCTATGGCGATGATCGCCAGAAGATGTCCCAAGAGATGATGAAGTTCTACCAGAAGGAGAAGATCAATCCGCTGGGGGGCTGCCTGCCGATCCTGGTGCAGATGCCGGTGTTTATCGCCCTCTACTGGATGCTGCTGGAATCCGTGGAGCTGCGCCATGCGCCCTTTATGTTCTGGATCCAGGATCTGTCGATGAAGGATCCCTTCTTCATCCTGCCGATCCTGATGGGCGCCTCCATGTTCGTGCAGCAGATGCTCAACCCGGCGCCGCCGGATCCCATGCAGGCCAAGATCATGAAGATGCTGCCCATCGTCTTCACCTTCTTCTTCCTGTGGTTCCCGGCCGGCCTGGTGATCTACTGGGTGGTGAACAACATCACCTCCATCGCCCAGCAGTACGTGATCACCCGCAAGATCGAGAACGACCCCAGCATCGGCAAGGGCATGAAGACCAAGGGCTAGCCCGAAGCTTCCCTGCCGACGACTCCCAGACCCCCGCCCCGGCGGGGGTCTGGCGTTTCCGGCCCGCCGCCACGACAATAGCCCCATCGCCGCAAGGAGCCCGACATGTCCACCACGTCCCTCTACCCCCAGGACACCATCGCCGCCCTGGCCACCCCCCCGGGGCGCGGCGGGGTGGGCATCATCCGCGTCTCCGGCCCCCTCAGCGCCCCCCTGGCGGAGGCCATCCTGGGCCATTGTCCCCGCCCCCGCTACGCCTACTATGGCCCCTTCCGGGGCGCGACGGGCCAACTCGACGAGGGCATCGCGCTCTACTTCCCCGGGCCTCACTCCTTTACCGGCGAGGACGTCCTCGAGCTCCAGGGCCACGGCGGCCCGGTAATCATGGACCTGCTGCTGGAACGCTGCGTCCAGTTGGGGGCGCGGCTGGCCCGCCCCGGCGAGTTCTCCGAGCGCGCCTTCCTCAACGACAAGCTCGACCTGGCCCAGGCGGAGGCCATCGCCGACCTGATCGATGCCAGCTCCCGGGCCGCCGCCGAGAACGCCCTGCGCTCCCTGCAGGGGGAGTTCTCGACCCGGGTCACGGCCCTGGTCCAGCGGCTGATCGAGCTGCGCATCTATGTGGAGGCGGCCATCGATTTCCCCGAGGAGGAGATCGACTTCCTGGCCGATGGCAAGGTGGCCGAGATGCTCGAGGGGGTGAGCGACGAGCTGGCGATGGTGCGCGGCGCCGCCGGCCAGGGTGCCCTGATGCGGGAGGGCATGAGCGTGGTGATCGCCGGGCGTCCCAATGCCGGCAAGTCGAGCCTGCTCAATGCCCTCACCGAGCAGGACACCGCCATCGTCACCGATATCGCCGGCACCACCCGGGACGTGCTGCGCGAGCATATCCATATCGACGGCATGCCGCTGCATATCATCGATACCGCCGGGCTGCGCGACACCCCGGACGCGGTGGAACAGATCGGCGTGGCCCGGGCCTGGGCCGAGATCGAGAAGGCCGACCGGGTACTGCTGCTGGTGGATGCCGCCACCACCGAGGCCACCGACCCCATGGCCATCTGGCCGGAATTCGTGGCGCGCCTGCCGGACCCTTCGCGACTGACCCTGATCCGCAACAAGATCGATACCAGCCGGGAGCCCCCGGAACTCGACTTATCCACAACCCCGCCGGTGATTCGCCTCTCCGCCAAGACCGGTCGGGGTGTGGATAACCTCAAGAGTCATCTCAAGGCGGTGATGGGCTATAGCGCCACCACCGAGGGGCGCTTCTCGGCCCGGCGCCGCCACCTGGATGCCCTGGATCGCGCCCGGGAGGCCCTGGAGAACGGCGAGGCCCAGCTCCACGGCCACGGCGCCGGCGAGCTGCTGGCGGAGGACCTTCGCGAGGCCCAGCAGGCCCTGGGGGAGATCACCGGTGAATTCAGCGCCGACGACCTCCTGGGCGAGATCTTCGGTAGCTTCTGTATCGGCAAGTGACCATCGCGCCGTCGTTATAAAGACCGCTCCTGGGCGAGATCTTCGGCAGTTTCTGTATCGGCAAGTGACCATCGCGCCGTCGCTATAAAGACCGCTGCTGGGCGAGATCTTCGACAGCGCCCCGCCGGTAAGTAAGCGCTTACATCTTGGTTATTCCGGTAGCCACCAGTCCGCCTGGTGGCGGGCCGGGGCCCCCCAGATGGCGGTGACCTGGCTCATCGCCTCCTCCACCGCCTGCTCCAGTCCCCAGGGCGGGTTGAGCACCAGCATGCCGCTGCCATACATGCCGTGGCGTTCCGCCCCCGGCTCCCTGAGACGCACCTCGCTGCGCCATACCTTGCGCAGGCCGCTCCCCTTGAGCCCCTCCAGCAGCTCCCGATGACGCCCCGCCGGCAGCAGTGGATACCACACCGCCACCACCGCATGCCGCGCCTTGCGCCCCACCCAGGCCAGGGTCGAGACCAGCTCGCGGTACTCCTCCTTGAGCTCGTAGCTGGGGTCGATCAGCACACAGAGCCTTGGCGTAGCCACTGGCAGCATGCGACGCAGTCCCGCCAGGCCATCCCCATGCACATGGCGAATCCGCGCATCCTCGATGCGCTCGTCCAGGTGGGCAAACTCGCCGGGATGCAGCTCGAAGAGGCTCAGGCGATCCTGCTCGCGGAGCCCCTCGGCGAGCCACCAGGGCGAACCGGGGTAGTGAGTCAGCCCGGCGCCGGGCTGAGCCGTGGCGAGCCGCTCCAGCCACGCCTCGAGGGCCCCCGAGGCGGCGCTACGGGCGCGCCATACCGGCTCGACCCCCTCGCGGTGCTCCTGGAGCTTGCGGGCCTCCTCGGCCTGGAGTGGGTAGAGCCCCCGGCCGGCATGGGTATCCACATACGTAACTGGAGAATCTTTACGTAAAAGATACTCCCGAAGCGTAACCAGGGTCAGATGCTTGTGCACATCGGCGAAGTTGCCGGCGTGATAGGCGTGTTGGTAGGCGAGCATGGCGGTTTCCAAGAAAAGGCCCACGGAATCGCTTCCGTGGGCCGGGATGCCGATCGACAGCGGGCTTACATCTGTTGCTGTATCGGGCTCAGGGTGATCTCGACGCGGCGATTCTGGGCGCGGCCCTGCTCGGAGGCGTTGCTGGCCACCGGCATGGTCTCGCCATAGCCCATCATGTTGAGGCGATGCATGGGAACACCGCTCTGGGCCAGGTAGTTGCCCACCGATTGGGCACGGCGCTCGGAGAGCCCCTGGTTGTAGCGATCGTCCCCGGTACTGTCGGTATGGCCGGCGATATTCACCCGGGTATCGGGGAAGTCGCGCAGCACCTGGGAAACATCGTTGAGGGCGGAGCGGGCGGTCGGGGTCAGCTCGCTGGAGTCGAAACCGAAGGTCACGCTGCTGGGCATATTGAGGATGATGTCGTCGCCGCGGCGATCCACCTCGATACCGGTGCCCTCCATGCTCTGACGCAGTTGCGCCTCCTGGCGGTCCATATAGGCGCCGACCCCGGCCCCGGCGGCGGCCCCCACGGCGGCACCGATCAGGGCACGATCGCGGCGGCTGGTGCTGCCGCTACCGCTCAGGGCCCCGGCCGCGGCCCCCACGGCGGCACCGATACCGGCACCGCTCAGGGTGCGATTACGATCGGTCTGAGAACCGTAGGGATCGGTGGTGGCACAGCCCACCAGCAGCAGTCCGGCTGCCAGGGGATAGGCCAAACGAAGCATCTTGGGCATAACGTAACTCCTAAACGTCGTGGAATGGCTGCCGATCACTCCTCTAGGGAAGCCAACAGCTCATTCAAGAATAATAGACCCTGAGGCGAGGCTTGCAGGCGGGCGTCATCTTCCACGAGAAGTCCAAGATTGCGGGCCCGCACCAGGCGCGCCTCCAGGGTCGCCCGAGATAGACCACTATGCGCCTCCCAAAGTGCCATGGGTACCCCCTCGGTGAGGCGCAAGGCATTCATGGCGAACTCCAGGGGCAACTCCTCGGCGTCGATACGGCGATGACCGGCGATGAAGCCCCGGGGATCCTCGCGACGACGCAGATAGGCCTCGGGCTGGCGGCTCTTCCAGCGCCGCTCGATGATCAGGCTGCCGTCCTCGGGGTCCCTGTGGCTCAGCTTGCCATGGGCGCCGGCGCCGATCCCCAGGTAGTCGCCGAAGCGCCAGTAGTTGAGGTTATGCCGGGCTCGGCGTCCGGGACGCGCATAGGCGGAGATCTCGTAGCGGGCGAGGCCGGCGGCCTCCAGGCGGGCATGGCCGGCATCCTGAATCGCCCACAGCGCCTCCTCCTCCGGCAACACCGGCGGCCGCGAGTGGAATTCGGTATTGGGCTCCAGGGTCAGCTGATACCAGGAGAGGTGACTGGGCGAGAGCGCCAGGGCCCGCTCGATATCCTCGAGGGCCAGGTCGGGGCTCTGCCCCGGCAGGCCATGCATCAGGTCGATATTGAGGTTATCGAAGCCGGCCGAACGCGCCTCCCTCACCGCCCGCTCGGCCTCGGCGCCGCCATGGATCCGCCCCAGGGCCTGGAGCTGGGCGTCCTGGAAGCTCTGCACCCCCAGGGAGAGGCGATTGATACCCGCCTCGCGATAGGCGGCGAAGCGCGCCTGCTCGAAGGTGCCGGGATTGGCCTCCAGGGTGATCTCGATATCCGCGGCCCAGGGCAGCGCCTCGCCCAGGCGGGACAGGAAGCCCCGGTAGAAGTCCGCCGCCATCAGGCTGGGGGTGCCACCGCCGATAAAGACGCTGACCAGCTCGCGTCCCTCGACCCGGGGCAGGTCCGCTTCCAGGTCGGCCAGCACCGCGGCCAGGTAGTCGCCCTCGGGCAGGCTCGCCCCGGCGTCGATCCCGTGGGAGTTGAAGTCGCAGTAGGGGCACTTGCGCACGCACCAGGGCACGTGCAGATAAAGCGACAGGGGCGGCAGGGGACGATTCATGCCCGCAACCGCTCCACCAGCTCGGCCATGGCACGGCCGCGGTGACTCAGGCGATTCTTCTCCTCGGCGGAGAGCTCGGCGGCGCTCATGCCGGCGCCCCGGGGCCAGAACAGCGGATCATAGCCGAAGCCTCCCTCGCCCCGGGGGTGGGCCAGGATCTCCCCCTCCCAACTGGCCTGGACGATCAGCGGCACCGGGTCCTCGGCGTGGCGCAGATAGACCAGCACGCACCAGTAGCGGCCGCTGCGCTGGCCCTCCGGCACCTCCGCCAGGGCCTCCAGCAGCTTGCGGTTATTGCGTTCGTCGCTCTTCGGCTCGCCGGCGAAACGGGCCGAGTAGATGCCCGGGGCGCCCTTGAGGGCATCCACCTCCAGGCCCGAGTCGTCGGCCAGGGCCGGCAGGCCGCTGAGGCGACACGCCTCCCGGGCCTTGAGCAGGGCATTCTCCACGAAGGTCAGCCCGGTCTCCTCCACCTCGGGGACCCCGAAGTCGGCCTGGGGACAGACGCGAAAGCCCAGCGGCGCCAGCAGCGCCTCGAACTCGCGCAGCTTGCCGGCATTACCGCTGGCCAGTACCAGGGTCTGGGGCTCGCTCATTAAATACTCCTCATACCGCTTAATTTATTCCGCCCACCGCCTGGCCCATAGGTTGGCGGATCAGGCTGACGACCCGCTCTATCGCCGCTGGCATCATGCCAGCGAGTGAAATAGGTCAATCGACCTCGCCTACCGCATGACCCATATGTTGGCGAATCAGGCCAACCAGGACCTCGCTGGCGTCCGGGGCCGTGGTATCCAGATGCACCAGATGGCAACGCTCCTCCTCGGCGAAGGGCTCCCGGGCGGCCAGCTGCCGCTCCAGCACCGCCAGGCCCGCCTCGGAGGGATCGCCGCCGCGGCGGGTGCGCTTCTCGATGCGCCGCCGCAGGGTCGCCTCGTCGGCCTCGAAGCTGACGATCAGCTGCGGCAGGCCGCGGGCCTCCGCCTCGTGGCTCAGCAGGTCCCGCTGCCAGCGGGCCAGGCAGGTGGCATCGATGCACACCGGCAGGCCCGCCTCCAGCAGGGTGCCGGTCAACCGGGCCAGGCGCTGGTAGGTACGCCGGCTGGCCTCGGGGGCATAGATATCCACATCACTGCCGCGGCTATCGGCCAGGGGCGCGAAGCCATAGAGGCGCTTGCGCTCCACGTCGGAGCGCAGCCGCACCGCGCCCAGGCGGCGCACCATCTCGCCGGTGAAGCGACTCTTGCCGCTACCGGAGACCCCGGCCCCCAGCACCAGGTAGGGAAAGCGGAACTCCGCATAGTCCTCGGCCAGGCCCAGGTAGTGATCGATTTCGGTCAGTATCGCCTCGCGCTCGTCGCCGCCGACCTGTTCCAGACGCAGCGCCGCCACCTTGACCCGTACCAGGGCCCGGTAGAGCTTGTAATAGCCCAGGGCCCTGACCAGGCCGTAGTCGCCGGAGAGCTCCAGGTAGCGATTCAGGGCATGGTGAGCCAGGGCGCGCTCGTCCCGGGCCTCCAGGTCCATCAGCAGGAAGGCCAGGTCACAGCCCACGTCGCTCCAGCGCAGCGCATCGTTGAACTCGATGCCGTCGAAGAGCAGCGCCCGCCCCCGGTGCTGCACCGCGTTGCCCAGGTGGATATCGCCGTGAGTCTCGCGCACGAAACCCTGAGCATGGCGCTCGGTCAGGACCGGCGCCAGGCGCGCCTGAGTCTCCTCGACCAGGGCCTGGAGTCGCTCCAGGCGAGTCAGGCGGGCCTCCCCCGGCAAGCGTGGGGCGATCAGGGTGAACTCCCGGGCGAGGATCTCGGCGGTGGCCTCGGCCCCGCCCAGGGGATTGTCCGGGGCGATGCGCGCGGCGCTCTCGTGGAATTCCACCAGCTGATCGATCAGGTCGTCGATCAGCTCCAGGGAGAGGCTGCCCTCCGCCTGGAGGGTGCTGAACAGGTGGCGATTGCTGAACTGGCGCATCTTCACCGCGTACTCGAAGGGCGCGCTGGCATCGTTGACCCGCGGCGCCTCCGGGGTACCGGAGATGGGCACCGCCGCCAGGTAGAGGCTGGGCGCCAGGCGCCGGTTGAGACGCACCTCCTGTTCGCAGAGCCGGCGGCGCTGCGCCAGGGTCGAGAAGTCGAGGAAGCTGCCGAATTCCAGCGGCTTCTTGATCTTGTAGGCGTAGTCACCGGTGAGCAGGATCCACGAGATATGCGTCTCGTGGACCTCGACGCTCGTGACGTCATGGTCGTAGCAGGCCGGGTCCTGCAGGGCCTGGATCAGGGTCTCGCTCACCGTGACACCTCCTGACGACGGGTTAGCGCTGGGCCAGCCGGGCGAAGGCCCGCTCGGCGGCATCCAGGGTGGCCTGGATGTCCTCCGCAGTATGGGCGCTGGACATAAAGCCCGCCTCATAGGCGGACGGCGCCAGGTAGACGCCCTCGTCGAGCATGGCCGAGAAGAAGGTGCGGAAGGCCGCCGCATCGCAGGCGGTGGCCTGGGCGAAGTTGTCGACCCGGGACTGGCCGGTGAAGAAGACCCCGAACATGCCGCCGGCGCGCTGGGTGATCAACTCGATGCCGGCCGCCTTGGCGCGCTCCTCGAGGCCGCTGCAGAGGGTCTCGACCCGCTGGGCCAGGGCGTCGTGGAAGCCGGGCTCGCGCACCTTGGTGAGCAGGGCGATGCCGGCGGCCATGGCCAGGGGGCTGCCGGAGAGGGTGCCGGCCTGGTAGACCGGCCCTAGGGGCGAGATCTGCTCCATGATCTCGCGCTTGCCACCGAAGGCCCCCACCGGCATGCCGCCGCCGACGATCTTGCCCAGGCAGGTCAGGTCCGGCGTGATGCCGTAGTGGGCCTGGGCGCCGCCCAGGGCGACCCGGAAACCGGTCATCACCTCGTCGAAGATCAGCACGCTGCCGTGACGGTCGCAGACCTTGCGCAGCCCCTCCAGGAAGCCCGGCAGCGGCGGGATGCAGTTCATGTTGCCGGCCACCGGCTCGACGATGATGCCAGCGATCTGCTCGCCCAGTTCGGCGAAGCAGCGCTCCACGGCATCCAGGTCGTTATGCGGCAGGGTGATGGTGTGCTCGGCCAGGGAGGCGGGCACCCCCGGGGAGCTGGGCTCGCCATGGGTCAGGGCCCCGGAACCGGCCTTGACCAGTAGGGAGTCTGAGTGGCCGTGGTAATCGCCCTCGAACTTGACGATCTTGTCGCGGCCGGTATAGCCCCGGGCCAGGCGGATCGCCGACATGGTGGCCTCGGTGCCGGAGTTGACCATACGCACCAACTCGATGCTGGGCAGGATCTCGCAGATCAGGTCCGCCATGGTGGTCTCGATGGCGGTGGGGGTACCGAAGGAGAGCCCCAGGTCGAGGCGCTCGCGCACCGCGCCCAGCACCTCCGGGTCGGCATGGCCGGTGATCATCGGGCCCCAGGAGCCCACATAATCGATATAGCGCTGGCCCTCCACGTCGAAGAGGTAGGCGCCCTGGGCCCGCTCGATAAACACCGGCGGCCGCTCGAGGCCCTTGAAGGCACGCACCGGCGAGTTGACGCCCCCGGGGATATGACGGCAGGCCTGTTCGAAGAGCTGTGCGGAGGTGGTCATGGAAGCCTCTCGTGATGAATTGTGGATAACTATCTGGATAGTGCGGATAACTTTCGTGAGCAGCCTGTGGATAAGCGTTTAACAGGCGCTTAGCCGCCGATTCAGCTCGCGGACGCTGGCCTCGATATCGGCGGCGGCGAACACCGCTGCCACCGTGGCCAGCAGGTCGGCGCCGGCACGGCGGGCCGCGCCGATGGTCGCGGCGTCGATACCGCCGATGGCCACCCGGGGCAGGCCGATGGCCGCCGCCTCGCCCAGCAGGTCGAGGCTGGCGGGGGGCGCCTCGGGCTTGGTACGGGAGGCGAAGAAACGCCCGAAGGCCACATAGCTGGCGCCCTCCCGGGCGGCCCGCTCGGCGAGTGCCAGGCGACCGTGGCAGGTGGCGCCGATGATCGCCGCGGGGCCCAGCCGCTCGCGGGCCTCGGCCAGGGCGCCGTCGCCCTGACCCAGGTGCAGGCCGACGTTGGCGTGGCCCTCCCGGCGCAGGCGCTCGGCCAGGGCGGTATCGTCATTGATGATCAGCGGCACTTCATGGTCGCGGCACAGGGCCGCCAGGGCCCGGGCCTGACGGTGGCGCTTGTCGGCGTCCCTCGACTTGTCGCGATACTGGAGCAGCGCCAGGCCGCCGCGCAGGGCCGCCTCGCAGCCGGCCAGCAGGCGCGCGTCGTCGGGCAGCAGCTCGGCATCGGTGATCGCATAGAGGCCGCGGGCCCAGCTAGGGTTGTGCATAACTACTCCGCCGTGAGGGTCCAGTCGGGGTGGCGCCACAGGCGCCGCGGCAAGGCCTGGGCCTCGCCCGGGCGCCAGCCATGCTTGAGGGCCTGCCAGGTGAAGTCCTGGGCCTGTTCGCAAGCGCCGGCCAGGGGTTCGCCCACCGCCAGGCGGGCCGCCAGGGCCGCCGCCAGGGTGCAGCCGGAGCCGTGGTAACTGCCGGCCAGGCGCGGCCACTGCCATTGGCGATCATTGTCCGGGGTATGCAGGGTGTGGACAACCCTGTCCGCGGCCTGTCCCGCCTCGGGGCTGTCGGTGCCAGTGACCAGGATCGCCTGGCAGCCCAGGGAGAGTAGCTCCACGCAGCGCTGGGTCTCGTCCTCGAGCTCGGGGCCGGCCAGGCGCGCCAGTTCGTCGCGGTTGGGCGTCAAGATATCCACAAGGGGTAGCAGCCGCTCGCGGAAGGCATCCACCAGTTCGGCTGTGGATAATTCTCTGCCGCCGCCGGCCTTGAGCACCGGATCCACCACCAGGGGCACCCCGGGGTGGCGCTTGATCACGTCCACCACCGCGTCCAGGGCCTCCAGGCTGGCCACCAGGCCCACCTTGATGGCCGCCACCCGGAACTCGCCCAGGGCCGCCGCCATGCTGCGAATCTGCTCGCCGGCGCAGGGCAGCACCGCCGCCACATCGGCGCTGTTCTGCACCGTCAGGGCGGTGGGCACGGTCAGCGCCCAGGCACCGCAGGCGGCGATGGCCTCGCTGTCGGCCACCAGGCCGGCGCCGCCGCTGGGATCATGGCCGGCCAGCACCAGCACCACCGGCAGCTCACGGGTCTCGTTCGCCGCAGCCATCAGAACGGCTTCACCACGGCGAGGATCACCACCGCCAGCAACACCAGCACCGGCAGCTCGTTGAAGACCCGAAAATAGCGGTGGGACTTGTCACTGGTGCCGGCGGCCAGCTTCTTCATATGCGCCAGGCAGACATGGTGATAGCCCACCAGCAGCAGGACCAGGGTCAGCTTGGCATGCAGCCAGCCCTGGCTCAGCCAGCCGGGCGCCAGGTAGAGCATCCAGCCACCCAGCAGCAGCACCGCGATCATCGAGGGGGTCATGATGCCGCGGTAGAGCTTGCGCTCCATCACCAGGAAGTAGTCGATGGCCTGGCGATCCCCCTGATCCCGGGCCATGGCGTGATAGACGAACAGACGCGGCAGATAGAAAAGGGCGGCGAACCAGGTGACCACGGCGATCAGGTGCAGGGCCTTGATCCACGGATACATAGCGACTCCAGCAGGGGGATGGTCGACCTCAGCGCGGAGGCCGAAAACGATAGTAGAGCTCGATGGCTTCGCGGGTGATGATACCGGAAATCCGCCGCCCGGGTGGTGCCACCGGGTTCTCCACATAGAGCGCATCCACGTCGTGCTGGTCGAGGCGCTGGAAGGCCTCGGAGAGGGTCGCCTGCACCGGGATGGCAGCCATGTCCAGGCGCTGGCCCGGCACCTCCAGGAGGTCGATCTGCGCCTGGTCGGCCCAGCGCGGATCGAGCAGGGCCCGGGCCAGGTCCGCCGCCTTGAGGGCCAGGGTCGGCTTATCGTCCGTGGAGCGGCGAATCACGATCCAGCTCGGCTTGTGATCCAGCAGGGCCTGGGCCTCGTCGTGACTGACCTGGCGCAGGGTCACCGCCACCCGCGACTCCATGACCGCCGGCACCGAGACCCGGGAGAGGGCCTGCATCAGCGGCTGCTGCAGGGGGTGCAGGCCCTGGCGAGTGAGGGTCACGAAGAGCCCATCGCAGCGCCACAACTGACGCGCCGTCAGCCCGGAAATCACCACCGCCAGCATCCCCGGCAGGATGATATTGGGGTTATGGGTCAGCTCCAGCAGCGCCATCAGCGCCGCCAGGGGCGCCTGGAGCACGGCGCCCATCATCGCCGCCATGCCCAGCATGGCGTAGAGCCCCGGGTCGGCGGCCGCCCCCGGCCATAGCCAGGCCCCCAACAGGCCACTGAGGGCCCCGGCGGCGGCGCCCACCACCAGCACCGGCCCGATGATGCCGATGGGTACCCCACAGGCCAGGGTGAAGGCGGTCAGCAGCAGCTTGCCCACCACTAGGGCCAGCAGCACGTCCAGGGCCAGCTCGCCGTTCAGCGCCAGGGCCAGGCTGTCGTAGCCGATCCCCTGCACCTGGGGATACCACCAGGCCAGGGCGCCGGTGGCCCCCCCCGCCAGCAGCAGGCGCAGCCAGAAGGGCAGCCCCGCCAGGCGTTCGCCGCTACGGGCCACGCGGATAAAGGCCCCCGCCAGCAGGCCGATGACCAGGGCGGTGACCACGATCCAGGGCAGGTTGCTCAGCGATTCCAGGCTGAGGATGGGCACCTGGAAGGCCGGTTCGGCGCCATACACTAGTTGGGCCACCACCGCCCCCATGGTGGAGGCCAGGATCACCGGCATGAAGCCGGTGATGGTGTACTCCATCATCACCACTTCCATGGCGAAGATGACCCCGGCGATGGGCGTATTGAAGGAGGCGGAGATACCCGCCGCGGTGCCGCAGGCCACCAGCACCCGCAGGCTGTTATGGGGCAGCCGCAACAGCTGGCCGATGCCGCTGGAGGCGGCGGCCCCCAGGTGGATGGCCGGCCCCTCGCGCCCGGCGGAGAGCCCGCCCAGCACCGCCACGGCCCCCACCCACCACTGGTTCAACCAGTTGCGCAGCGGAAAGCGTCCCTGGTGCTGGCTGAGGCGTTCCACCACATGGCCGACCCCCAGTTTGCGGGCCGCCACCGGCTGACAGCCGAGCCCGGCGCCAATCAGGGTGACCGCCAGCAACGGTAGCAGGGCCCGCAGCCAGGGCTCCAGGGACTCGAAGGCCTCCACCCCGCCGGCCGGCATCAGCGCCAGGGCGCCGCCCTCCAGCAGCAGACGAAAGGCCACCATCACCCCGCCGGTCAGGAGGCCCGAGACCAGCCCCAGCACACAGAGCTGGGGCAGGGCATCGACACTGGCCAGCTGGCGTCGGAAGGCCTCGAGGCTGGGACGGGGCAGGCGGAGTCGCGGCAAAGGAGGGCCTCTAAGAGTGGGGTGGCAGGCCCTAGAGATGTATCATAAAGGCAGGCTTTCGTCAGATTCGGTCAAGAAGGAGTGCATCGTGATCAAGGTTGGTATCGTCGGCGGCACC
Source organism: Bisbaumannia salifodinae (assembly GCF_055388505.1). Next base: position 4,256,290 of record NZ_AP043781.1, read on the forward strand.
GGCTACACCGGCGTCGAGCTGCTGCGCCTGCTGGCGCAACACCCCCAGGTCGAGGTGACCCTGATCACCTCCCGCTCCGAGGCGGGCGTCGCGGTCAGCGACATGTACCCCAACCTGCGCGGTCACTATGATGACCTGGCCTTCGGCGAGCCGGACCCCGAGCGCCTGGCGGCCTGCGATGCGGTCTTCTTCGCCACGCCCCACGGGGTGGCCCATGCCCTGGCCGGCGACCTGCTGGCCCGCGGCACCCGGGTGATCGACCTCTCCGCCGACTTCCGCCTCAAGGATGCCGAGGAGTGGGCCGAGTGGTATGGCCAGCCCCACGGCGCCCCCGAGCTGCTCGAGGAGGCGGTCTATGGCCTGCCGGAGGTCAATCGCGAGGCGATCCGCGGCGCGCGCCTGATCGCCGTTCCGGGCTGCTACCCCACCGCCGTGCAACTGGGCCTGCTGCCGCTGCTGGAATCGGGACTGATCGATGCCCAGCACGTCATCGCCGACTGCAAGTCCGGGGTCACCGGGGCCGGCCGCGGCGCCAAGGTGCCCTCGCTGCTGGCCGAGGCCAGCGAGTCCATGAAGGCCTATGGTGCCAGCGGCCACCGCCACCTGCCGGAGATTCGCCAGGGCCTGACCCGGGCCGCGGGACAACCGGTGGGCCTGACCTTCGTGCCCCACCTGACGCCGATGATTCGCGGCATCCACGCCACCCTCTATGGCCGCCTCAACGGCGAGCCCGGCGACCTCCAGGCGCTCTTCGAACGGCGCTTCGCCGACGAGCCGGCGGTGGACGTGATGCCCGCCGGCAGCCATCCCGAGACCCGCAGCGTCAAGGGCAGCGATATCTGCCGCCTGGCGGTGCACCGCCCCGGCGACGGCGACACCGTGGTGGTGCTGGCGGTGATCGACAACCTGGTCAAGGGCGCCTCCGGCCAGGCGATCCAGAACCTCAACCTGATGTTCGGCTTCGACGAGATGGCCGGCCTCGGCGCCCCGGCCTTGATGCCCTGATGTGGCATCCTTGCATGTCGAGGCCCGGGGCTATCCTGGGGGCAGGTCTTCGCAAGGCGCGGTAAACCCATCCCTGGGCGCTACATTTGCCATCCCTGGCAAATGACCCTTGCTCCGACCTGCCCCCAGCGCCCCTCAGCGATTCCAGTAGAGGTGGTGCTACATTCCCGGCAAAAGTTGACCCTTTTGCTGGGGTTTGTGGATAATGGGGGGTCTATTCACCCGCAGGAGCGCGTCCATGAGCGGAGCCGAATCCTTCGAGCCAGCCTCCTTTACTCCCAAGCCCATGCTGCTCTCCGAGGGGGCCCAGCGACGCCTGCGCGCCCTGATCTCCGAGGAAGGCAATGACCACCTCAAGCTGCGGGTCTATGTCACCGGCGGCGGCTGCTCGGGGTTCCAGTACGGCTTCGACTTCGCCGAAGAGAGCGGCGATGACGACACCCTGATCGATTTCGACGGCGTGAGCATGGTCGTGGATCCCCTCTCCTATCAATACCTGGTGGGCTCCACGGTAGACTACGAGGAGGGCCTGGCCGGCGCCCGCTTCGTGGTCAGGAACCCCAATGCCACCAGCACCTGCGGCTGCGGCGCCTCCTTTATGGTGTGAGCCCTCACCAACCACGAGCCACGAAAACCCCTCCCGCGCCCCCGGCCGGGAGGGTTTTTTATGCCCGCTTGACGCTTTCTCCTTATCTCGTCATGTTGAATAGGTGTGTTCCATCAATAAACGGAATAACGGGGAACCCGATGAACAAGCTACAACATGCCTCTCTCGCCGCCGCCCTGGGCGCCGGCCTCGCCTTCTCCACCACTGCCTTAGCCGAGCTGCCGCAGGTCACGGTGGTCACCGACCCCAGCTTCGTGCCCTTCGAGATGATGGATACCGAGACCGGCGAAATGGTCGGCTTCGATATGGACATCATCAACGAGGTGGCCGAGCGGGCCGGCTTCGAGGTGGATCTCACCACCATGGAATTCAACGGCATCATCCCGGCGGTACAGACCGGCAGCCAGGAGATCGCCATCGCCGGCGTGACCATCACCGAGGAACGCGCCGAGATCGTCGACTTCTCCGATCCCTACTACGATTCCGGCCTGCGCATCATGGTCCGCGCCGATAACGACAGCGTCGAGACCCTCGAGGACCTGGCAGGCCTGACCGTGGCCACCAAGATCGGCTCCACCAGCTATGACTTCCTCCAGGAGAACCTGGGCGAGGACGCCGAGATCACCCCCTACCCGGGCACCTCGGACATGTACATGGCGCTGCTGGGGGGCAACGTGGACGCCGCCTTCTATGACGCCCCCAACGTGGGCTACTTCGCCCAGACCCGCGGCGAAGGCCGCACCCAAGTGGTCGGCCCCCTCTACGAGGGCCAGCAGTACGGCATCGTCTTCCACAAGGGCAGCCAGTGGGTCGAGCCGGTCAACCAGGCGCTGGCCGAGATGCGCGAGGACGGCACCTACGACGAGATCTACACCAAGTGGTTCGGTGAGGCGCCCAGCGAGGAGTAATCCGCGACCTTGTTAACGCCGTCGGGGGCGACCCGGCGGCACCACCGGCGGGGCCGGGCGGCCATGCCACCCGGCCCCGCGCCGTTTCCGTGAATCGGAGAGACGCTCGTGGAAGTCACCTTTCAATTCGACTGGGCGGCGGCCTTCGGGTCCATTCCCCATCTGCTGCCCGGCATCCCCTGGACCCTGCTGATCTCCTTCGGCGGCCTGGCCATCGGCTTCGTGATCGGCATCGTCTTCGGGCTGATGCGCATCAGCCCCTCCCGCTGGCTGCGCCTGCCCGCCATCCTCTATATCGAGGTGTTTCGCGGCACTCCCATCCTGGTGCAGGTGCTGTTTATCTTCTATGGCCTGCCCCAGCTGCTGGGTGGCCCCATCAATGCCCTGACCGCCGGTATCGCCGCCATCGCGGTCAACTCCGGGGCCTATATCTCCGAGGTGGTACGCGGCGGGGTGCAGTCCATCGAGCGCGGCCAGCGTGAGGCCTCGCTGTCCCTGGGCCTGTCGCGCACCCAGGCCTTCCGCTATGTCATCTGGCCCCAGGCCTTCCGGCGCATGATCCCGCCGCTGGGCAACCAGGGCATCATCAGCATCAAGGACACCTCGCTGTTCTCGGTGATCGGCGTCGGCGAGTTGGTTCGCCAGGGGCAGATCTATATCGCCACCACCTTCACCGCCCTCGAGGTCTATCTGATGGTGGCCCTGCTCTACCTGGCCATCACCTGGAGCCTCTCCCTGCTGCTGCGCCAGCTGGAGCGCCGCGGCCTGGCCGGACAATAAGGGATCCCTTTCATGACCAAGCACGAGTCCCAACCCATCGTGCGCATGCAGAAGCTCAACAAGCATTTCGGCAGCCTGCATGTGCTCAAGAACATCGACCTGGAGGTGGTGCCCGGCGAGGTGGTGGTGATCATCGGCGCCAGTGGTTCCGGCAAGTCGACCCTGATTCGCTGCATCAATGGCCTGGAGGAATTCCAGGACGGCCATATCGTGGTGGATGGACACAGCCTGGTCCCCCATGGCAAGAGCGCCAAGGCCCTGCAGCGCATCCGCACCGAGGTAGGCATGGTGTTCCAGCAGTTCAACCTCTTCCCCCACCTCTCGGTACGCGACAACATCACCCTGGCGCCCCTCAAGGTACGTGGCCTCGAGCGTGCCCAGGCCACGCAGAGCGCCGAACGCCTGCTGGATCGGGTCGGCATCCGCGATCAGGCCGACAAGTACCCCAGCCAGCTCTCCGGCGGCCAGCAGCAGCGGGTGGCCCTGGCCCGCGCCCTGGCCATGGAGCCGCGGCTGATGCTCTTCGACGAGCCCACCTCGGCCCTGGATCCGGAGATGATCGGCGAGGTGCTGGACGCCATGCGCGAGCTGGCCCGGGAGGGCATGACCATGATCATCGTCACCCATGAGATGGGGTTCGCCCGGGAGGTGGCCGACCGGGTCATCTATATCCACCAGGGGGAGATCGCCGAAGAGGCGCCTCCCGAACGGATCTTCGATGATCCCCAGGACGAACGTACCCGCGGCTTCCTGGCTCGGGTCCTTAAGCACTAGCACCCGGCTATTCCGGGCATTTCCCCCACGAAAAAAGGGCCTGTCGGCTTATCGACAGGCCCTTTTTTCGCCTGTGGACAAGTTTTTTTCGTTAACGCCGTCAGGGCCCGCCATGCCTGGTGCTCCGCGCGATTGATGCCCTGTTGACCGTCGCGGGTGCAAGTACGGTAGCCGCCGGTGGACAAGCGGTGCGAAAATCGCGCTGTGCATAACCCGGGGTTTCATCCACAGGCTCGACGCCGGATGTCCGCAGGCCCCTACGAGCTTCTCCTTGTCTTCGTCAACAAAGCATCCTGTTGATAAAAAAGCGGTTTGTTCGGTTATCCCCGGATTTTGTCCACACCAATAGTCACTACATCAACAGAACTTCTTCTTTATCTCTCTTCTTTTATAACTAGTTAGCCAGTGAGGGGAGGGAAAGGCGATGGGCTTGTGCAAAACCCCTGACGGTTACCCACAGGGGGTTTATACTGTGCGGCTGATTTTCAGCTCCGAGCTCTACTACGGCGCCGCCGGCGCCATTCGAGGTGCAACGTGGATTACCCCGACCGCTTTGACGTCATCGTCATCGGCGGTGGCCATGCGGGAACCGAAGCCGCCCTGGCCTCCGCCCGCATGGGCTGTCAGACCCTGCTGCTGACCCATAACATCGAGACCCTGGGCCAGATGTCCTGCAATCCCGCCATCGGCGGGATCGGCAAGAGCCACCTGGTCAAGGAGATCGATGCCCTGGGCGGCGCCATGGCCCTGGCCACGGACCTGGGCGGTATCCAGTTCCGGGTACTCAATGCCCGCAAGGGGCCGGCGGTGCGGGCGACCCGGGCCCAGGCGGACCGGGTGCGCTACAAGGCGGCGATCCGCGGCCTGCTGGAGAACCAGCCCAACCTGACGCTCTTCCAGCAGGCCGCCGGCGATCTGCTTGTGGATAACGACACCGTGCGCGGTGTGGTCACCGAGACCGGCATCCGCTTCCACGCCGAGAGCGTGGTGCTGTGTACCGGCACCTTCCTCGGCGGGGTGATCCATATCGGCCTCGACCGGAGCCGCGGCGGCCGCGCCGGGGATCCGCCCTCCAATGCCCTGGCGGAGCGCCTGCGCGCCCTGCCCTTCAACGTGGCCCGACTGAAGACCGGGACCCCGCCGCGGATCGATGCCAAGAGCGTCGACTTCTCGGTGCTGGAGGCCCAGCCCGGCGATACCCCGACCCCGGTGATGTCCTACCTGGGCAGCCGCGAGATGCACCCGCGCCAGGTGGATTGCCATATCGCCCATACCAACGAGCGCACCCACGAGATCATCCTCGCCAACCTGGATCGCTCGCCCATGTACTCCGGGGTGATCGAGAGTGCCGGGCCGCGCTACTGCCCCTCCATCGAGGACAAGGTGCATCGCTTCGCCGACAAGGCGAGCCACCAGGTGTTCGTCGAACCGGAGGGCCTGGATACCCACGAGCTCTACCCCAACGGCATCTCCACCTCGCTGCCCTTCGATGTGCAGCTGCAGGTGGTGCGTTCCATCCAGGGCCTGGAAAACGCCCATATCACCCGGCCCGGCTATGCCATCGAGTACGACTTCTTCGATCCCCGGGACCTGAAACACTCCCTGGAAACGAAGTTTATCCACAACCTCTTCTTCGCCGGGCAGATCAACGGCACCACCGGCTACGAGGAGGCCGGCGCCCAGGGCCTGCTGGCGGGGCTCAATGCCGCCCGCCGCGCCAAGGGGCTCGAGGCCTGGTGGCCGCGCCGCGACGAGGCCTACCTGGGGGTCCTGGTGGATGACCTGATCACCCTCGGCACCCAGGAGCCCTACCGCATGTTCACCTCCCGGGCCGAGTACCGGCTGCTGCTGCGGGAAGATAACGCCGACCTGCGACTCACCGAGACCGGCCGCGACCTGGGCCTGGTGGACGATGCCCGCTGGGCCGCCTTCGCCACCAAGCGCGAGGCGATCGAGCGCGAGAGCGCCCGCTTCCGGGCCAACTGGGTGCAGCCGGGTAGCGCGGCCGCCGAGCGCCTGGCGGAGAAGACCGGCACCCCCCTGCCCCGCGAATACAACCTGATGGACCTGCTCAAGCGACCGGAGCTGGAGTACGCCGACCTGGCCGGCCTGCCGGGGGTCGAGGGCGAGCCGGTGGAGGACGCCGCTGTGGCCGAGCAGGTGCAGATCCAGGCCAAGTACCAGGGTTATATCGATCGCCAGCAGGCCGAGATCGACAAGCTCAAGCGCTTCGAGGGCACCCGCCTGCCGACGGATCTCGACTTCGACCGGGTCGAGGGACTCTCCAACGAGATTCGCCAGAAGCTCGCCGAGGCACGCCCGGCGACCCTGGCCCAGGCGGGACGCATCTCCGGGGTGACCCCGGCGGCGGTCTCCATCCTGCTGATCCACCTCAAGAAGCATCGTCTGCTTCAGGAGAGCCAGGCGGTGAATCAATGACTCAGACGATCACACCGGGCATCGCGGGCCGGCTCGATCGGGGGCTCGCACAACTGAACGTCGCCGTCAGTGAGGCCCAGCGGGACCAGTTGCTGGCCCTGCTGGCGCTGTTGCACAAGTGGAACCGCGCCTATAACCTCACCGCGGTACGCGATCCACTGGCCATGGTCTCCCGCCACCTGCTCGACAGCGCCGCGGTATTGCCCTGGGTGCGTGGGCCGCGCCTGCTCGACGTGGGCGCCGGCCCCGGCCTGCCCGGCCTGGTGCTGGCGATATTGGTGCCGGAACTCGAGGTGAGCCTGCTCGACAGCAATGGCAAGAAGGTACGCTTTCAACGCCAGGCCGTGCTGGAATTGGGGCTGAGCAATGTCACCCCGGTGCAGGCCCGGGTCGAGGCCCACCGCGATACGCCCTTCGATCAGCTGATCTCCCGGGCCTTCGCCAGCCTGGCCGATTTCGTTACCCTCACCGAGGGCCTGCTGGCCGAGGGCGGCGAGTGGCTGGCCATGAAGGGGCCCGCCGCCGACGAGGAGCTGGAGGCGCTCCCCCCGGGGATTCGGCTTGAGGCTCGCCATGAGCTCCAGGTGCCCTTCGACGAGAGCCAGCGGCAGCTGCTGATCCTGCAGCGCCACCCGACCACCTAGGCCGCCTGTCGGGCGGGCCGTCAGACGCAAGGAAGTCGCTCGTGACCAAGATCATCGCCTTGACCAACCAGAAGGGCGGCGTGGGCAAGACCACCACGGCGGTCAACCTGGCCGCCAGCCTGGCCGCCCTGGATCGCCGGGTGCTGCTGGTGGACCTCGATCCCCAGGGGCACGCCACCATGGGCAGCGGCGTCGACAAGCATGAGCTGGAGGGCAGCGTCCTGGAGGTGCTGCTGGGGGACAAGGGCGCCGCCGAGGTGATCCTCGACTGTCCCGAGGCGGGCTATGGGCTGCTGCCCGGCAATGGCGACCTGACCGCCGCCGAGGTGAATCTGCTCGAGAAGGACGAGGGTCGCGAGCGTTGCCTGCTGGATGCCATCGGCCCGGTGGCCGGCGAGTATGACGTGGTGCTGATCGATTGCCCGCCGTCGCTGAGCATGCTCACCGTCAATGCCCTGACCGCCGCCGATGGGGTGCTGATCCCGTTGCAGTGCGAGTTCTATGCCCTGGAGGGGCTCTCGGCGCTGCTCGACACCGTCGACCAGATCAAGGAGAGTGTCAATCCGAGCCTGGCCATCTTCGGTATCCTGCGCACCATGTTCGACGCCCGCAACGGCCTGACCCGGGACGTCAGCAAGCAGCTGCTCGACTACTTCGGCGAGACCCTGCTCAAGACCGCCATCCCGCGTAACGTGAGGGTGGCCGAGGCCCCCAGCCATGGCCTGCCGGTGACCAAGTATGCGCGCTTCTCCCGGGGCAGCCAGGCCTATCGGGTGCTGGCCAAGGAACTGATTCGTCGCCTGTCGTTGTGAGGAAACGCCGATGACCCGTAAACGTGCCCTGGGCCGCGGCCTGGATGCCCTGATCGGCGCCGGTGCCCGCCGCCGCGAACTGCTGGACGAGAGTGCCGAGTCCGTCGAGCTCAATGGCGCCGAGCCCGACCTCGACGCCGCCGCCGGCGAGCGCCTCGAGCGGCTGCCCCTGGGCCAACTGACCCGGGGCAAGTATCAGCCGCGCCGGGATATCCAGCCCGAGGCCCTGGAGGAGCTGGCCGACTCGATCCGCGCCCAGGGGGTGATGCAGCCCATCGTGGTGCGCCCGATCGGCGACAAGCGTTACGAGATCATCGCCGGCGAGCGGCGCTGGCGCGCCGCCCAGCTCGCCGAGCTGGACGTGATCCCCGCCGTGGTCCGCGAGGTCAGCGACCAGGTCGCCCTGGCCCTGGCGCTGATCGAGAATATCCAGCGCGAGAACCTCAACCCGGTGGAGGAGGCCATGGCCCTCAAGCGGTTGCTCGAGGAGTTCGAGCTGACCCAGCAGCAGGTCGCCGATGCGGTGGGCAAGTCCCGGGCCCAGGTGGCCAACCTGCTGCGCCTGCTGGCCCTGGACCCGGAGGTGCAGACGTTGCTGGAGCGGGGCGACCTGGACATGGGCCATGCCCGTGCCCTGCTGGCCCTCTCCGGCGCCAAGCAGCGCCAGGCCGCTCATGAGGTGGTCAACAAGGACCTCACGGTGCGCGATACCGAGGCGCTGGTGAAGCGCCTGGTCAACGGCGAACCGACCAAACCCCAGCGCGAGGCCCCCTCCGCCGACGTGGCACGCCTGGAGACCCAGCTCGGCGAGCTGCTCGGCGCGCCGGTCAAGATCCAGCATGGCCGTAGCGGCAAGGGGCGCTTGACCATCCGCTACACCAGTCTCGATGAGCTGGATGGGATCCTCGGGCATATTCGCTGACTTTCTTAGCAGGCTACTTTTCACCAAGTCTCGGCTTTTGGTCGTAAGCTGTCGCAAAATCGCGCAAAATCGATCCGGCTTTGGTTGAAGCCGCCATGGCGCTTCCCTATAATCCGCGGTGGTTTGCCCGGCCACCGGGAAATGGCCCGAGGGCCGACGATTCGGGCCATCGGCGGCAGTCAATAAAAGGGCGTTTCATGCATAGGGCCGCGCAGTCTCGGCGTCGATCACTCCGTATTGGCGGCCTGATAGGGGCCCAGCTGCTGGTCGCAGTCGTCCTGGTCGTGCTCTCCGCCCTGCTGTCGGGAGGCGGCGCGGCGCTGTCTGCCCTGAGTGGTGCCGGCATCTGTGTGATGGGCAACGCCTATTTCCTGTGGCGGGCCTCGCGTATCCGCGGGGGCCGTCAACCGCGCCGCATGGTCAATAACTTCTATCGTGCGGCGGCGGGAAAGTTCGGTTTGACGGTGGCATTGTTCGTGGTGGTCTTCGTGCTGGTGCCCCCCTCAAACCCGGCTTTATTTTTTGGCGCATATGTGGCGACCCAATTCGCGCACTGGCTGGCTCCCTGGCTGCTGCGCAAACGGTCGACCCCCTGAACCTGAGGTAAGCAACGTATGGCAGCAGGTAGCGAAGTCACGGCGACTTACTATATACAGCACCACTTGCAGAACCTGACCTTCGGCAAGCACCCGGAGAATGGCTGGTCCCTGGCGCACAGCTCCGAGGAAGCGGTGGAGATGGGCTTCTGGGCCATCCACCTGGACACCATGGGCTGGTCCATCGCCATGGGCGCCCTGTTCATTTGGCTGTTCCGCAAGGCGGGCCGCCTGGCCACCACCGGGGTGCCCGGCACCCTGCAGAACCTGATCGAGATGGTGGTGGAGTTCGTCGAGAACACCGTGCGCAGCGCCTTCCATGGCAAGAACCCGGTGATCGCGCCCCTGGCCCTGACCCTGTTCGTCTGGATCTTCCTGATGAACCTGCTCAAGCTGATTCCGGTGGACTATGTTCCCGAGCTGTTCGCGCGCCTGGGCATCGGCTACATGAAGATGGTGCCCACCACCGATCCCAATGCCACCCTGGGCATGGCGCTGGGCGTCTTCCTGTTGATCATCTACTACAGCCTCAAGGTCAAGGGCGTGGGCGGCTTCGCCAAGGAGCTCTCCCTGACGCCGTTCAATCACTGGCTGCTGATCCCCTTCAACCTGCTGCTGGAAATCATCGGCCTGCTGGTCAAGCCGCTGGGCCTCGGCCTGCGACTCTTCGGCAACATGTTTGCCGGTGAGGTGATCTTTATCCTGATCGCGCTGCTGCCCTTCTGGATCATGTGGACACTCAATGTGCCCTGGGCCATCTTCCACATTCTGGTCATTACCCTGCAGGCCTTTATCTTCACGGTGCTGTCGGTGGTGTACCTGAACGCGGCCCACGAGCACCACTGAGTCGAATCGACCAAGTAACACCCTTAACCCCTTGTAACTCAACTTGAAACTAGGAGTACTACCATGGAACTCGTTTACATCGCTGCTTCTCTGATGATCGGTCTGGGCGCCCTGGGTACCGGTATCGGTTTCGCCCTGCTGGGCGGCAAGCTGCTCGAATCCACCGCGCGTCAGCCGGAGCTGGGCGACCAGCTGCAGACCAAGACCTTCCTGATGGCTGGCCTGCTGGACGCCGTGCCGATGATCGGTGTCGGTATCGCGATGTACCTGATCTTCGTTGTCGCCGGTTAACGATATGCATACCGGGCGCCCTGCGCTCGGTTTGCTTGTTTCCGGTCGCCACGAATTAGTCAGAGGTACATCCCTGTGAATATCAACATGACGCTTATCGGACAGACGATCGCCTTCGCGATCTTTGTCTGGTTTTGCATTAAGTATGTGTGGCCGCCGATCAGCAACGCGCTCCATGAGCGTCAGAAGAAGATCGCCGATGGCCTGGATGCCGCCAGCCGTGCCTCTCGTGACCTCGAGCTGGCCCAGGAACAGGCCGCGGAAACCCTGCGTGAGAGCAAGCAGCAGGCTACCGAGATCCTCGAGCAGGCCAACAAGCGCGCCAATCAGATGATCGAAGAGGCTCGCGAGCAGGCCCGTGCCGAGGGCGAACGCCTGGTGACCAGCGCCCGCAGCGAGATCGAGCAGGAAGTCCATCGCGCCAAGGACGAACTGCGCGCCCAGGTCTCTTCCCTGGCCCTGGTCGGTGCCGAGCGTGTCCTGGAAGCCTCCATCGACGAGAAGGCCCATCGCGAGATGCTCGACAAGCTCGCGGCCGAACTGTGAGGAGGTGATCCATGGCGGAAACGTCAACCGTCGCCCGGCCCTATGCCAAGGCGGCGTTCGAGTACGCACGTGATCATCAGGCGCTGTCGACCTGGGCCGAGTGGCTCGCCAAGCTGGGCCAGGTCGTCGCCACCCGCGACGCCAAGAGCCTGCTGGCCAGCCCCAGGCTCACCCCGAGCCGCAAGGTCGAGGTACTGATCGAGCTGGCCGAGGTCGAGGCGGACGAGGGCCAGCGCAACCTGTTGGCCAGCCTGGCCGACCAGGGGCGCCTGGCGATCCTCGACGCCATCGCCGAGCAGTTCGAGCGGCTGCGCGCCGATCAGGAGCAGCGCGTCGATGTGACCGTGGTCTCGGCCTTCAAGCTCGACGCCAAGCAGCAGCAGAAGCTCGCCAAGGCACTCAAGAAGCGCCTGAATCGCGAAATCTCCATTACCACTCAGGTGGACTCATCGCTTCTCGGTGGCGTCATCCTGCGTGCCGGTGACACCGTGATCGACGGTTCCGCACGCGGTCGACTGAACCGCCTCCGTGAGACACTTTCCGCCTGAGTCTGAGGGACATGGCATGCAGCAACTGAATCCTTCCGAGATCAGCGACATCATCAAGCAGCGTATCGAAAAGCTGGATGTCGCATCCGAAGCCCGCAATGAGGGCACCATCGTCAGCGTCTCCGACGGCATCGTGAAGATTCACGGCCTGGCCGAGGCGATGTTCGGTGAAATGATCGAATTCCCCGGCGGCATCTACGGCATGGTGCTCAACCTCGAGCGCGACTCCGTGGGCGCCGTGGTGCTGGGCGACTACCTGCAGCTGGAAGAGGGCATGACCGCCCAGTGCACCGGCCGCATCCTCGAGGTGCCGGTGGGTCCCGAGCTGATCGGCCGCGTGGTCGATCCGCTGGGTAACCCCATCGATGGCAAGGGCGAGGTGGGCGCCAAGCTCACCGACGCGGTGGAAAAGGTCGCCCCGGGCGTCATCACCCGTCAGTCCGTGGACCAGCCGATCCAGACCGGCCTCAAGTCCATCGACGCCATGGTGCCGATCGGCCGCGGCCAGCGTGAGCTGATCATCGGTGACCGCCAGATCGGTAAGTCGGCCATCGCCGTCGACACCATCATCAACCAGAAGGGCAAGGGCGTCACCTGCATCTACGTGGCCATCGGTCAGAAGCAGTCGACCATCGCCAACGTGGTGCGCAAGCTGGAAGAGCACGGTGCCATGGAGCACACCATCGTGGTCGCTTCCGGTGCCGCCGACCCGGCCCCGATGCAGTTCCTGGCCCCCTACGCCGGCTGCACCATGGGTGAGTACTTCCGCGACCGCGGCCAGGACGCCCTGATCGTCTATGACGACCTCACCAAGCAGGCCTGGGCCTATCGTCAGGTCTCCCTGCTGCTGCGCCGTCCGCCGGGCCGCGAAGCCTACCCGGGTGACGTCTTCTACCTCCACTCGCGTCTGCTCGAGCGCGCCGCGCGCGTCAACGCCGACTACGTGGAGAAGTTCACCAACGGCGAAGTGAAAGGCCAGACCGGTTCCCTGACCGCGCTGCCGATCATCGAGACCCAGGGTGGCGACGTCTCCGCCTTCGTTCCGACCAACGTGATCTCCATCACCGACGGTCAGATCTTCCTGGAGACCGACCTCTTCAACTCGGGGATCCGTCCGGCCATCAACGCCGGCCTGTCGGTCTCCCGTGTCGGTGGTTCCGCCCAGACCAAGATCATCAAGAAGCTCGGCGGCGGCGTGCGTCTGGCCCTGGCCCAGTACCGCGAACTGGCGGCCTTCTCGCAGTTCGCTTCCGACCTGGACGAGGCCACCCGCAAGCAGCTGGAGCATGGTCAGCGCGTCACCGAGCTGATGAAGCAGCTGCAGTACTCGCCGATGTCCGTGGCCGAGATGGCGCTGACCCTGTATGCCGCCAACGAAGGCTTCCTGGATGACGTCGACGTCAGCAAGGTGCTGGACTTCGAGCGTGCCCTGCACGACTACATGAAGGCCGAACACGCCGAGCTGCTCGAGAAGATCAACCAGACCGGCGGCTACGATGACGAGATCCAGAGCGGTTTGAAGGCGGGTCTCGAGAAGTTCAAGGCCACTCAGAGCTGGTAACGCCACTGGCCCATCCCGGCTTCCGGGGTGGGCCCTGGAGCTTTCTGAGGGCCACGAACGAAAGGTAGATCGCTATGGCAGCTGCAAAAGAGATTCGCACCCAGATCGGGAGCATCAAGAATACGCAGAAGATCACCAGCGCCATGGAAATGGTCGCTGCGTCGAAGATGCGTAAAGCACAAGATCTGATGAAGGCCAGCCAGCCTTACGCCAAGCAGATCCGCAACGTCGTGAGCCATATCGCCGACGCCAACCCCGAGTACAAGCACGACTACATGGTCGAGCGCGAGGTGAAGCGGGTCGGTTATATCGTCGTCTCCACCGACCGCGGCCTGTGTGGCGGCCTGAACGTCAACCTGTTCAAGGCCGTGATCCAGGACGCCAAGGTGTGGCGAGAGCAGGGCGCGGAGATCGATTTCTGCGCCCTGGGCTCCAAGGCCGGCAGCTTCTTCCGCAACTACGGGGGCAACCTCGTCGCGGCGAAGAGCGGCCTCGGGGAGAGTCCCGAGGTCAAGGATCTGATCGGTAGCGTCAAGGTGATGCTGGAAGCCTATGACGAGGGGCGTCTCGATCGCCTCTGCGTGGTGTCCAACGAGTTCGTCAACACCATGACGCAGAAGCCGGTCGTGCGCCAGTTGCTGCCCCTCTCCCCGGAGATCGGGAACGGGCACAACGCAGAACAGTCGCGTCCCGGAAGCTGGGACTACCTGTATGAGCCGGACCCCAAGGTGCTGTTGGATAGCCTGCTGACGCGGTTCATCGAATCGCAGGTCTATCAGGCGGTGGTGGAAAACGCGGCCTGTGAACAGGCGGCGCGGATGATCGCCATGAAGAACGCCACCGACAATGCCGGCGGACTGATCGACGACCTGGAGATGGTCTACAACAAGGCCCGCCAGGCCGCCATCACCCAGGAAATCTCCGAGATCGTCGGCGGCGCCGCCGCCGTATAGCACCACGGAGGGTGAGCGAGCATGGGCGTAACCGCCGGCCCCGCCCTCCGTCACCGGATTCATTTACAGGGTTTTGAGAGGAACCAAGATGAGCGGACGTATCGTACAAATCATCGGCGCGGTGATTGACGTAGAGTTTCCGCGGGACGATGTGCCCAAGGTCTACGACGCGCTGAATGTCGCCAATTCCGAAACCGTGCTCGAGGTCCAGCAGCAGCTGGGCGACGGCGTGGTGCGGACCATCGCCATGGGCTCCACCGAGGGTCTCAAGCGGGGCCTGGACGTCGAGAACACCGGCGCGGCCATCTCCGTGCCGGTGGGCAAGCAGACCCTGGGTCGCATCATGGATGTGCTGGGTCGCCCCATCGACGAAGCCGGCCCGATCGGCGAAGAAGAGCGCATGCCGATCCACCGCAAGGCCCCGAGCTATGCGGATCAGGCGGCCTCCAACGAGCTGCTGGAGACCGGCATCAAGGTCATCGACCTGGTCTGCCCGTTCGCCAAGGGCGGCAAGGTCGGCCTGTTCGGCGGCGCCGGCGTGGGCAAGACCGTCAACATGATGGAGCTGATCCGTAACATCGCCATCGAACACAGCGGCTTCTCCGTGTTCGCCGGCGTGGGTGAGCGGACCCGCGAGGGTAACGACTTCTACCACGAGATGACCGACTCCAACGTTATCGACAAGGTATCGCTGGTCTACGGTCAGATGAACGAGCCGCCCGGGAACCGCCTGCGCGTGGCCCTGACCGGCCTGACCATCGCCGAGAAGTTCCGCGATGAAGGCCGCGACGTGCTGCTGTTCGTCGACAACATCTACCGTTACACCCTGGCCGGTACCGAGGTCTCCGCCCTGCTGGGCCGGATGCCCTCCGCGGTGGGTTACCAGCCGACCCTGGCCGAGGAGATGGGCGTCCTGCAGGAGCGCATCACCTCCACCAAGACCGGCTCCATCACCTCCGTGCAGGCGGTCTACGTGCCCGCGGACGACCTGACCGACCCGTCCCCGGCGACCACCTTCGCCCACCTGGACGCCACCGTGGTACTGTCCCGCTCCATCGCCGAGCTGGGTATCTACCCGGCCATCGATCCGCTGGACTCCACCTCCCGTCAGCTGGATCCGCTGGTCGTCGGCGACGAGCACTACGACACCGCCCGCCGCGTGCAGGGCGTGCTGCAGCGCTACAAGGAGCTCAAGGACATCATCGCCATCCTGGGCATGGACGAGCTGTCCGACGAGGACAAGCAGACCGTGGCCCGGGCGCGTAAGATCCAGCGCTTCCTGTCGCAGCCGTTCTTCGTCGCCGAGGTCTTCACCGGGGCGCCCGGCAAGTACGTGTCGCTGAAGGAGACCATCCGTGGTTTCCAGGGCATCCTCAACGGCGACTACGACGAGCTGCCGGAGCAGGCCTTCTACATGGTTGGCACCATCGACGAGGCCGTCGAGAAAGCCAACAAGTAAAGGGCCGTCCACCAAGAGGACTAGACTATGGCGAACAGCTTCAAGTGCGAGATCGTCAGCGCCGAAGCCGCGGTGTTCTCCGGCCGGGTCGAGCAGATCATTGCGGCCGGTGTGATGGGTGACCTGGGCATCCTGCCCGGTCACGCACCGCTGCTGACCGAGCTGCAGCCGGGTCCGGTTCGCGTCATTCATGACGGTGGCGAAGAGGAAAACTTCTACATCTCCGGCGGCTTCCTGGAAGTGCAGCCGGATGTGGTGACCATCCTCGGCGATACCGCCGTGCGTGCCGACGACCTGGATGAGGCCGCCGCCGAAGAGGCGCGCCAGCATGCGCTGAAGGCCTTCAACGAGCAGTCCGCGGAGCTGGATTACAGCCGCGCCGCGTCCGAGCTCGCCGAGGCCGTGGCCCAGCTGCGTACCATTCAGCAGTTGCGCAAGAAACTCGGCCGGGGCTAACGCCGCCCGCGCCGTGGAAAACGCCCCTCGAACAGTGTTCGGGGGGCGTTTTCGTGTGTGGAGGCTGCCAGACTTAACACAGATCTACTGCGAATTCCGGGCTTTCGGCCAACTTGATTCGATCGATTTCGTTAAATAGCTCGCTATTCGCCTCAATCGATCGAACCATTTGACTCGAAATCCGTGATCCTCGTCACGATCGGTCAAGCCCGGCAGCCTCCTGGTATCATGACTCCCATTGCCCGGATAGCCTCCGGAAGATTCCGTCATATGTCGCCTCGAGAAGCCTGGCGGCATCAGGAGGATGCCCATGTCGCTGAACGAAACCCTCACCGAGCAGAAGAGCGTCTTGCTGGCGGCGCTGGAGCAGGACGATACCGGTACCCTGGATGAGGCCCTGCCGGAGCTGCGCGCCGCGGATATCGGCGAGATCCTCGAGGATATCGCCGAGGAGGAAGAAGGGCTGGTTCGCTTCCAGGCGCTGATGGAGCGTCTGCCCATCGAGCGACGGGCCAATGTGCTGGGCTACCTGCCCGGCGAACTGCAGCTGGCCTGGGCGGCCGAGATCGCTGATGACGCCCTGCTGCTGGTGCTGGAGGAGATGAGCTCCGACGAACGCGCCGACCTCTTCAACCTGCTCGACGAGGATCGCCGTGAGGGCCTGCTGCGGCGCATGGCCCGCCAGGAGCGGGAGGAGCTCAAGCGCCTGGCCAGCTACGAGGAGGGCACCGCCGGGGCCATCATGACCTCGGACTATGTGGCCATTCCCAGCGGCATGACCGTTTCCCAGGCGCTGATGCGGGTGCGGCAGACCGCCCCGGACGCCGAGACCGTCTACCAGCTCTATATCGTCGATACCGAGGGACGCCTGGTCGGTACCCTGTCGCTGCGTCAGCTGATGGTGGCGCGGCCCGGGGCCCGGGTCGATGACCTGATGATCAAGGACGTGATCAGCGTGGCGGTGGACGAGGAGCAGGAAGAGGTGGCGCGCCTGGTGGCCCGTTACGACCTGCTGGCGATCCCGGTGATCGATGCCGAGGCGCGCCTGGTGGGCATCGTCACCCACGATGACGCCATGGACGTGGCCGAGTCCGAGGCCACCGAGGATATCCACAAGGGGATGTCCATCGGCGCCCTGGAGGACGGCGTCAGCCGGGTGCCGCTGTGGAGTCTCTACCGCAAGCGAGTCTTCTGGCTGGTACTGCTGGTCTTCGCCAACCTCTTCTCCGGTGCCGGCATCGCCTACTTCGAGGACACCATCGCCGCCCAGGTGGCGCTGGTGTTCTTCCTGCCGCTGCTGATCGGCAGCGGCGGTAATGCGGGGGCCCAGGCGGCAACCCTGACGGTGCGCGGCATGGCCACCGGCGACGTGGGCGTCAAGGACTGGGGCAAGCTGCTGGGCCGGGAGCTGCTGGTGGCGGGCTCCCTGGGGTTGACCATGGCGCTGGCGGTGGCGCCCATCGGCATCATGCGCGGCGGCGAAACCGTGGCCATGGTGGTGGCCTTCAGCATGGTCGTCATCGTGCTCTTCGGCAGCCTGCTGGGCATGTGCCTGCCCTTTATTCTCAACCGCATCGGCTGGGACCCGGCCACCGCCTCGGCGCCCCTGGTCACCACCCTGATCGATGCCTCCGGGGTGCTGATCTACTTCAGCATCGCCACCGCGCTGCTGGCCGGGGGCTGATCGTCACGGAGATGGCACCGAGTCTGGTGCCCCCTCTCGCCGCCTTGCCACGGCCCGACGGCGGACAACTCGCGGCGTGACGTGTATTCTCTGCCAGGTTTCGGCCCGGTCCGACCGGGGCTTCGTTCTTCTATCAAGCGAGTGATCCATGGATTGGCTTCAGGTACTGGTGCTTTCCATCCTGCAGGGGCTCACCGAGTTCCTGCCGATTTCCAGCTCGGCACACCTGATCCTGGTGCCGGAACTGACCCCCTGGCCCGACCAGGGCCTGGCCTTCGATGTGGCCCTGCATCTCGGCAGCCTGGCGGCGGTGGTGCTCTATTTCCGCCATGACCTGGGGCGCATGCTGGTCAGTTGGTGGGCCTCGCTGAGGGGCCGCGGCACCGATGCGGATGGCCGCCTGGCCTGGTGGGTCTTGCTGGCCACCGTGCCGGTAGGGCTGGTGGGGCTGGCCTTTCACGATCTGATCCAGGAGGCCATGCGCTCGCCGTTGATCGTCGCCGCAGGACTGATCGGCTTCGGCCTGCTGCTGGGCTACGCCGACTGGCGTGGTCGCGGCAGCCGTAGCGAATACCAGCTGACCTGGAAGCAGGCGCTATGGATCGGCGCCGCCCAGGCCCTGGCACTGATTCCCGGCACCTCCCGCTCCGGCATCACCATTACCGCGGCGCTGCTGCTGGGGCTGAGCCGGGAGGGGGCGGCACGCTTCTCCTTCCTGCTGTCGATTCCGGTGATCGTGCTGGCCGGGGGCCTGGAGACCCTGACCCTGATCCGTGCGCCCCAGGCCATCGACTGGTCGGTGCTGGTGATCGGGGCCCTGCTCTCCGGCATCAGCGCCTATCTGTGCATCCACTACTTCCTGGCCTTTATCAAGCGCATCGGCATGCAGCCCTTCGTGGCTTACCGACTCCTGCTCGGCGGCTGGTTGCTATGGCTATTCTGGTAATTCCTTGCATGGAGATCGACCCATGAGGTACTTCTCTCGCCCCCTGGCCTGGGGGGCCCTGGTCCTGGCTGCCCTGGGCCTGACGGGGTGCGGCGATGGCGACCCGACGCTGGAGTCGCCGGTGACCCTGGAAGGGGGCGTCTTCGGCAGCTTCTACCAGGTCACCATCGCCGACCCCCTGACCCGGAGCCGGGCCGAGGCCCTGGAGGCGGGCTTCCTGGCGGAGCTCGAGGCGGTGGACGCGGCCATGTCCACCTATCGTGACGACTCGGAGCTGGTGGCCTTCAATCGGGCGCCGGTCGGTGAGTGGCAACCCCTCTCGGACGAGCTGATCGAGGTGCTGGCGATCAGCGAGGCGGTGGCCGAGGCCAGCGGCGGCGCCTTCGACGTCACCATTGGTGGCCTGGTCAACCTCTGGAGCTTCGGCCCCGAGGCGCGTCCCCGGGAGATTCCCGAGGCGGAGCTGATCGCCAGTCGCCTGGCCGAGATCGGTCACGACAAGCTGGAACTGGAGCCGGAGGCGAGCCAGGCGCGGCGCCTGGAAGATGTCTTCGTCGACCTTTCCGGGGTAGCCAAGGGGCATGGTACCGATCGGGTCGCCGCCTACCTGGATCGCCAGGGCATCGACCACTATCTAGTCAACCTGGGAGGCGACCTGGCCGTCAAGGGCTACCGGGATCGCGAGGCCCAGCCCTGGCGTATCGGCGTCGAGCTGCCGGACAGTTCTCGACGGGTGGCCCGGCATATCCTGCCGTTGCACGACGGCACCGTGGCCACCTCCGGCGATTACCGCAACTACTTTGAAGAGGATGGCCGGCGCTTCTCCCATACCCTCGATCCGCGCAGCGGCTATCCGGTGGCGCATACCCTGGCCTCGGTGTCGGTCTTTCACCCCTCCAATGCCTGGGCCGATGCCTGGGCCACCGCCTTGACCGTGGTGGGGCCCGAGGAGGCCCTGCGACTGGCCGAGCGGGAGGGGCTCGAGGTCTTGCTGCTAGTCCGGGAAGGGGATAGCTGGGGCAGCCTGGCCAGCACGGCCTTGGCGGCCCGCCTGGGCGAGAATCGCCTCGACTCCCTGGGGATCCGGGTGCCGTCATGGAACAGCAATCAGGAGGAAGAATGAGTCTCGACGTTGTGATCCTCGCCGCCGGGCAGGGCTCCCGGATGCGCTCGACCCGGCCCAAGGTGCTGCATCGCCTGGCCGGCAAGCCCATGGTGCGTCATGTGATCGACACCGCCACCCGGCTCGGCGCCGGCAAGTTGCACGTGGTGATCGGCCACGGCGCCGATCAGGTGCGCAGCGAGCTGGGCGACTGCCCGGTGCACTTCGCCCTGCAGGCCGAGCAGAAGGGCACCGGCCATGCGGTGGCCCAGGCCCTCGATGCGCTGGAGCATGACAAGGTGCTGGTGCTCTACGGGGACGTGCCGCTGATTCGCGCCGAGACCCTGGCGGGCCTGCTGGAGGGCGTCGACGAGTCCCACCTGGGGCTGCTCACCGTGACCCTGGCGGATCCCGGCGGTTACGGGCGCATCCTGCGCAACGCCGAGGGCCAGGCGGTGGCCATCGTCGAGCACAAGGACGCCTCCGAGAGCGAGCGAGCGGTCAAGGAGTGCAATACCGGCATCATGGCCATGACCCGGGCCCAGTTGAAGCGCTGGCTGCCCCAGCTCTCCGCCGACAATGCCCAGGGCGAGTATTACCTCACCGACGTGATCGCCCTGGCCGCCGCCGAGGGAGTCAAGATCGTCACCGCCCAGCCGGAAGATCCCCTGGAGGTGGAGGGAGTCAATAACCGCGCCCAGCTGGCGCGCCTGGAGCGGGCCTATCAGACCCGTATCGCCGAATCGCTGATGACCGCAGGCGTGGCGCTGGCCGATCCGGCACGCCTCGACGTGCGCGGCAGCCTGCGCTGCGGCCACGACGTGGAGATCGACGTGGGCTGTGTCTTCGAGGGCGAGGTGGAGCTGGGCGAGGGGGTGCGCATCGGCCCCTACTGCGTGATCCGCGACAGCCATATCGGCGCCGGCAGCGTGATCGAGGCCCACAGCATCGTCGAGCAGAGCGTGGCGGCGGGGCATAACCGCGTCGGGCCCTTCGCCCGGTTGCGTCCCGGCACCCACCTGGCGGTGCAGGCCAAAGTGGGTAACTTCGTCGAGACCAAGAATGCCCAGGTGGGCGAGGGCAGCAAGATCAACCACTTGAGCTATGTGGGCGATGCCACCCTGGGGCGCGGCGTCAATGTGGGCGCCGGTACCATCACCTGCAACTACGATGGCGTCAACAAGTCCCGCACCGAGATCGGCGACGATGCCTTTATCGGCTCCAATACCGCCCTGGTGGCCCCGGTCAGCGTGGGGGCCCGCGCCACCATCGGCGCCGGCTCCACCATCAGCAAGGACGTGGCCGACGGCGCCCTGGCGGTGGCCCGGGGCCGCCAGCTCACCAAGGCGGACTGGCCACGACCCACCAAGCGCAAATAATAATGGTGGGCCAGTAGCGCTCGAGGCCCGGGGCTACCCTGGGGGGCAGGCCTTCACAAAGACGCTTTGCTCCGGCCTGCCCCCAGCGCCCCTTAGCGATTCCCGCACGAGCCCTGCTCAGGTAGCCCCGGGTCTCGACAGGGGGAGAGCGCCAACTGCGATAGCCCTGAGATATTCCCCACCTCTTGACCCGGGGCGCCGGCTGCGGTTTCATCTCACCTTTCGAGTCGAAACAAAGACCTTTCATGTCGAAGCGTAATACCGCCCAGCGCCGCCACGCCATCCTCGCCTTCATCAACGAACGGGGCGAGACCGGCGTGGATACCCTGGCCGAGCACTTCGCCATCTCCGAGGTGACGGTGCGCAAGGACCTGGCGACCCTGGAGAAGAGCGGCCTGCTGTTGCGCCGCTACGGCGGGGCCGCGCCCCTGCCCCAGGAGCTGCTGGGGGAGCCGCGCCTCTCTCCGGCCAAGCGGGCCATCGCCCGGGCCGCCTGCGGGCGTATCCGCGAGCACCAGCGCATCATCATCGACAGCGGCAGCACCACCTCGGCGATGATTCCCGGCCTGGCGGGCAAGGCGGGCCTGGTGGTGATGACCAACGCCCTGGCGGTGGCCAATGCCCTGCGCGAGCTGGAGGAGGAGCCGATGCTGCTGATGACCGGCGGCACCTGGGATCCCCACTCCGAGTCCTTCCAGGGCCAGGTGGCGGAGCAGGTCCTGCGCCAGTACGACTTCGATCAGCTGTTTATCGGCGCCGACGGTATCGATCCGGCCCGGGGCACCACCACCTTCAACGAGCTGCTGGGCCTCTCCCGGGTCATGGCCGAAGTCTCCCGGGAGGTGGTAGTGCTGGCGGAGTCCTCCAAGGTAGGCCGGCGCATCCCCAATCTGGAACTGCCCTGGCAGGTTATCCACACCCTGATTACCGACCAGGGGCTTGGGGATAAGTCTCGACACACCATCGAGGCCCAGGGGGTCGAGGTCGTGTTGACGCCGGTCGATCCCGACTAATGATTCAAGGAGAGTAACCATGTGTGGAATCGTCGCCGCGGTCGCCGGCCGCAATGTGCAGGGCATCCTGCTGGAAGGCCTCAAGCGCCTGGAGTATCGGGGCTACGACTCCGCGGGCATGGCGGTACTCAATGCAGCGGGTAAGCTGGCGCGGCGCCGCGCCCTGGGCAAGGTGGCGGCCCTGGAAGAGCGCCTCGCCGAGGCCCCCCTGGGGGGCCATAGCGGCATCGCCCATACCCGCTGGGCCACCCACGGCAAGCCCAGCGAGGCCAATGCCCATCCCCACCAGTCCGGCGACGACCTGGCGGTGGTGCACAACGGCATCATCGAGAACTTCGAGGCGCTGCGTCGCGAGCTCCAGGGTGAGGGCTACGCCTTTACCTCCGAGACCGATACCGAGGTGGTGGCTCATCTGCTGGCCCGCCGCCTGCGGGGTGGGGATGACCTGCTGGCGGCGGTGCAGGCGGTGGCCGGAGGCCTGGACGGTGCCTACGCCCTGGGGGTGATGAGCCCTCTGGAACCCGGCGTGGTGATCGGCGCCCGCAAGGGCAGTCCCCTGGTGGTAGGGGTAGGCATCGAGGAGGCCTTCCTGGCCTCGGACCCCCTGGCGCTGTTGCAGGTCACCGATCGCTTTATCTACCTGGAGGAGGGCGATGTGGTGCGCCTGGGCCAGGGCGGCGAGATCACCATCTTCGACGCCGAGGGCCAAGTGGTGGTGCGTCCGGTGCGGGTCTTCGAGCACGGCGATGGCGCCGCCAGCAAGGGTGACTATCGCCATTTCATGCTCAAGGAGATCCATGAGCAGCCGGCGGTGATCGCCGCCACCCTGGAGGGGCGCCTGGGCAGCGAAGGCGTGCTGATCAACGGCTTCGGCAGCGAGGCGGAGGCGCTCTTCCGCCGGGTGCGCCAGATCCATATCGTCGCCTGCGGTACCAGCTATCATGCCGGCCTGGTGGCTCGCTACTGGCTGGAGCGCTACTCGGGGCTGCCCACTCAGGTGGAGGTGGCCTCGGAGTACCGTTATCGGCGGGTGGTGGTGCCGGAGGACACCCTCTTCGTCACCCTCTCCCAGTCCGGGGAGACCGCCGATACCCTGGCGGCGTTGCGTTTCGCCCGCCACAGCGGCTATCTGGCCAGCCTGGCGATCTGCAACGTGCCGGGCAGCTCGTTGGTACGGGAGTCGGACCTGACCCTGCTGACCCAGGCCGGTCCGGAGATCGGCGTGGCCTCCACCAAGGCCTTTACTACCCAGCTCACCGCCCTGCTGCTGCTCACCCTGGCCCTGCAGCGAGTGCAGGGGGGGGAGGCGCCGGCGGGGCTGCTCGAGGCGTTGCGTGGCCTGCCCGAGGCGGTGACCCGGGTGCTGGCCCTGGATGGCGAGATCGAGACCCTGGCCGAGGCCTTCGCCGAGAAGCACCATGCGCTCTTCCTGGGCCGTGGCGCCCACTTCCCCATTGCCCTGGAGGGGGCCCTGAAGCTCAAGGAGATCTCCTACATCCATGCGGAGGCCTATCCCGCCGGCGAGCTCAAGCATGGCCCCCTGGCCCTGGTCGACAGCGAGATGCCGGTGATCTCGGTGGCGCCCAACGACGAGCTCCTCGACAAGCTCAAGTCCAACCTCCAGGAGGTGCGGGCCCGGGGCGGCGAGCTTTTCGTCTTCGCCGACGAGAGCGTGGCACTGGAGGCGGGAGAGGGACTACGGGTGCTGCGCCTGCCGGCGGTGCATGAGGCCCTGGCGCCGATCCTCTACACCCTGCCGCTGCAGCTGCTCTCCTATCATGTGGCGGTACTCAAGGGCACCGATGTGGATCAGCCCAGGAATCTCGCCAAATCGGTGACGGTGGAATAAGAAAGTCATGGCCGGGCCCCGATAGGGATAGGCCCGGCTCTCCACCACCCCGGCCAAATCGGTCACGGTGGAGTAAGGGGGAGAGTACGGGCAGGCATCGATAGGGATCAGCCCGGCTCTCCACCACCCCGGCCAAATCCGTCACGGTGGAGTAAGGAAGCCATGGCCGGGCCCCGATGTGGATCATCCCGGCTCTCCACCGTCCCGGCCATATCGATCAGTCGAGTACACCATGGCTAAATTGCATCTGGGCCTGGCCATGTGGGCCAATGGCGACTGGCGAGGCTCTCTCCTGGCCCCTCATGGCGGCAACGAGGCGATGCTGGCGGAGTACGCCACGGTGTTCGATACCGTGGAGGGCAATACCACCTTCTATAGTGGCGCTCCCCGGGCGGAAACGGTGGCGGCCTGGGCGCGCCAGGCACCCGGCCACTTTCGCTTCTGCTTCAAGCTGCCCGCCGAGTTGACCCACCGTCGGCGCCTGGTGGGTATCGAGGCAGAGCTCGAGGCCTTTATCGAGGCCTTAGAGCCCCTCCACGATCGCCTGGGACCGCTGATGATCCAGCTGCCCCGGGACTTCGGTGGCCAGGAGTTGCCCCGATTGGCGGCCTTGCTCCAGGCCTGGCCGGATCATCTGCCGGCGGCGGTGGAGGTGCGTCATCCCGACTTTTTCCACAAGGGGGAGGCGGAGCGGGCCCTCAACCGATTGTTGATAAGTCATGGCGTGGAGCGGGTGATGCTGGATGTGCGGCCGCTCTTCGCGACCCCCGCCGGGGACGATCCGCGCCTGCTCAAGGCCCAGGGCGAAAAGCCGAGAGTCCCGCTACATGTGCTCTCCACGGCGACAGCGCCCCTGGTGCGCTTTATCGGTCACTTCGACGAGGCGATCAATCGGGAGCGCTTCGCCCCCTGGGCGGAGCGTCTCGCCCTGTGGATAAAACAGGGGAAAACCCCTTTCCTCTTTGTGCATACCCCGGATAACCGGGAGGCGCCGGCCCTGGCGCGGACCCTCTACACCGAGGTGGCCCGGCGCGTCCCGTTGCCGGAACTGGGCGCCTTTCCCGGCGAGCAACAAGTCAGCCTTTTCTAATCTATCGATTCGGGGCCGGGGTTGAGGCATGCGACAAAAGCGGGCCTGGCCATCGAGCGTATGATCGGATAGTTTTACCGTCCTGAGCGCTATATATCCAAAGATCTTCCCGGGTTTTGCGCGAATCCCGCGTGGATTCGGTAAGGTTTTGGCGCTTGGCACCCTCCCACTCGGGCGCCGACCAGGTGCTATGGTGAGAGGGGGCGTGACTTGGCAGTGATCCTGCCTGGATCCTGTCATGCCCTTGGTGCGCCGTGTGACCCATGGCGACCTGGACGTGGCAACAATAAGCACAAGCCGTTATCGCATCCGACCGATCGATAACGACACGCACAATCAGGGTGAATCATGTCGAAACTATCCCATGCACAATGGTCATCGAAGATGGCCTTTATCCTGGCCGCCACCGGCTCCGCCGTCGGCCTGGGCAATATCTGGCGCTTCTCTTATATGGTGGGCGATAGCGGCGGGGCCGCCTTCGTCCTGGTCTACCTGATCTGTGTGGCGGTGATCGGGCTCCCCATCCTGGTCGCCGAATGGCTGATCGGCCGGCGTGGCCAGAAGAACCCCATCAATGCCATGGCCGAGCTGGCCCGGGAGCGGGGGCAGCCCGGCGCCTGGATGCTGGTGGGCTTCAGCGGCGTGCTGGCGGCCTTCTTGATCCTCTCCTTCTATAGCGTGATCGGCGGCTGGTCGCTCTCCTATACCCTGAGCTCGGTGACCGGCGCCTTCAGCGGCCAGGACGCCGATGGCATCGGCGCCATCTTCGGCGGCCTACTGAGCAACCCCGGCCTGCTGCTGCTGTGGCATACCGCCTTTATGGCGCTGGTGGTGTGGATCGTCGCCCGCGGCGTGACCAAGGGCCTCGAGAGTGCGGTGCGCACCCTGATGCCGGCCCTGTTTATCCTGCTGCTGCTGCTGGTGGGCTATGGCATGACCACCGGGCACTTCGGTGAGGCCTTGGCCTTTATGTTCAGCCCCGACTGGAGTGCCCTCGACGGTGGCGTGGTACTGGCCGCCATGGGACAGGCCTTCTTCACCCTGTCGCTGGGCATGGGCATCATGATGGCCTACGGCTCCTACCTGGGCGAGGACGTCAACCTGATCGGCACCGCCCGCACCGTGATCATCCTCGACACCGTGGTGGCCCTGATCGCCGGCATGGCGATCTTCCCCATCGTCTTCGCCAACGGCCTCAGCCCCGGCGAGGGGCCCGGCCTGATCTTCGTCACCCTGCCCCTGGCCTTCGGCAATATGGGCGGCGGCATGATTATCGGCCTGATGTTCTTCCTGCTGCTGACCTTCGCCGCCCTGACCTCGGCCATCTCCCTGCTGGAGCCGGTGGTGGAGCTGATGGAAGAGCGTACCCCGCTGTCCCGGGTCGCCGCGACCCTGGTCAGCGCCGTGGCGGTCTGGGCCCTGGGCATCGCCGCCCTGCTGTCGTTCAATGTCTGGGACGTGCCGGTGCTGTTCGGGCTCAACGTCTTCGACCTGCTGGATACCTTCACCAGCAAGATCCTGCTGCCTCTGACCGGGCTGGGCGCGGTGGTCTTCGTGGCCTGGTGCCTGGATCGCACCAGCGTCGAGAAGGAGTTGGGTATCGGCGGTACCGCCGCCACCCTGTGGCATGCCAGCGCGCGTTTTATCGCGCCGGTGGGGGTGGTCATCGTCTTTATCACCGGGCTGATCTAGGCCGGCGACGATAAGACGACCTCCCTTTGGCGAGCCCCGGTGACCCCGGGGTTCGCTGCATTCTGGGCTACTGCAAGGCGTCGTCGAGGTCGCTGATCTCCTGTTCGAGACGCTTGAATTCGCCATGCAGCTCGATGCCGCGACGGGCCCGCAGATGGCGCACGGCGGCGCTCTTCTGGCGCTGCTGGTGTTCGTCGTTTTCCATGCTCATGAAGATATCGAGCAGTTCATTACGAAGCGTGGATAGCCGTTCCATATCGCGCATGAGTCGGTTCTCCTGCAGAGGACGCAAGCAACAAAAGTGTCGACACTGCTTCTCTTACTATAACCTACTTGACAATTTGATGACCCAGACCGGCCGTTGATGTCAAGCGCCGACATTCCGGTGCTGACAGCCTGGCCCGGAGCTGGGCATACTGAACAGACGACCCATCGGGCCCCAGACGATAACGAAAGAACGAGGAGCGAACCGTGAGCCGCGCCCTATTCGATGAGCTAAGAGGTCGCATGGAGCACTTTCGTCGCTCCGAGCAGAAGGTGGCCCGTTATGTGCTGCGCAATCCCGAGGAAGTGATCCATATGCGCATCGTCGACCTGGCCACCGAGGCCAAGGTCAGCGAACCCACCGTGGTGCGCTTCTGTCGGGCCCTGGGCTGCAATGGTTTCCAGGACTTCAAGCTCAAGCTGGCCCAGATGCTGGCCACTGGCAGCCAGTTTGCCCAGTTCTCCATGAACGACAGCGACAGCGTCGCCGAATTTTCCCATAACATCTTCGATTCCACCGTGGGCACCCTGCTCTCGGTGCGCGACCGCCTGGATATCGAGGCCCTCAACCAGGCCATCAATGCCCTGGCCATGGCCAACCGGGTGGAGTTCTACGGCTTCGGTGCCTCCGGCGCCGTGGCCTTCGATGCCCAGCACAAGTTCTTCCGCCTGCAGATCTCCACCTCGGCCTATACCGATCCGCATATGCAGAACATGTCGGCGGTGACCCTGGGCAAGGGCGACGTGGTGGTGGCCATCTCACAGACCGGCCGCACGCGCGCCCTGGTGGCCAGCGTCCGCCTGGCACGGGAGGCCGGCGCCACCGTGATCGGCCTGTGCCCCAGTGGCTCGCCGCTGGCCGACGAGGTGAGCCTGCCGCTCTATAT
This sequence comes from Bisbaumannia salifodinae, assembly GCF_055388505.1. Next base: position 4,284,343 of record NZ_AP043781.1, read on the forward strand.
CGATGTCCACGAGGACACCGAGATCTATACCCCGTTGAGCTCGCGGATCGCCCATCTGGTGCTGGTGGACGTCTTGGCGGTGGGGGTGGCCAAGACCCGCGGGCCCAAGCTCGCCGAACAGCTCAAGTCGGTGAAGAAGAGCCTGGTCCCGCTGCGCTACCCGGAAGAAGACGAGAAGCCCTAAGACCCGGCTGGGGCTTATGCTAAGCTGGTCGCCCATTTTTCGATCAGCAAGTGCCTGCCCCTATGGATGACGTCACGGCGATTCTCGACCACCTCAATCCCGCCCAGCGCGAAGCCGTCAGCGCCCCCCAGGGCAATATGCTGGTGCTGGCCGGGGCCGGTTCCGGCAAGACCCGGGTGCTGGTGCATCGCATCGCCTGGCTGCTGCAGACCGAGGGGCTCTCTCCCTATGCCATCCTGGCGGTGACCTTCACCAACAAGGCGGCCCGGGAGATGCGCACCCGCCTGGAGGCCCTGCTGGGCCTGTCGCTGCGCCATATGTGGGTGGGCACCTTCCACTCCATCGCCCATCGCCTGCTGCGCACCCACTGGCAGGACGCCCGCCTGCCCCAGCACTTCCAGATCATCGACAGCGATGACCAGCTGCGCCTGATCAAGCGCCTGCTCAAGGATCACCGGATCGACGACGAGCGCTTCCCGCCCCGCCAGGTGCAGTACTTTATCTCCGGCTGCAAGGAGGAGGGGCTGCGTCCCCATCAGGTGGATGCCCATGGCGACGCCTACATGAGCCAGATGGTGGAGCTCTACGAGCGCTATCAGTTGACCTGCGAGCGGGGCGGCCTGGTGGACTTCGGCGAGCTGCTGCTGCGCAGCCTGGAGCTGCTGCGCGATACCCCGGCGCTGCTGGCCCACTACCAGGCACGTTTCGCCCATGTGCTGGTGGACGAGTTCCAGGACACCAATACCCTGCAATACGCCTGGCTCAAGCTGCTCAGCGGCCAGCGCACGCCGATGACGGTGGTGGGCGACGACGACCAGTCCATCTATGGCTGGCGCGGCGCCCGGGTCGAGAATATCCGCCGCTTCGAGACCGAGTTCACCGACACCCGGACGGTGCGCCTGGAGCAGAACTACCGCTCCACCAGCGCCATCCTGGATGCCGCCAATGCGCTGATCAGCCACAACAGCGGGCGCATGGGCAAGGAGCTGTGGACCGACGGCGCCGAGGGCGAGCCGATCTCCGTCTATGCCGGTTTCAATGACCTGGACGAGGCGCGTTTCATCGTCGACACCATCAAGGAGAAGGTGGACGAGGGGATCAACCGCCGCGATATCGCCATCCTCTACCGCTCCAATGCCCAGTCCCGGGTGCTGGAGGAGGCGCTGATCCGCCAGGGCATGCCCTACCGCATCTACGGCGGCCATCGCTTCTACGAGCGCCTGGAGATCAAGAACGCCCTGGCCTACCTGCGCCTGCTGCTCAACCGCGACGATGACGCCTCCCTGGAACGGGTCATCAATGTGCCTGCGCGAGGCATCGGCACCCGCACCGTGGAGGTGATCCGCGAGCGGGCCCGGGAGGACAATAGCTCCCTGTGGCAGGCGCTCCACGACTGTTTGGCCCAGGGCCGGCTCAAGGGACGCGCCGCCAATGCGGTGCAGGCCTTCGCCGAGCTGGTCGAGCGCCTCGATCACGACACCGCGGCGCTGATGCTCCACGAGATCATTGACCATGTGGTGAGCCAGTCGGGGCTGCTGGAGCACCACCGCAGCGAGAAGGGCGAGAAGGGCCAGGCCCGGGTCGAGAACCTGGAGGAGCTGGTCACCGCCGCCCGCGCCTTTACCCAGGGCACGCCCCTGGCCGAGGTGGAGGTGGGCGAGGGGGCCGCGGCCCTGGAGCCCTTCCTGGCCGAGGCGGCCCTGGATGCCGGCGACCACGAGGCGGACGAATTCGAGGACTGCGTGCAACTGATGACCCTGCACTCCGCCAAGGGGCTGGAGTTCCCGGTGGTCTTCGTCGCCGGGGTGGAGGAGGGGCTCTTCCCCCACAAGATGTCCCTGGAGGAGCCGGGGCGCCTGGAGGAGGAGCGGCGCCTCTGCTACGTGGGCCTGACCCGGGCCATGCACAAGCTCTACCTCACCTATGCGGAGCTGCGCCGCCTGCACGGCAAGGAGACCTTCCAGCGTCCCTCCCGTTTCCTGCGCGAGCTGCCCGAGGCGCTGCTGGAGGAGGTACGCCTGCGCGGCCAGATCTCGCGGCCGGTTACCGCCGGCCGGTCGCTGCCCGCGGCGGCCCGCCAGGAGGGCGTCAACGGCGGCGATGACCTGCCCAGCCTCTCCCTGGGGCAGCGGGTCAGCCATCCGCTGTTCGGCGATGGGGTGATCATCAACGCCGAGGGCGAGGGGCAGCGGGCCCGGGTGCAGGTGAGCTTCGAGGGCGAGGGCGACAAGTGGCTGGTGCTGGGCTTCGCCAAGCTAACGCCGCTATAGCTCGCCGGCATGCCAGGGTTATCGCAGTTAGCTTTGTGGCCAGGGGCTACCCTGGGGGCAGGTGTCGCGGGGCGCTGTGAACCCCTCTCTGGGCGCTACTTTTGCCATCCATGGCAAAAAACCCCCGCTCCGACCTGCCCTCAGCGATTCCAGCGGTGTTAGCCCTGGCCGGTATATTTCACCACTTGACGCTAACGTCAATGGCGTTGGCGGCCAGGCTTGCCGTCGCTAACCCTGCTAAGCATACTGCGTGACGGACACTTTCCCGCCGGGCGAGCCCCGCGCCGGAAAAACAATAACGCTCAATGGAGTCATGCCCGTCATGCAACGACGTCAATTCCTCGGCGCCCTGGGCGCCGGCGCCGCGGGGGCCGTGGCCGCCCCCTTCGTCTCCACCGCCAGCGCCCAGGAGCCCATCACCTGGCGCATGGTCACCTCCTGGCCGAAGAACTTCCCGGCCCTCGGCACCGGTGCCAACGACTTCGCCCAGCGCATCGAGACCCTCTCCGGCGGCCGCATGCGGGTCCAGGTCTATGGGGCCGGCGAGCTGGTCCCGGCCCTGGAGGTCTTCGATGCGGTGGCCGCCGGTACTGCCGAGATGGGCCACTCCGCCGCCTATTACTGGCGCGGCAAGGTCGCCGCTTCCCAGTTCTTCACCGCCGTGCCCTTCGGCATGAACACCACCGAGACCAATGCCTGGCTCTACCATGGCGGTGGCCAGGAGCTGTGGGACGAGGTCTATGCCGGGCACAACCTCAAGCCCTTCGCGGTAGGCAATACCGGAACCCAGATGGCCGGCTGGTTCAAGCGTGAGATCAACTCCCTGGAGGACATGCGCGGCCTGCGTATCCGCCTGCCGGGGTTGGCCGGCGAGGCCATGAACGGCATCGGCGCCACCGCCGTCAATATGCCGGGCTCGGAGATCTTCACCTCCATGCAGACCGGGGTGCTGGACGCCGCCGACTGGGTGGGCCCTTACAACGACATGGCCTTCGGCCTCTACCAGGTGGCCGATTACTACTACACCTCGGTTTGGAACGAGCCCAGCGCGATACTCGAGGGCACCGTCAATCTGGATGCCTGGAACGCCCTGCCGGATGACCTCAAGGCGGTGGTGGTGGAGGCGGCCCGCTCCGCCAACCTGGCGATGATCGACGAGTTTACCTTCCGCAATGCCCAGGCCCTGCAGACCCTGGTGGACGAGCACGGCGTCGAGCTGCGCACCTTCCCCGAGGACGTGATGGCGGCGCTCTACGAGTCGTCCCGAGAGGTGCTGGCACGGCAGGCGGAGTCCGACCCCGAGTCGGCGCGGGTCTATGAGTCCTATCAGGCCTTCCAGCGCCTGGTACGGGGCTTTACCGACGTGGGGGAATTCGCCTACCTGAAAAGCCGCGACGCCGTGACATCTTGAGTGGCCGGTGGTTGGAGAGGGGGGAGTTCGCCTCTCTCCAGACCCCCAAAAGCCGCGATGCGGTAACGTCCTGAATCAGTGGTGGCGCGGGGGGCCACGCCACCATCGATGCGGGGGAGTTCGCCCCTCTCCAGAATCCCAAAAGCCGCGACGCCGTGACCACCTAAGGTGTCGGCGGGCGGTATCGAGAGCCACTGGGCGCCCGTGGGCGCCCAGTGTCGTTATGAGGGGGCTAGGCCTCGGGCACGGCGCGAATCCGGCCATTGTCGTCCAGGGCCACCATCACGAAGCGCGCCTCGGTGACCTTGTGCAGCTCGTCGGGGTCGCGCTCCTGGGGCGGTCGACTCCACACCTCCACGTCGATCTTGATGGAGCTGCGGCCGATCTCCCGCACCTCGGTGAAGATATTGACCACCGAGCCGATGCGCACCGGGCACAGGAAGTCCATGGCCTCGATGGCCACGGTGGCGGTGCGGCCATGAGCCACCCGGCCGGCGGCCAGTTCGGCGGCCTGGTCCATATGACTGACCAGCCAGCCGCCGGGAATATCGCCATAGAGGTTGGTATCCTGGCGCGAGGCCAGCAGCTTGAGGGTCAACTGCCCCTGGGGGGCGGGAACATCATCGAGATCGGTCATGGGGTATCACGGATCGCCGGCATTGTTGTTCGAGACTCATTGAACAGGCATCTTAAACGCCTGTCCGTCCCTTAACCACCATCTGTGACAGGGCGTCGCGTCAGTCGTGATACCCAGGCCGCTCGGGGAATCTTGCCATGCCACTCGCTCGTCGACTCCTTCGTCATCGTCCCTTGCCGGGATGGCTGATGCTGCTGGCCTGGCTGGTCGCCGCGCCGCTGCAGGCGAGCTCCCCCATCGCCGGGCCCCTCCACTCCATCGGCTCCGAGACCCTGGCCAGCCTGATGCTGCGCTGGGGCGAGACCCTGGAGGCCCGGCACCCCGGGGTACGCCTGCAGCTACAGGCCAGCGGCTCCTCCACGGCGCCGCCGGCCCTGGTGGCGGGCACCAGCCGCCTGGGCCCCATGTCGCGGCCCATGTCCGAGTCGGAGCGGGCGGCCTTTATCGCCGCCCACGGTTATCCGCCCCTGGCCGTGCCGGTGGCCATGGATGCCCTGGCGTTCTTCGTGCACCGCGACAACCCCGTCGAGGCCCTGAGCCTGGCCCAGCTGGATGCCATCTTCTCCGACACCCGGCGCTGCGGGGGCGCCGCTCCCCTGGAGCGCTGGGACGAGTTGCGCCCGACGCTGTCGGGCGGCATCAGCCGCTATGGCCGCAACAGTGCCTCCGGCAGCCATGGGGTGGTGCGCCGCCTGGCCCTGTGCGGCGGTGACTTCCGCCTCGACGTGGGGGAACTCATGGGCTCGGCGGCGGTGGTGGCGGCGGTGGCCAATGATCCCCGGGGCATCGGCTACGCCGGCCTGGGCTACCTGACCCCAGGGGTGCGGGCCCTGGGCCTGGTGGGGGACGATGGCGGGGCGGTGCGGCCCACCGCCGAGGCGGCCCTGGCCGGCGATTATCCCCTGAGCCGGCCCCTCTACCTCTACCTCAATTTGGCCCCCGGTGAGCCCTGGCCCCCCCTGGAGCGGGCCTTCGTCGAGCTGGTGCTCTCCGCCGAAGGGCAGGCCATCGTCGAGGAGTTGGGCTTCGTGGCCCTGCCGCCGGGCCGCCTGACGGAGATTCGCCGCCGCCTCGGCCTGGAGCCGGGCCATTAAGCGCTGTCATCCAATTGTCATGATTCTGACCTAGAGTCACGCTATCGCCATGTCTTCTCTTTCTTCCCACGGGCCCCGGCCATGATCGACTACTCCTCGCCCGCCGTGCGCTTGCGCCAGCGCTGGCGCCAGGTCCGGGATCGCCTGGCGACCCTGCTGATCAGCGCCTGCGGCATCGGGGTGATCGTCGCCGTGCTGGCCATCGGCGTCTTCCTGGTGGTGGCCGCCTGGCCGCTGTTCTCCTCTCCGCGGGTGGCCAGCGAGCCGGCGACGCCCGGCGTCGAGGTGGCTTATCCCCTGGAGGCGCCGCTGCCTGCCGGGCTCGAGGCCTGGCGGCGGGACCAGCACCTGGATGCCCTGCCCTACGCCCTGTCCCATGCGCAGCCCCAGGCCCTGGGCGGGCGACTGTGGCTGGCCGAGGGGCATCGGCTGACGATCCTGGCGTTGGACGGTGAGGCCCCGCGACGGCTGGCGCGCCTGCCGGTGGTGGAGCCCGAACGCCGCATCACCGCCCTGGCGGCCCTGGCCGGGGGGCGTAGCCTGGTCGTCGCCGATGATGCCGGTGGCCTGCGTCGCTGGACGGTGGAGGCGGCGCCACCCTGGCTGCGCCTGGCGACGGAGTACCGCGATCGGGGCCCGGTCATCCAGGCCCTCTGGACCCTGCCCGAATCGCGGCTCTTCCTGGCCCGCGATGCGGCGGGGTTGAGCCTGTTCGAGTCCCTGGCCGGGCAGCGTTGGCGGGGCGAGGCGCCCGGCGGCGAGGCCCTCGGCTTCGATGCCGAGGGGGGCCTGCTGTGGCGCGACGCAGGCGTTGTCCAACGCCTGGCCATCGACGCCCCCCATGCCGAGATCAGCTGGCGTACCCTCTGGCTGCCCCAGCCCTACGAGGGCCACGCCGCCCCCCAGCAGCGCTGGCAGAGCGCCGGCGAGGGCAGCCTCGATGAGCCCAAGTACGGCCTGGCGCCTCTGGCCTGGGGTACCCTCAAGGCGGCGGCCTATGCCCTGCTGCTGGCGGTTCCCCTGGCCCTGGGGGCGGCCTTTTTCTCCGCCTGTTACCTGCCGCGGCGGCTGCGTGAGCGGATCAAGCCGACCCTGGAGTTGATGGAGGCGTTGCCCGGCGTGGTGATCGGCTTCGTCGCCGGCCTGGTGCTGGCGCCCTTCGTCGAGCGCCACCTGGCCGGCGGCCTGGCGCTGATCGTCCTGCTGCCGCTGGTCATGCTGCTGGCGGGGGGGCTCTGGACGCGGCTGCCGGCGGCATGGCGGCGGTGCCTGCCGCTGGGCTGGGCGGGCCTGTGGCTGATGCCCTGGCTGGCGCTATGGATCGCCCTGGCCCTGTGGGCCTCGCCCTGGCTGGAGGCGGCGCTGTTCGACGGCGACCTGCGCGGCTGGCTGGAAGCCTCCCTGGGGCTCGGCTATGACCAGCGCAATGCCCTGATCGTCGGCCTGGCCATGGGCTTCGCGGTGATTCCCTCCATCTTCGCCCTGGCCGAGGACGCCCTCTCCGGGGTGCCGGCGAGCCTCGGCGAGGGCGCCCAGGCCCTGGGCGCCACCCGCTGGCAGACCCTGTGGAAGGTGCTGCTGCCCGCCGCCGGACCGGGGGTCTTCTCGGCGGTGATGATCGGCGCCGGGCGCGCCGTGGGCGAGACCATGATCGTGTTGATGGCCACCGGCAATACCGCCCTGATGAGCGTCAGCCCCCTGGAGGGCATGCGCTCCTTCGCCGCCAACCTGGCCATCGAACTGCCCGAGGCGGTGCCCGGCGGCACCCACTACCGGGTGCTGCTGTTCAGCGCCCTGCTGCTGTTCCTCTTCACCTTCGCCGTCAACACCCTGGCGGAGCTGGTGCGCCGGCGCCTCAAGCGTCGCTATCGCCAACTGGGGGCCGGACGATGAGGCGCCTCCGCTTGCCGGGCCGCGCCGGCCTGCCCCGGGGCGAGGGACCCTGGCCCTGGCTGGCCGCCGGCAGCCTGGCCCTGTCGTTGTTGATGCTGGCGGCCCTCTTGCTGCTGTTGGCGGGGCGCGGCCTGGGCCACTTCTGGCCGGCGCCGGTGGAGCTGGTGACCCTCGACGACGGCCGCCAGCTGGCCGGTCAGCCGGTGCGAGAGGAGCGCCGCCAGACCCTGCAGGGCAGCCCCCTGCGCGAGCGCCTCTACCGCACCGGCAATCGTGACCTGGACGGCGAGGCCTGGCGCTGGGTCGAGGTGACGAGCATCGCCCGCCGCGAGCGCCCCGATGACTGGGCGGTGATCGAGCGCCAGCGCTGGGGCGAGCTGATCGTGCGACCCCTGGCCTTGGAGGAGGCGGGGCGGCGACTGGCCGAGGCGCCGCTATGGGCGGCCTTCGCGGCCCGCCTCGAACGGGTCCTGTCGCTGCGTGCCGAGCGCGACGCCCTGCGCCGCGAGGTGATCGCGCCCCTGGCCCGGCGCCTGGCGGCGGGCCATGACGACGCCGAGGCCCGGGCGCGGCTGACCGAGGCCCAGGCGCGGGTCGGCGAGCTGCAGGCGGCCATGACCCGGGATGCCCTGGTGGTGGAGAGCGCCGCCGGCGAGCGCCTCACTGTGCCCCTGGAGAGCATGCTGGCCGCCTGGCGCCCCAACGCCATGTCGCCGCCGGAGAAACTGGCGGCCTGGGGGGCCAACCTCTGGCACTTCCTCTCCGAGGGACCAAGGGCGGCCAATACCGCCGGCGGCGTCTGGCCGGCGATCTTCGGCACCGTGCTGATGGTGCTGTTGATGTCGGCCCTGGTGACCCCCTTCGGGGTCCTGGCGGCGGTCTACCTGCATGAGGTGGCGCCCCAGGGGCGGCTGACCGGCTGGGTCCGCATCGCGGTGCGCAACCTGGCTGGGGTGCCCTCCATCGTCTACGGCGTCTTCGGCCTCGGCGTCTTCGTCTATGGTATCGGCGGCCGCCTCGACGACTGGCTCTTCGCCGACAGCCTGCCGTCGCCCACCTTCGGTACCGGTGGCCTGCTGTGGGCCTCCCTGACCCTGGCCCTGTTGACCCTGCCGGTGGTGATCGTGGCCACCGAGGAGGGGCTGGCGCGGATCCCCGCCCAGCAGCGCGAGGCGGCCCTGGCCCTGGGCGCCACCCGCGCCGAGATGCTGCGCCGGGTGATCCTGCCCATGGCCCTGCCGGCCATGCTCACCGGGGTGATCCTGGCCATCGCCCGGGCCGCCGGCGAAGTGGCGCCGCTGATGCTGGTGGGGGTGGCCAAGCTGGCGCCCCAGGTGCCGGTGGATGGGGACTTTCCCTACCTGCACCTGGAACGGAAGTTCATGCATCTGGGCTACCATGTCTTCGATGTCGGTTTTCATAGCGGCGACGTGGAGGCGGCCCTGCCGCTGGTCTACGCCACGGCGCTGCTGCTGGTAGGAGTGATCCTGGTGCTTAACCTGACTGCAATATTACTGCGCCATCATCTACGGGCGCGGCATGCGGCGCTGCGGTCCCGATGAGTCGACCCATGAGCGAGACCCTGTTTTCCCAGGCGGCCGGGGGCACCCGGTCGGCGGTGATCGAGATCCCCGCGGCCCGGAGCTGCCTGGAGATCGATGATCTCTCCCTGCGCTATGGCGGCCAGCCGGCGCTCCAGGGGCTGTCGCTGCGGGTGCCGCGACACAGCGTCACCGCCTTTATCGGTCCCTCGGGCTGCGGCAAGTCGACCCTGCTGCGGGTCCTCAATCGGCTGCATGACCTCAACGACGAGGTCACCCAGAGCGGGCGGGTGCTGCTGGAGGGGGAGGATATCCATGGGCCCGGGGTGGCGGTGGCGCAGCTGCGCCGCCGGGTGGGGATGGTCTTCCAGACCCCCAATCCCTTCCCCATGTCGATCTACGAGAACGTGGCCTTCGGGCTGCGACTCCAGGTGCCGCTGAAAAAGCGCCGCCGCGACGAGATCATCGAATGGGCCCTGGTCTCCGCGGCCCTCTGGGACGAGGTCAAGGATCGCCTTCACGACTCCGCCTGGACCCTCTCGGGGGGCCAGCAGCAGCGCCTGGTGATCGCCCGGACCCTGGCGGTGCAGCCGGAGGTGCTGCTGCTCGACGAGCCCGCCTCGGCCCTGGATCCGATCTCCTCGCTGAAGATCGAGGAGCTGATCCGCAACCTCAAGTCGCGGCTCTCGGTGATCCTGGTCACCCATAACATGCAGCAGGCGGCCCGGGTCTCCGACTACACCGCCTTCCTGGAGGGCGGTGAGCTGGTGGAGTATGCCGCCACCGATGACCTGTTCACCAATCCGCGGCTGACCCGCACCGAAGACTACATCACCGGCCGGATGAGCTGATCCGGCGGCTTCAGGAGAGTCCCATGGACATCACCAGCGATACCCATAGCCAGCATATTTCCCGCCAGTTCAACCAGGAGCTCGAAGAGCTCAAGACCCACCTGATGGCCATGGGCGGCCTGGTCGAGCAGCAGATCCAGGAGGCGGTGAGCGCCCTGCTGGAGGGCGACAGCCGCCTCGCCGAGCGGGTGCGCGACAACGACAAGGCGGTCAACGACATGCAGTTGAAGATCGACGACGAGTGCACCCGGGTGCTGGCTCGTCGTCAGCCCGCCGCCTCCGACCTGCGCCTGGTGCTGGCGGTGATTCGCGCCACCTCGGACCTGGAGCGCATCGGCGACGAGGCCAGCAAGATCGCCCGCAACGCCCTGTCGCTGATCGAGGCGAACCAGGGGGCCAAGGGCGTGGTGGAGGTGCGCCATATCAGCGAGCATGTGCGCAAGATGCTGCGCGATGCCCTGACCGCCTTCGCCCGCTTCGATATCGAGCTGGCCCTGGAGGTGGTCCACGAGGACGACTCGGTGGACAGCGAGTACGCCAGCGCCATGCGCTCGCTGATGACCTTCATGATGGAGGATCCGCGCGCCATCTCCCCGGTGCTCAACGTGATGTGGATCCTGCGCGCCCTGGAGCGCATCGGCGATCACGCCAACAACCTGGCGGAATACGTGGTCTACCTGGTCAAGGGGCTGGATATCCGCCATGTGGACCCCGAGGAGCTGGACGAGGCGGCCATCAAGCGCCAGGACTGATTGGGACTTGACCGCCGGGGCACCAGCCCCTCCAATGCAGCGACCGCCGCGAATGCCGGCGGTCGCTGTCGTATTGAGGAGAGAAAACGAGATGCTCGATGCCCTGACCGCGGTGCTGCGCGGCACCCGACTGGTCTATCGCCCCGGCCTGCGCCGCTATGTGTTCGCGCCCATCGCCATCAACCTGGTGGTCTACGCGCTGCTGCTGCGCTATGTGCTGGCCCACTTCGGCGGCTGGCTGGACGGCTGGATGGCGATGGTGCCGGCCTGGCTCGACTGGCTGAGCTGGTTGATCTGGCCGCTGTTCCTGATCAGCCTGGTGGTGATCGTCTTCTTTACCTTTACCCTGGTGACTCACCTGATCGCCGCGCCCTTCTATGGCTTCCTGGCCGCCAAGGTGGAGGTGCTGGCCACCGGCCGCGAACCCCTGGACGATCGCGGCCTGGCGCGCACCGCGGTGGATGCCCTGGGCCGCGAGCTGGTCAAGCTGGCCTATATCCTGCCGCGCATGGCGCTGCTCTTCCTGATCAGCTGGATCCCCGCTATCAACCTGGCCGCGCCCCTGCTCTGGGCGCTCTTCTCCGCCTGGGTGATGGCCATCACCTACCTGGACTACCCCATGGACAACAACAAGGTGAGCTTCGCCGAGATGCGCCGCCGCCTGGGACAGCGCCGTTGGCCGACCCTCACCTACGGCGGCTGGGTCACCCTGATCACCTGGATCCCCCTGGCCAACCTCTTCCTGCTGCCCGGCGCCGTGGCCGGCGCGGTGCTGATGTGGGACGCCCACTACCGTGGCCTGACGATGCCGCGCCAGGCCTGATCAGGAAGCGTTGGCCTCGGTCGGGGCGGGAAGCAGTCGCTCGGCGGGGAAGTGACAGGGGGATTGATAAAGAGGCGCCCCCTCAGGAGGAGTTTGCCAGGGCCGGGGCGGGCAGCAGCCGCTCGGCGGGGAAATAGCAGGAGAATCGGGCGCCCTCACCGGGGTGGGAGTCGATCTCCAGGCGGGCATCGTGGCGCAGCAGCACATGCTTGACGATGGCCAGGCCCAGGCCGGTGCCGCCGGTGGCGGTGCTGCGTCCCTTGTCGACCCGGTAGAAGCGCTCGGTGAGGCGCGGCAGGTGCACCGGATCGATGCCCTCGCCGTCGTCCTCCACCTCCAGGCAGGCCCCCTCCGCGGTGAGGCGCCAGCGCAGGGTGATATGAGCCCCCACGCCGGCATAGCGCACCGCATTGAAGACCAGGTTGGAGAGGGCGCTGCGCAGCTCCTGGGCATTGCCCAGCAGCCGCTCCGTCGCCTGGGTTTCCACCGCCAACTGGTGGTGTCCGCCGGAGAGGGCCTCGCCGTCGCGGCGCACCGCCGCCATCAGCTCGGCGAGATCCACCGGCGCGGCGGGCTCCCGGTGCTGCTCGTTCTCCAGCCGCGACAGCAGCAGCAGGTCCTCCACCAGGGTCTGCATGCGGGTGGCCTGCCGCTGCATCTGCCCCAGGCCCCGGGCGAAGCGCGGCGGCAGCAGGTCGGCATGGTCGGCATAGGTCTCCAGGTAGCCGGCCATCACCGTCAGCGGGGTGCGCAGCTCATGGGAGACGTTGGCCACGAAGTCGCGGCGCATCATCTCCAGGCGGTGCAGTCGGGTGATGTCCCGGGCCATCAGCAGGCGCTCGTCGTCGCCATAGAGGGTGATCTGGAACTGCAGGATCAGGTCTTCGCGCAGCGGCGACGGCAGGGTCAGGGGCTCCTGGTAGTCGCGGGCATTGAAGTAGGCGATAAAGCGTGGGTCGCGCAGCAGGTTGGTGATGTGCTGGCCGCGGTCGTGGGAGGCCTTGAGGCCCAGCATGCGCTCGGCGGCGCTGTTCCACCACTCCAGGTCGCCGTGGGAGTCGAGCATCACCACGCTGTCGCTCATCGCCTCGGAGGAGTCCTGGATACGCTTGAGGGTGTCGCGCAGGCGGCGCTGGGTCAGGCGCTGGCCCTTCTGGTACTTGTAGAGGCGATCGAAGAGCTCGCCCCACAGGCCGCTGGCGGCGGGGGGCTCGTCCTGGGGGCGCCGGCTCAGCCAGCGGTGCAGGGCGCGCAGTTGCCAGAGCTGGCGACCCAGGGCCAGGGCCAGTCCCAGGGCCAGGCCGGCGGCGGGGTGGCCCAGGGGCCAGCCTAGCAGGCCGAAGCCTGCGATCAGCAGGGCGAGTCGCCAGAGTTCGCGATGCCAGTTACGCACGGGCGGGCTCCGCAAGTCGGAGGGTCAAGGCGGTGGCGGACCACCACCGCCGGATCATCTCCAGAATACTAGGCCTTGGCGGAGAAGCGGTAGCCGGTGCCGCGCACCGTCTGCACCAGGTGCTGGTGGTGCTCGCCCAGGGCCTTGCGCAGGCGGCGGATATGCACGTCCACGGTGCGCTCCTCCACATAGACGTTGCCGCCCCACACCTGATCGAGCAGCTGGCTGCGGGTATAGGCGCGCTCCTGGTGGGTCATGAAGAACTGCAGCAGGCGGTATTCGGTGGGCCCCATCTCCACCGCCTGGCCGTTGGCGCTGACTCGATGGCTGGCGGGGTCCAGCACCAGGCCGTCCACCTCGACGGCCTCCTCGACCCCCTTGGGGGTGGTGCGGCGCAGCACCGCCTTGAGCCGGGCCACCAGCTCCCGGGGCGAGAAGGGCTTGGTGATGTAGTCGTCGGCGCCGGCCTCCAGGCCCTGGATCTTGTTGTCCTCCTCGCCCTTGGCGGTGAGCAGGATGATCGGCAGCTCGGCGGTAGTGGTCTCGCGCTTGAGGCGCCGGGCCAGTTCGATACCGCTGGTGCCGGGCATCATCCAGTCCAGCAGCAGCAGGTCGGGCTGGTGGTCGACGATCATGGCGTGGGCGTCCTGGGCGTTATCGGCCTCCAGCACGCGATAGTCGGCCATCTCCAGGGCCACGGCGATCATCTCGCGGATGGGCGCTTCGTCATCGACGATCAGAACGGTCTTGGCGGTCATCTCGGGCCTCGGCTGGCTATGACGGTGTGATGACGATTAGAGCCTGACAATATGACAGTGCCATGACAAGGATGGCACTGCCGTCGCCATCATGCCCTCGGCGGGGCTTCTAGCCCTGGGGCCAGAGGCTTAGCGCCAGGCCGGCGAAGAGCACCAACCCCGACCAGTGGTTGTTGAGGAAAGCCTGGAAGCAGCGCTCCCGGGAGCGATCATGGATCAGCACCTGCTGGTGCACGAAGGTGGCCGCCATGGCCGCCAGCCCCAGCCAGAAGAAGCCGCCCAGCCCCAGGCGCCAGCCCGCCCAGCCCAGCAGGCCCAGGGTGGTCAGCTGCAGCAGGCCGATGATCGCCTTGTCGGCGCGGCCGAAGAGCACCGCCGTGGACTTGATGCCGATCCTCAGGTCATCGTCCCGATCCACCATGGCGTACTGGGTGTCGTAGGCCACCGTCCAGGCCACATTGGCGGCGAACAGCAGCCAGGCCTCCATCGGGAGATGGCCCAGCACGGCGCCGAAGGCCATGGGAATGGCCCAGGAGAAGGCGGCGCCCAGGAACAGCTGGGGCAGGTGGGTGTAGCGCTTCATAAAGGGGTAGATAAAGGCCAGCGCCACCCCCACGAAGGCCAGCATGATGGTGAAGAGGTTGGTGAAGAGCACCAGCACGAAGGCCGCGGCCACCAGGGCGCCGAACAGCCCCTTGGCCTCCTTCTCGGCGATGCGGCCGGTGGCCAGGGGACGCTCCCTGGTGCGTTTCACATGGCCGTCCAGGTGGCGGTCGGCGTAATCGTTGATCACGCAGCCGGCGGCGCGCATCAGATAGACCCCGCCGACGAAGATCAGCAGCAGGTCGCGGCCGGGCAGGCCCTCGGCGGCCACCCACAGGGCCCAGAGGGTGGGCCACATCAGTAGCCAGGTGCCGATGGGCCGGTCGAGGCGCATCAGGCGCAGGAAATCGGGCAGGCGGCGGATACCGCGGGGCTGGGTCGAATCCATCGTGTCCTCCTGAAGCGATGGCGCTAATCCTAGCGCGAAGGCAGCCCCAGATCATCCGCCATGCGTGCCAGGAAGTACTCCTGCACCAGTACCGCGAAGTCGCCGTGGCGGAACACCGAGCGGCGCCCCCAGGGGCCTCGTGCCGGGTGGAAGGGCGCCGGGCGCCGGGTCAGCTCGATGGGGCCACGCTCCAGGTCGGGCTGGCGGAACAGCCAGCTGCCCAGGGAGCGTTCCCCCAGGCCATCCAGGCGCTGGCCGCGCAACTGGGTCAGGGGGGCCACCGAGCGGGCCACCACCCAGGGGCACTCGTCGAGGCACAGGGCCACCTCGCGCAGCCAGGCCAGGCGGCGTGGCGCCAGGCCCAGGGCCTGGGCCTCATCGCGGCGCGGCACCCCCAGGCGCTGGCCAAGCAGGCGTACCCGGAAGGGGCGTTCGCCGCCGGCGGCGATCAGCCGCTCGGTCAGGGAGTCCTGGGAGGCCAGCCAACGCCACCAATGGGGACTGATCAAGGGCCTCAGGGCCGTGGCGGGCTGCCAGTGGGGGATGGCGATGGGGGTTGGCCTGTCGCGCACCGTGCCTCTCCGGGTCGAGTCAAGGGGCGGCTAGTGTACCATGGGGCCCCATCCCCTCTCGCTTGCCAGGAGCCCCATGGATACGCCCCTGATCATTCTCGGCGCCGGCATGGCCGGCCTGGGCCTGGCCCGCCAGTGGCGGGCCAGGAACCCCGACCGCCCCTTGACCCTGATCACCGCCGATAGCGGCGACGATTATTCCAAGCCGCTGCTCTCCACCGGTTTCGCCAAGGGCCTGCCTCCGGAGCGGCTGGCCCAGCGCTCGGCCATCGAGGTGGCCGATCACCTGGGGGCCGTGGTGCGCACCCGAACCCGGGTTACGTCCCTCGACCCGGAGGCCCGCTGCCTGTGGGTCGGCGAGGAGCGCCTCGACTTCGGCCAACTGGTGCTGGCCACCGGCGCCGTGCCGCGGCCGCCCTTCGTGATTCCCGAGAAGCTCGCCGGCAAGGTCTTTACCATCAACGACCTGGATGACTACCGTGGCTTTCAGCGGGCCCTGGCGGCCCTCGGTCGCCCGGCCCGGGTAGCGATCATCGGCAGCGGCCTGGTGGGCTGCGAGTTCGCCAATGACCTGCACGCCGGCGGCCATCTCGTGGACCTGATCGCCCCGGAGCCGGCCCCCCTGGCGCGGCTGCTGCCGGAGCCCCTGGGGCGGGCCCTGGGCGAGGCCATGGCCGAGGCGGGGATCGTCCTGCATGCGGGGCGCTTGCTCACGACCATGGCGGCCGAGACGCAGGGCGTGGCCCTGAGCCTGGACGATGGCCAGGCCCTGGCAGCGGATCTGGTGCTGGTGGCCACCGGCCTGGTGCCACGGGTCGAGCTGGCCGCGGCGGCGGGGCTGACGACCTCCGCCGAGGGCATCGTCACCGATCGTTACCTGGGCACCTCGGCGGCGGGAATCTATGCCCTGGGGGACGCCGCCTGCGTGGCCGGCGTCAACGCCATGTATGTGCAGCCGCTGCAGGCGGCGGCCAAGGCATTGGCGGCGACGCTGAGCGGCACCCCCACGCCGGTGAGCTATGGACCCTGGCCGGTGCTGGTCAAGACGCCCCTGCTGCCGGTGGTCTCCTTGCCACCCCGGGAGTCGCCGGCGCGCTGGCGTATCGAGGGAGAGGGGCGCGATCTCGCGGCCCTGGCCGAGGATATAGACGGACGTTTGATCGGATTCGCGTTGACAGGCGCCGCCGTGAGGCGGAAAGTTGAGCTGGCGCGAGTCGCCCCGCCGTTGCTAGTCTAGTGACGTTACGCGTGGGGGAGGGCTCCCGCCAGCATCGATGGGGTGCTTGGATTTCCCGGGTGCTTCGACTTCAGTGATTAACGAAGAACAACGAGAGCGGCGGATGCCGCCTTGCATATCCAAACCAGGAGGGCTGTATGCGCAAACCAGAACTCGCTGCGGCGATCGCCGAGCGTGCCGATCTTTCCAAGGACAAGGCCGGTCAGGTGCTCAACGTCATTCTCGACGAGATCACCGGTAGTGTGGCCAAGGGGCAGGACGTCTCCCTGATCGGGTTCGGCTCCTTCACCGTGCGCGAGCGCGCTGCGCGCACCGGCAAGAACCCCCAGACCGGTCAGCCGCTGACCATTCCGGCCAGCAAGACCGTGGCCTTCAAGCCGGGCAAGGCGCTCAAGGACGCCGTGACCAAGTAAGGTTGTCCACCGCGGGCCCGGTGGCGGTGTCGCCGGGCCCGGAATCTTGCCATGCAAGGAGCGCCATGAAGCTGCGTCTGCTGCTGTGGATCCTGGGCTGGCTGCTCAAGCGCGCCCTGCGCCGCAAGGCTGCCTTCCGGGAGTCCCTCGGCCGGGCCAAGGGCCTCGACTGGGGCATCGCCACCGAAGATCTCTCCATCGCCCGCTATTACCGGATGTCGCCCCGTGGCATCCAGACCGGCAAGGGATTGCCGGTGGATCTCGACCTGGAGCTACGCTTCGAGGACGAGGCCGCCGCCCTCAAGGTCCTGCGCAAGCCGACCCAACAGGCCTTCCTCGACGGCATGATGGCCGGCACCGTGCGCCTCGTCGGTGACTCCGCCGATCTGACCCAGCTACAGAAACTGCTGAAACACCTGTAAGCGCCGAGCTATAAGCTTCGAGCGTCGAGCTACAAGGACTCCGCTTGTAGCTGGCCTCGGTGGCCGACACTGCCTTGCTCCTTGCTCCTTGCTCCTTGCTCCTTGCTCCTTGCTCCTTGCTCCTTGCTCCTTGGTGCTATACCTGCCCATAGCGCCCGGCTTCATCCCCCAGCCAGCGCTGAATCAGTGGGCCGCTGGCCTCCGGGGCCTGGGCCAGCAGGGCCTTGGCGAGTTCGGTGACGCTATCCAGCAGGTCGCGGTCCCGCTCCAGGTCGGCGATCTTCATCTGTGCCAGGCCGGTCTGGCGGGTGCCCAGCACCTCGCCGGGGCCGCGCAGCTCCAGGTCCTTCTCGGCGATCCGGAAGCCGTCGGTAGTCTCGCGCATCACCGCCAGGCGCTCCCGGGAGTGGGCCGACAGCGGCGGATGGTAGAGCAACACGCAGAAGCTCTCGGTGGCGCCGCGTCCCACCCGGCCACGCAGCTGGTGCAACTGGGAGAGCCCCAGGCGTTCCGGGTTCTCGATGATCATCAGGCTGGCATTGGGCACGTCCACCCCCACCTCGATCACCGTGGTGGCCACCAGCAGATCCAGCTCGCCGGCCTTGAAGGCCGCCATCACCTCGGCCTTCTCCGTCGCCTTCATGCGCCCGTGGACCAGGCCGATGGAAAGCTCCGGGAGGGCCTCGGTGAGCTCGTCCCGGGTCGCCTCGGCGGCCTGGCACTGGAGTGCCTCGGACTCCTCGATCAGGGTACAGACCCAGTAGGCCTGGCGCCCCTCGGCGCAGGCGTGGCGGATGCGCGCCACCACCTCGGGGCGGCGCTCGTCGGGCACCGCCACCGTCTGTACCGGGGTGCGCCCCGGGGGCAGCTCGTCGATCACCGACAGGTCCAGGTCCGCATAGGTGCTCATCGCCAGGGTGCGGGGGATCGGCGTGGCGGTCATCACCAGCTGGTGGGGGGTGAGGCCGGCGGCCTCGCCCTTCTCGCGCAGGGCCAGGCGCTGGTGAACCCCGAAGCGGTGCTGTTCGTCGATGATCGCCAGCCCCAGGCGCTGGAAATGGACGTCATCCTGGAAGAGCGCATGGGTGCCCACCACCACCTGGGCGCGGCCGTCGAGTAGCGCCGCCTTGGTGTCCAGGCGCGCCTTGCCCTTGAGCTTGCCGGCCAGCCAGGCCACCTCGATGCCCAGCGGCTCGAACCAGGCGCGGAAGGTGCGAAAGTGCTGCTCGGCGAGGATCTCGGTGGGTGCCATCACCGCCGCCTGGCAGCCCCCGGCGATGGCGGAGAGCGCCGCCAGCGCCGCCACCACCGTCTTGCCGGAGCCCACGTCGCCCTGCACCAGGCGCAGCATGGGCAGCGGCCGCTGCAGGTCGGCGGCGATCTCGTCCAGCACCCGGCGCTGGGCGCCGGTCAGGCTGAAGGGCAACTGGGCGACGAAGCGCGCCTGCAGGCCGCGGCCGGAGGGCAGCTCGGGGGCCCCATCGGCCTGGATGCGCAGGCGCACCTGGCGCAGGCTGAGCTGGTGGGCCAGTAGCTCCTCCAGGGCCAGGCGGCGGATGGCCGGGTGCTGGCCCGCGGCCAGGCTCTCCAGGTCGGCCTCCGGGGGCGGCTCATGCAGGGCATGCAGGCAGTGGCGCAGTTCCGGCAGGCCGAAGCGTTCGCGCAGGGCCTCGGGAATCCAGTCGCGCAGGTCGTCGGGGTGGCGGTCCAGCAGCGCCAGGGCCTGGCCGATCAGCGCCCGCAGGCGCGCCTGGTTGAGCCCCTCGGTGGTCGGGTAGATGGGGGTCAGGTGCTCCTCCACCGGGGCCTCGCCGCTGGCCAGCAGGCGATACTCCGGGTGGTAGATCTCCAGGCCGGTGGCCCCGGCCCGGGCCTCGCCGAAGGCGCGCAGGGTCACCCCGGGGCGAAACTGCTGCTGCTGGGCCGGCGAGAAGTGGAAGAAGCGCAGGCTGAGGATCCCGGAGCCATCCTTGAGCCGCACCAGCAGGCTGCGGCGCCGGCCCTGGACCACGCTGGCGGCGGCCACCTCGCCCTCGATCACCGCTTCCTGGCCCGCCTTGAGGGTGCCCATGGGGGTGATGCGGGTGCGATCCTGATAGCGCAGCGGCAGGTGGAAGAGCAGGTCCGCCAGGGTACCGATACGCAGCCGGGCCAGCTTGGCGGCCAGCGCCTCGCCGACCCCCTTGAGCTCGGTGACCGGCTGCTGGAGCCGGTTCATGCTGCCCGACGCTGGCGGCACTTGGCGATCGCCTCGGTGAGGGTGTCGATGGCCTTGGGCCGCGGGAAGCTGGCCCGCCAGGCGATGGCCACGGTGCGTGACGGTGCCGGATCGCTGAAGGGGCGACTCTCCACCACCCCTTGCTCATAGCGGCCGGTGCCGATGGCGGAGTGGGGCAGTACCGTGACCCCCAGCCGCGAGGCGACCATATAGCGGATGGTCTCCAGGGAGCCGCCCTCGGCGGTGAGGGTGTTGCTGGGGCTATTGAGCTTGGCGCTGATCGCCGGGCAGGCCTCGAGGATCTGGTCGCGGAAGCAGTGCCCCTCGCCGAGCAGCAACAGGCGCTCGCCGAGCAGTTCCTCCTTGTCGATGCTGGCCTTCTCGGTCCAGGGGTGGCTCGCCGGCATCAGCACCTCGAAGGCCTCGTCGTAGAGGGGCTTGGTCAGCACGTCGGTCTCGGTGAAGGGCAGCGAGATGATGATGGCGTCCAGCTCGCCGCTGCGCAGCTTGCGACGCAGGGTGGCGGTGAAGCCCTCCTCGATATAGAGCGACATCTGCGGCGCGCTGCGGGCCAGCTCGGGGATCAGGTCGGGAAACAGGTAGGGACCGATGGTGTAGATGGCGCCGATGCGCAGCGGGCTGGCCAACTGGTCCTTGCCGGCATTGGCCAGTTCCCTGATCACGCTGCTCTGCTCCAGCACCCGCTGAGCCTGCTCGACGATGCGTTCCCCCAGGGGGGTGACCTGGACCGTGGACTTGGAGCGCTCGAAGAGGGGCACGCCCAGCTCCTCCTCGAGCTTCTTCACCGCCACCGACAGGGTCGGCTGGGAGACGTGGCAGCGCTCGGCGGCGCGCCCGAAGTGGCGCTCCTGGGCCAAGGTTACGATGTAGCGGAGTTCTGTTAGAGTCATGGTGGTGCCTCGGCGGCATCCTCTCGGGGCAGTAATGTGTTATCCGATAGGGACTTTTTATCAAGGGGCAAGGGAAAGGTGAAGAAAACAACGACATTGATCATCGGCTGCGGCGATATCGGCATCACCCTGGCACGGCAACTCAAGGCGCAAGGGCAGAGTGTCACCGGCGTGCGGCGTCGCCCGGAGGCCCTGGCCGAGACGGGTATCGCGGCGGTGGCCGCGGACGTCCAGGACGCCGAGAGCCTGGCGTCCCTGCCGAATGCCGAGGTGGTGATCTATGTGATCAGCGCCGACCGTTTCGAGGAGGAGGCCTACCGGGCCGCCTATCCGGACGGGCTCAAGGCGGTGCTGGCCGAGTATGCCGGCCGCAAGCGGCCGCCCAAGCGGGTCTTCTTCGTCTCTTCCACCAGCGTCTATGCCCAGCAGGAGGGCGAAAGCGTGGATGAGGCCAGCGAGGCCGTGCCTCATGGCTTCTCGGGACAGTTGATGCTGGAGGCGGAGCAGGCGCTGCTGGCCCATGCGCTGCCGGGCACCGTGGTGCGCTTCTCCGGCATCTATGGGCCGGGCCGCGATCGCCTGATCCGCCAGGTTCGCGAGGGGCGCATCGCCCCGGCGACACCGACCATGTACTCCAATCGCATCCATCGCGACGACTGTGCCGGGGTGCTGGCCCACCTGATCGACCTGGCCCTGGCCGACAAGCCGCTGGAACCCCTCTACCTGGCCTCCGATTGCGAGCCGGCGCCGCTCCACGAGGTGATGCAATGGCTGGCCGACAAGCTGCGGGTGGAGCCCAGCCAGGTGATCCAGTCGCCGCTGCGGCGTCGGGCCAGCAAGCGCTGCGACAATGCCCTGCTGCTCGAGAGCGGTTACCGCTTCCGCTACCCCAGCTTCCGGGAAGGCTATGCCCAGGTGCTGGAGGCGGGCGGCTTTCTGCCCGCCAAGAAGTGATGCCCTGGCCAGTGGGGTGTTGAGGCCATAGGCCACGACGCCAGCGACGGGAGCGCGGTCTTCTTGCGCCATCTGGCCTGACAAGACTCAGAACGCCAGCCGGTAGTTCAGGGAGTAGACCTCGAAACCGTCATTGGGCCGCTTTATCCGCCCATTGGAATAGTGGATGGCGCTGAGGCCCAACTCGCCGCCCTGAGCCAGCCGCCACCCCGCCGCCAGCCGGTTCTCGAACTGGAAGGCGGTGGAGAGCTCCCGGGACTCCAGGCGGGTCTCGAGGAACAGGCCGGCACCGAATCCCGCCTCCAGATAGGCCCCGCCGGCCGCGCCAAGATCGTAGCGGAAGGCGGGCGTCACCACCCAGGCGGCGTTATCGTCCTCATCATCGCCGGGCAGCAGCAGCACCCCGCTGGCCAGGCGCAGGTCGAGGCGCGGGTGCCAGTGGCTCAGATCGAACTCGCGATCCAGGGTCAGGCGCAGCGCCGGCGTGCTCTCGCTGGTATAGCCGAGGCCGATATTCAGATCGGCCTGGGCCGGCGCGCTCAGTGCCAACAGGGCCGCGGCGATTCCGGTTCCTAGTGCATGATGTCTCGACATGCTCCCTCTCCCTAGTGGCGATAATTAGCGGCGGCGACTGCTAGCCAGGTAGTGGTATCGGTGGCGTCCTCCTTCGGCAACCGATTGAACCAGCTCGATTCCAGTGTAGTGCCAGTCGAGGCGCGGACGGGGCAGCGTCGACAGGACGCAGGAATCACGTTTCCCCGGGGGTGCGTGACGCAGCAGGGTGATATGGGGCAGGAAGGGGCGCCGGGGTGGCGAGAAACCCAGCTCGGTCAGAGCCTGCCAGAGGTCGCGGTGGAGCGCCTCCAGGGCCGGTGAGGGGCGGCTCGAGCCGAGCCAGAGGATGCCGCCGCGGCGAAACTGGCCGTAGCGATCCGCAGACCAGGTGTCCGGTGGGCAGGAAAACGCTTCGGTGAGTCGAATCAGGGCATCGCGGCGGGACTCGGGCACCTCGCCGAGGAAGGCCAGGGTCAGGTGCAGCGATGCCCGAGGGGTGGCACGCCCGCCGCAGCGGCGGCGGGCCTGCTCGGCCAGGGCGACGAGTCGTTCGCCCAGGGCCGGGTCGGGGCGCAGGGCGAAGAAGAGCCGCACGCCGGGACGCCTCGGGTCGGCTCAGTCGCCGATCACCATCACCGCCTCGGCCTCCACCTGGCTGCCCTTGGGCAGGGCCTTGACGCCGACCGCGGCGCGGGCCGGGAAGGGGGCGCCGAAGAACTCCTCCATCACCTTGTTGACGATGGCGAAGTTGTCCAGGTCCACCAGGTAGAGGTTGATCTTGACGATCTCGCCCAGGGAGCCGGCGGCTTCCTCGCAGACCGCCTTGAGGTTGGTGAAGACCTGGCGAGCCTGGGCCTCGAAGTCATCGGAGACCAGTTCCATGGTGGCCGGGTCCAGGGGGATCTGGCCGGACATATAGACGGTGTTGCCGGCCTTGATGGCCTGGGAGTAGGGGCCGATAGCGGCGGGCGCCTTGTCGGTATTGATGACGGCCTTGTTGCTCATGGGGGTGTCCTCGCTGTGGTTGTGTGGGAAAAAGTGGGCCCCGCCGCCCGGTGCAGGCGGCGGGGCCGGATTCGGGGCTCAGTTGCGGACGCGGCCGACGCGACCCACCTGGGGCAGGTTGCGGATACGCTTGATGATGCGCGCCAGGTGGATACGGTCGTGCACCGCCAGGGTCAGGTTGACGATGGCCAGGCGGGCATCGCGCTCCTCGATGCCGATGCGCTCGATATTGGCATCGGCATCGGTGACCAGGCTGGCCAGCTCCGCCACCAGGCCGCGACGGGTCTCCATCTCGATGCGCAGCGCCACCGGGAAGTCCTCGGTGATGGTCTCCGACCACTCCAGGGGGAAGAGCTTCTCCGGATCCCCCTTGAGGTCATTCAGGTTGCGGCAGTCGGCGCGGTGCACCACGATGCCCTTGCCCACCGAGAGGTGGCCCAGCACCGGGTCGCCGGGCAGCGGGTGACAGCAGCGCGCGAACTTGATCACCATGCCCTCGGCGCCGCTGATCACCACCGGGCTGTCGCCCTGCGAAGAGCTGGGGGTGCGCGGCGCCTCCCGGCCCTCCGGTAGCGCCTCCACCAGGCGCCGGGCCACCGCATAGGCCATGCGGGTGCCGAGGCCGATGGACTCCAGCAGCTCGTCTTCGTGGTTGACCGACAGCGCCTCCAGTTGGGCGGCCAGGTGCCCCTCCGGCAGCTCTTCCAGGCTGGTCTCGAAATCCGCCAGGGCCTTGTTGAGCAGGCGCCGCCCCAGCTGGACCGACTCGGTATGCTGCTGATACTTGAGGGCATGGCGGATCGCCGAGCGCGCCTTGGCGGTGATCACGAAGGAGAGCCAGGTGGTATTGGGCTTGGCCCCCGGGGCGGTGATGATCTCCAGGGTCTGGCCGCTCTCCAACCGGGTGGAGAGCGGCGCCAGGTGGCGATCGATGCGACAGGCGATGCAGCTGTTGCCGATATCGGTGTGCACGCTGTAGGCGAAGTCGATCACCGTGGCCCCCTGGGGCAGTTCCATGATGTCGCCCTTGGGGGTGAAGACGTAGATATCGTCGGGGAAGAGGTCGTTCTTGACGTGCTCGATGAATTCCAGCGAGTCCCCGGCGTGACGCTGCATCTCCAGCAGCCCCTTGACCCACTGGCGGGCCCGGGCGTGGCTGCCCTCGGCGATGGGATGGTCGGTCTGGCCGGCCTTGTAGAGCCAGTGGGCGGCGATGCCGTTGTTGGCCATGGCCTCCATCTCGCGGGTACGGATCTGCACCTCGATGGGCATGCCGCCGGCACCGAACAGGGTGGTATGCAGGCTCTGGTAGCCGTTGGCCTTGGGGATGGCGATATAGTCCTTGAAGCGCCCCGGTACCGGCTTGTAGAGGTTGTGCACCACGCCGAGGATGCGGTAGCAGCTGTCGACGCTGTCGGTGATGATGCGGAAGCCGAAGACGTCCATGATCTCGGCGAAGGACTTCTGCTGATCGCGCATCTTGCGGTAGATGGAGAGCAGGTGCTTCTGGCGCCCCACCACGTTGCCGGACAGCCCCTCGTCGTCCAGGCACTGCTGGAGGCTGGTCTGCAGCTGGCGAATCGCCGAGCGGCGATGGCCCCGGGCCTTGCTCACCGCCCGCTTGATGCGCTCGGCGCGCATCGGGTAGATGGCCTGGAAGGAGAGGTCCTCCAGCTCCACGCGGATGGTGTTGATGCCCAGGCGGCTGGCGATGCGGGCGTAGATCTCCAGGGTCTCGCGGGCGATGCGGCGCTTCTTCTCCGGGCGCAGGGCGCCCAGGGTGCGCATGTTGTGCAGGCGGTCGGCGAGCTTGACGATGATCACCCGGATATCCCGGGACATCGCCAGCACCATCTTCTGGAAGTTCTCCGCCTGGGCCACCGCCTTGTCCTCGAAGGCGATCTGGGTCAGCTTGGAGACGCCGTCGACGAGTTCCGCCACCGGCTCGCCGAACTGGGCGGCCAGGGCGTCCTTGGGCACGCCGGTATCCTCGATGACGTCATGCAGCATGGCGGCCATCAGGCTCTGATGGTCCATATGCATATTGGCGAGGATATTGGCCACGGCCAGGGGGTGGGTCACATAGGGTTCGCCGGAACGGCGGCGCTGGCCGTCATGGGCCTGCTCGGCGTAATAGAAGGCGCGCTTGACCTGCTGGATCTCCTCGGCGGGCAGATAGCTGCCGAGGCGGTCGGCCAGGTCGTCGATGGTAAACATGGGCGCGCCTTATTGCTGCGAAGGGGAAGGGGCGAGAGACGGCGGGACCGTTACTCGCCGAAGCCTGCTTCCGCCTCCGGCCGCGGCCGTACCGGAGCCTCCACCGGCTCATTGAGCACCTGGTCGTCGATCTTGCCGGCGGCAATCTCGCGCAGCGCCATCACGGTAGGCTTGTCGTTGTCCCAGGGCAGCAGGGCATCACGGGAGCCGCGGGCCAGCTGACGGGCGCGCTGGGTGGAAATCATCACCAGCTTGAAACGGTTTTCCACGTGATCCAGACAATCTTCAACGGTAACTCGCGCCATGAACGGTATCCTGATGTTGCACTGCCGGCGTGTGCACGGCGTGTATTCGGGGGGACAAAAAAGTCTACTCGACCCCATGATCCTGTGACAAGAGCGCCTCGATCAAGGGTCCCTGGCTATCGCGGACCCGCGCCAACCGGGTGCGGCCGGCCACCACCAGGGCGCACAGCTCGTCCAGGGCCACGGCGAAGTCATCATTGATGATCACATGATCGTACTCGTCATAGTGAGACATTTCGCTGATGGCATCGTGCATGCGCCGGGCGATCACCGCGGCGTCGTCGGTGCCGCGGCCGGTGAGGCGCTGCTCCAGGGCCGCCCGGGAGGGGGGCAGGATAAACACCGACGGGGCCTCCGGGAACTGCTGGCGGACCTGGCGGGCGCCCTGCCAGTCGATCTCCAGGATCACGTCCTGGCCGGCGGCCAGGCGCGCCTGCACCGCCGGACGCGAGGTGCCGTAGTAGTTGTCGAAGACCCGGGCGTGCTCGACGAAGTCGCCACGCGCGATCATCGCCTCGAAGGCGGGCTGGTCCACGAAGTGGTAGTTGACGCCGTCGACCTCGCCGGGCCGCCTGGGCCGAGTGGTATGGGAAACGCTCACCTCGATGCCGTCGAGGCGCTCGATCAGCTCGCGTACCAGGCTGGTCTTGCCGGCGCCGGAGGGAGCGGAAACGATAAAGAGGGTACCTTGGGACATGGCCGAGGGGTCCTGTTCGACAGCGGACGGGAGACGGAAAAAAGGCGCGCAGTATGGCATATTCTGCCGCGCTTCTCATCCGTTGGACCAGCTGCCATGATAAGCCCTTGAGCCCCGGACGAGGCGGGGCGGAGGAGACGAGCCCATGGAAGGGAGATTCCGAGTGATGTTGGCGCGGGCGGTGGCGACCCTGGTGCGCTGCGTGGCCCGCTTCATCACCGCCGTGCGCCCCATCTGGGACGGCGTCGAGCCGCGGCGCCGCCAGCGCATCTATTATGCCAATCATGCCAGCCATGGCGACTTCATCCTGATCTGGACGGTGCTGCCCCCATCGCTGCGGCGCCGTGTCCGGCCGGTGGCCGGGGCCGACTACTGGCTGTGCTCCCCGCTGCGACGCTGGCTGATCCGCGATGTCTTCGACGGGGTGTTGATCGATCGCCGCCCCGAGGCCCGTCGCCAGGACCCGGTGGCCATCATGCGCGAGGCGCTGGCGCAGGGCAGCTCGCTGATCCTGTTTCCCGAGGGCACCCGCAACGCCTCCCGGGGGCCCCTGCAGCCCTTCAAGAGCGGCCTCTACCACCTCGCCCGCGCCTGCCCGGAGGTGGAGCTGGTGCCGGTGTGGATCGCCAACCTCAACCGGGTATTGCCCAAGGGCGAGATCGTGCCGATCCCGCTGATCTGTACGGTGACCTTCGGTGCCCCGCTGACCCTCGCGCCCGACGAGGACAAGGCGGCCTTCCTGGCGCGGGCGGCCGCGGCCCTGGCGGCCCTCGACCCCGCCGCCCCGCGCGACGACGAGGAGGGCGAGTCGTGACTCCCATGCATCCGGACCTGATCGTACTGCTCGGCGCTATCGGCGCCCTGCTGGTGGTGGCCTCGCTGGTCGGCTATGGGCTGCAGCGCCGCTATTCGCCACGCGGCGACAACGCGGTCATCGAGAACCTCAATCAGCGCATCCGCGCCTGGTGGGTCATGGTGGCGCTGATGGGCCTGGCCTTCCTGGGGGGCAAGACCGGCGTGGTGATCCTGTTCGCTTTCGCCTCCTTCTCGGCGCTGCGCGAGTTCATCACCCTGGTCAATGCGCGCCGCGCCGACCACTGGGCACTGGCCGTGGCCTTCTTCGTGGTGGTGCCGGCGCAGTATTACCTGATCTGGATCGAGTGGTATGGGGTCTACTCGATCTTTATTCCGGTCTATGCCTTCCTGCTGCTGCCGATCCTCGCCACCCTGCGCGGCGACAGCCGCGGTTTCCTGGAGCGGGTCGCCGAGGTCCAGTGGGCGCTGATGATCTGCGTGTTCTGCGTCTCCCATGTTCCGGCCCTGCTGAGCCTGGAGATTCCCGGCTACGAAGGGCGTAACGTGCTGTTGATCGCCTTCCTGATCGTGGTGGTCCAGCTCAGCGATGTGCTGCAGTACGTGTGGGGCAAGCTGCTGGGGCGGCGCAAGATCGCGCCCCGGCTGTCGCCCTCCAAGACCGTCGAGGGCTTCGTCGGCGGGGTGGCCAGTGCCACCCTGGTCGGCGCCGGCCTGGCCTGGATGACGCCCTTCTCCCCCGGGCAGGCGGCGGGCCTGGCGCTGCTGATCGCCCTGATGGGCTTCTTCGGCGGGCTGGTCATGTCGGCGATCAAGCGCGATCGCGGCATCAAGGACTGGGGGCACCTGATCGAGGGCCATGGCGGCTTTATCGATCGGCTCGACTCGGTGGTGTTCTCGGCGCCGATCTTCTTCCACCTGGTGCGCTACTTCTGGTCGGTGGCATGAGGCGCTGGGCCGCCAGCACCCCCGTGCACCTGGCCTTCGCCTTCCTGGCCATGGGGGCCTGGGCCTGGTGGGCCAACCGCGCCCACCCGACACCCGAGCCGCAGCAGGCGGCACTGCTGCAGGGTGCGCTCTCGGCCTGCCTGACCTTTTACCTGAAGCGGGTGGTGGAGTGGATTGCCGCCCGCAGCGTCGGGCACTTGGCGCTGTGGTTGCCGCCGGCGGTGGCGCTGGCCGGCTCCGCCAGCGTGTTGGTGGTGCTGCATCGGCTGGCCGGTACCCCGGCGCTGCTGGCGACCATCGCCGTACCGCTGCTGGTCTCCGGCAGCTATGTGACGCTCTATAACCTGACGCTCTGGCGCACGAGGAGGACACGACATGGCGACGAGCGGTGACCGACGCCCCCTGGCCAGCCGCGACAGCGGCTGGGCCCAAGCGGTAACGCGCCGGCTGGCGGCGACCTCCCTGACCCCCGACAGGGTCTCGCAGCTCAGCATGCTGGCCGCGGCCCTGGCCGCCGGGGCCTACCTGCTGGCCGGTCAGGGCGACGGCGTGGCGCGGGGCCTGTGGCTGGTGGTGGCGATCCTGGGCTGCCAGGGGCGCCTGCTGTGCAATCTGTTCGACGGCATGCTGGCCATCGAATCCGGCAAGGCGTCCGCCGAGGGCGTCTTCTGGAACGAGGTGCCGGACCGGGTCTCGGATACCCTGATCCTGGTCGCCGTCGGCTATGCCGTCGGCGCCCCCGCGCTGGGCTGGGCGGCGGCGGCCATGGCCATGCTGACCGCCTATGTGCGGGCCTTCGGCCAGGCCTGTGGTCGACCCGCCGACTTCTCCGGCCCCATGGCCAAGCCGCAGCGCATGGCACTGCTCACCGGGGCGACCCTGCTGACCCTGGCCGCGCCGCTATGGGAGGGCCGCGATGGCCTCTTGATCGTGGCCCTCTGGGTGATCGCCCTGGGCAGCCTGATCACCGCCTGGCGGCGTGGGCGGCGGCTGCGCCTGGCGTTGGGTGCGGCGCCCCGGGAGTAAGGCTCAGGTCGCCAGCGGCCGCGTCTGGCGTTGGGTGCGGCGCCCCGCGAGTAAGGCTCAGTCTGCGAGCGGCCGCGTCTGGCGTTGGGTGCGGCGCCCCGCGAGTAAGGCTCAGTCTGCGAGCGGCCGCGTCTGGCGTTGGGTGCGGCGCCCCGCGAGTAAGGCTCAGTCTGCGAGCGGCCGCGTCCGGCGTTGGGCGCGGCTTACCGGGAGTCACGCTCAGCTCGCCAGCGGCCGTGCGGGCCGGCGGCGTTCCAGGTACTGGCCGGCCAGGAAGACCCCCAGGCCACCGGCGGCCAGGCCGGCCCCCACCAGCCCGGAGGCGGACCACACCGCGCCGGCCTTGATGGTCACCGCGGCCAGCCAGGCGCCCAGGGCATTGGCGCAGTTGAAGGCGGCGTGGTTCATCGAGGCGGCCATGGTCTGGGCGTCGCCGGCCACGTCCATCAGCCGGGTCTGCAGCGCCGGCCCCAGGGCCATGCTGGTGCCCACCAGGCCGACGAACAGCAGCCCGGTGACCAGATGGTTGGCGGCGAAATAGAAGCCCCCCTGCACCAGGAGACACCACACCAGGATGCGCGGAATCGCCTTCATCAGGTGGCGGTCGGCGAGCCGGGCGCCGACCAGGTTGCCGAGGATGCCGCCGATGCCGAAGATCGCCAGCGCCCAGGGGCCCACCGATTCGCGCATGCCGGCCTGGCTGGCCAGGGTCGGCACCACATAGCTGAACACCGCGAACATGCCGCCGAAGCCGATACTGGCGATGCCCAGGGTGACCAGCACTTGCCGCTTGACCAGGGCGCCGAGCTCGCGGCGTGGACTGGCCTGGGCGTCACGGGGCTGGGACGGGACCCAGAGGCGAATCAGCAGCGCGGTGGTCAGGGCGATCCCGCCGACGCCGATAAAGGCGCTGGGCCAGCCCAGCCACTGGCCGGCCCAGGTGGCCAGGGGCGCGCCCACCACGATGGCCCCGGTCAGCCCCAGCATCACCCGGGCGATGGCCCGGGCGCGCTGGTCGATGGGCACCGCCGCCGCGGCCACCAGGGCGGCAACGCCGAAGTAGGCGCCATGGGGCAGGCCGGCCAGGAAGCGCAGGCCGACGAAGGGCCAGAAGGCGGTGGCCAGGGCGCTGGCGATATTGCCGACGGCGAACACCAGCATCAGCAGGATCAGCAGCAGGCGACGCGGCACCCGGGCGGCCAGGGCGGCGATCAGCGGGGCGCCGACCACCACGCCCAGGGCATAACTGGAGATGGCATAGCCCACGTCGGCGGTGGCCACCTGCAGGTCGGCGGCGACCCGCGGCATCAGGCCCATGATCACGAACTCGCTGGTACCGATACCGAAGCCGCCCAGCGCCAGGGCGAACTCGGCCAGTCGGGGACTGCGCGCCGTGGCGCCGGAAGGGGAAGGTGACGTCATGGGGCCTCCAGAAAAGCGAGCGACCCCGGCGGGGGCCGGGGTCGTGTAGTAATAATACGAAAGTATAAGGCAAAGGCTGTTAGGAGGCGAAACGTTTCTGCCGGGGGCGGCAGGCCAAGCACGCCGGACGGGCGCCCGGCACTATACATTCTCGTATATGGACAGCCCCGTGGCCGCGAAATAGTTTGGCATGGCGTTCGGGCACTCCCGAACCCAACAACAACCAGCAATCGCGAGGAAGCCATGGGACGCCTGACGAACAAGGTCGCCTTGATCACCGGCGGTGCGGGAGGCTGCGGCCGGGCCGCCGCCGAACTCTTTGCGCGGGAAGGGGCCAGGGTCGCCATTCTCGATCTGCCGACCAGCGACGGAGAGCATGTCGCCGCCGGCATCAATGATGCGGGGGGCGCGGCCTGCTTCGTGCCGGCCGATGTCTCCAATGCCGAGCAGGTCAACCAGGCGGTCGCTCGGGCCGAAGCGCATTTCGGCGCCATCACCGTGTTGATGAACCATGCCGGCACCATCGCCGCCGGCCCCTTCCTGGAGACTCGGGAAGCCGACTGGGACCGCCTGATGAACATCAACGTCAAGGGGATGTTCCTGACCACCCAGGCCGTCCTGCCGGGTATGATCGCCGCGGGCGGCGGCAGCATCATCTGCACCTCCTCCATCTCTGGCGTCGTCGGGACCCCGATGGAGGTGCTCTACTGCACGACCAAGGGCGCCTGCCACATGTTCGCCCGTGCCATTTCGGTCGAGTACCGCGATCGGGGCATCCGCAGCAACGCCATCTGCCCCGGTTTCATCGGCACCGACCATGGCCACCGGGAAATCGACCTGTTGCAGAAGCACGGCGTGGATGTCTCCGAGGAAGCGATGAAGAGCATGCAGGGCCGCCTGTGTGATCCCTCGGAAGTCGCGTCGGCGGCCCTGTTCCTGGCCAGTGATGACGCCAGCTTCGTCAACGGTACCCACCTGTTCGTGGACAATGGCTATACCGCCCTCTGAGGCCGGAGCGTAGCGCTCGGGCCGTGACAGGCCACACCGAGGTGGGCATGGCCCGGGCCAGTGTGATTACAGCGCTGATAATCCTAATAACCAGCGGAGACAGTTAATGGAACACATAGGCACTGTCGTTATTTACATCATTATGATGTGTGCGATCGTTGGCGCCGTGGCGTCGATCTACAATCCGGACTCCGAACTGGGTCAGGAGTTTAATGCCGGTATCCACAGTATCGGCCCTATCTTCATTCCCGTCGCCGGCATCATGGCCGCCATCCCTTTCATTTCCAACTTCATCGGCTACTGGGTGGGCCCCTTGTTCGCCGCCATCGGCGCGGACCCCGGCATCGCCGGTACGGCCCTTATCGCCTCGGACCTGGGGGGATATCAGCTCGCCCAGGCACTGGCGTTGAGCCCGGAAGGCTGGATCATTGCGCTGATTACTGGCTTCCAGTCCGGCTCGACGATCATCTTCGTGATCCCCGTCGGCCTGGCCATGCTGCACAAGGCGGATCACAAGTACATGGCGCTAGGCATCATGGCCGGCCTGCTCAGCGTGCCGATCAGCATCGCGCTCATCGCCCTGTTTATCGAGGCCATGGGGATCGGCATCCGGCCCGATATCGCTACCACGGGGGCGGCTTCCCAGGTAGTGGACCTGAGTCTGCCGGTGATCCTGCACAACATTCTGCCCCTGATCCTGTTCTGTGCCGTCCTGGCCGCCGCCCTGCGATTCCTGCCCAACCTGATGGTCAGCTTGTTCCTCGCCCTGGGACGGCTCATGTATGCCTCCGTCACCCTGATATTGGTGGCCTCGATCGTCGAGTATTTCACCGGCTTCTTCAGCTCGACGTTCGGTAGCTGGGGGTTCGATCCGATCATCGCGGATGCCGAGGATCAGTTCCGGGCCCTGGAGATCGCGGGCTACGTGGGCATCATGTTGTGCGGTGCCTTCCCGATGGTCTATCTGATCAAGCGCTTCCTGTCGAAGCCGATCGAGAAGGTGGCCGGAAGCGTCGGTCTCTCGCCCGTCGGTGCGGCGGGTATCCTGGCCGCATCCGCCAATGTGCTTGCCATGTTCCGACTGGTGGCCGAAATGCCGGCCAAGGACAAGGTGCTGGTGATCGCCTTTGCGGTCAGCGCGGCCTTTACTTTCGGTGACCACCTGGCCTATTCCGCCAACTTCCAGCCTTCGATCATCCTGCCCATGGTGGCCGGCAAGCTGCTGGGCGGAGTGATTGGCATGGCGCTGGCCCTATGGCTGGCCGTGCCCCGGGCGCTTGCCATGGAGGATCAGGACAAGCAGGCGCCGGAAGGGCTGCCCGCCGCCAGAATGTCCTGACCGGAGCGGGGCTCTTGCACGGAATCCGGGGGCCTTGGGCCTCCGGGTCTTGCCGTTTAGCGGAGGGCCCTTGGTTGCGTGCCGGCTTCGGAATGGCGATAGTCGGGGCCAGGCAGCCGGTGTGCTGCCAGCCGTCGAGCGGGCCGCTCTTCGGGGGCCGCCACGAACAAGAGCCGACATGAAAATCCGTGATTCGCGACATGCCGCCGACATCATCGGAGCGATAGGGACGGAGTGCCTGGGGGCCAGGCTGGATGCGGTGTTGAGGCAGCGCGTGGAGTTCGACATGAGCTGCCTCTACCTGTTCCAGTTCAACGTCGCTCCGCTGCTGGTGCATAACGGCTACAACGACTTGGTGCCGAGCCCGACCCTGAGTGCCTACGCACGAGGGGGCTATCTGCTCGACCCTTTCTATGTGGCCTGCATGAACGATCACCCCGGCGGCCTCTGGCGCATGACGGACCTGGCGCCGGATAGCTTCTTCTCCTCGGGGTTCGCGATTTCCGCGGATTCACACCCCTGCGTGTCGTCCATCCATGGCACGCGTATCGAGGAGATCGGCTTTATCGTGCCGCTGAAGCCCAGGGTGGCGCTGGTCTACTCGCTGATGCGCAGCCTGGAACGGGGGGCGTTCGAGGTGGGGGAGATGCGATCGCTGGAGGCCTGGGCACCGATCCTGAGCGCCGCCCTCGAGTCGCACTTCCACCTCCGGCTCGAATCGTACTGCCGCTCTTCCAGGCAGAGAGAGGAGCTGATCGAGGATGCCTTCCTCGACATCCTGCCCGGCCAGCTCACGGAAACGCAGCGATTCGTGACGAAGTTCATCCTTCAGGGGCATAGCAATGGCGCCATCGCCGAGCAAATGAAGATATCGGAAGGCACCGTTCGTGTGCACAAACACAATATCTACCAGAAGCTTGCGATATCCAGCCAATCCGAACTGTTTCGCCTGTTTATCGATTATCTCGCCCGTTCGGCCTGATCACTCAAGCCTCGCCCGATGGCTACTCGGTACTCTGGATCGGCTCGGCCAGCTTGGCGCCCTCCCGGGCGCGACCGGCGATCAGGACGTCCGAACCGCGGCTCCGGGGGTGCCCCGGCGGAGGTGACTCAGCCCCTCCGCGATCAGCTCCAGGGCATATTGGCCCGCCACCGAATTGCCGCTGGTATCGAGGGCCGGTGACCAGACGCAGATCGACAGCTCGCCGGGGACGATGGCGACGATGCCGCCGCCGACGCCGCTCTTGGCCGGCAGGCCCACCCGGTAGGCGAAGTCGCCGGCGGCGTCATACATGCCCGAGGTAAACATCAGGGCATTGATGCGCTGGGCCATGGCGGGCGGGATAAAGGGCTGGCCGCCGGCCTGTGTCACGCCGTCCGCGGCGAGGTAATTGAAGGCGATGGCGAGATCGCGGCAGCTCATGCGCAGGGCGCAGCCGGCGAAATAGGTCTCCAGCACCGCATCCACCTCATTGTTCAGGTTGCCGAAGGCCTTCATCAGGTAGGCCGCGGCGGCGTTGCGGGCGCGGTGCTGCCATTCGGAGGCGAGGACCTCCCGGTCGATCCGCACCGCGGGATTGCCGGAGAGATGCCGGGCGATGTCCTGGAGGTGCTTCACCGGGGTGGCATAGGCACTGACCAGGTGATCGGTGACCACGATGGCGCCGGCATTGATAAAGGGGTTGCGCGGTTTGCCCCGCTCGCTCTCCAGCTGCATCAGGGAGTTGAAGGGCATGCCCGAGGGATTGAGCCCGACGCGCTGCCAGAGCGCATCCCCATGGCTGCGCAGGGCCAGGCTCAGCAGCAGCACCTTGGAGAGGCTCTGGATCGAGAAGGGCTCCTCGGCATCGCCGGCGGTATAGAGGTCGCCGTCCCGGGTGCACAGGGCGATGCCCAGGCGATCGGCAGGCTGGGTGGCCAGGGCCGGAATATAGTCGGCGACCCGGCCGCCGCCGAGCCGGCTGCGAGCCCGGCGTTCGATGGATTCCACCCAGGCCTGCAGGGACGACGACGCGCCGGGGCGGGGCCTCGACGCGGAGAGAGTGGCATTCATGGAGAGGGTGTCCTCGAAGAAGAGAGGGCCCGGCGGGCGCCGGGCCCCTCGTTACCGACTACTGGGGGGTGGCGGGGGAGGGCGCGGCGGCCGGCTGGCGATCCTCCGGTTCGAGGGCCCAGGCCTCCGGGTCGATATCCAGGTCGGCGAACTTCTCCGCCGCGAAGGTCGGCCGTTTCACGCCGGCGCCCAGCTGCTCATCGAAGTCGCGCATGAAACGCAGCCCCGGCTTGATCAGCAGGATCAGGGCGATCAGGTTGGCCAGCGCCAGGAAGCCCATGGTCACATCGGCGAAGGCGAAGACGGTGCCCAGGTTGGTGGTCGCCCCCCAGGCGCACAGGCCGATGACGGCGATGCGGAAGGCATTGAACAGCAGGCGATTGTGGCGGCTGAGGAAGTTGAGGCTGTTCTCGCCCAGGTAGTAGTTGTAGAGGATGGTGCTGAAGCCGAACAGCAGCAGGGCGATGCTGACGAAGCTGCGTCCCCACTCGCCCACATGATCGGCGAGGGCGGCCTGGGTCAGGGCCACGCCATCGACGCCGGCGCCCAGGGCGGGGTCGTAGGCGCCGCTGAGCAGGATGATAAAGGCGGTGGCGGAGCAGATGATCAGGGTGTCGATAAACACCGAGAAGGACTGCACGATGCCCTGATTGACCGGGTGCGGCACATAGGCCACCGCGGC
This sequence comes from Bisbaumannia salifodinae, assembly GCF_055388505.1. Next base: position 4,319,738 of record NZ_AP043781.1, read on the forward strand.
GACGTTGGGGGCGCTGCCCAGGCCGGCCTCGTTGGAGAACAGGCCGCGCTTGACGCCCATCAGGATGGCGGCGCCGATGCCGCCACCGACCGCCTGCTCCAGGCCGAAGGCGCTGTGCACGATCAGCAGGATGGCGTCGGGAATCAGGGCCACGTTGAGGGCCAATACCGCGATGGCGATCACCAGGTAGCCGACGGCCATGATCGGCACCAGCACCTCGGTGACTCGGGCGATGCGCTTGACGCCGCCGAAGATGATCAGCCCCACCAGCACGGCCAGGGCGATGCCGGTGTAGTGCACCGGGATGCCGAAGGCGTCGCCGAAGGAGGTGGCCACGGCGTAGGACTGCAGGGCGGTGAAGCCGAAGCCGAAGGTCACCAGCAGCAGGATCGAGTAGAGGGCGGCGAGCCAGGTCCAGCGACTGCCCAGGCCCCGGGAGATGTAGTAGGCCGGGCCGCCGCGGTAGGTGCCGTCGGGCTCGGCGGTCTTGTAGGCCTGGGCCAGGGTGCACTCGAGGAAGCTGGTGGCCATGCCCATCAGGCCCACCACCCACATCCAGAAGATGGCGCCGGGGCCGCCCAGGGTGATGGCCACCGCCACCCCGGCGATATTGCCACCGCCGACGCGGCCGGCCACCGAGAGCAGCAGGGCCTGGAAGGAGCTGAGGTGGCCATGGGCATTACGCTTGAAGGCGTGGCCGGCGCCGAGGATGCGGAACATGCGGCCGAAATAGCGGAACTGCACGAAGCGCGACAGCAGGGTGAAGCCGATACCGACCGCAATCAGCAGGGCGATCAGCACCTTGCCCCAGAGGAGGTCATTGATCAGATCCAGCATGGGGCACCTCCGGCGATGAGGGTGAGGGGCGTCGGGCAGGCGATCGCCGGCCGGGCGATCGGGGACGTTGTTATTGGCATGGTGGGTCGAACCTCTTGCTCGGAATGTCAGGGCTTCGTCGAGGAAGCCATCCTGTTATCAGCAAGTCGCGTGCCAAGTCGCCGAACTGTTTATAACCTTCTGTATTAAAAAGTATTTTTGATGGTCTGGCGGGACGGGGAGGCGGGGGAAGGGGTATAACCCGACGTCCTGGGTAGTGCCGGGAGTTTCTGCAACTATCTGAAAATAAAGCGCTTAAAGGAGTTATAACCCAGGTTATAAGTGGCCGGGGGTTATAGGGGGTCGCCATCGCCCTGGCGGCGCCGCTTGAGTCGCTTGCTCAGCGCCGGCTGGGAGATGCCCAGCAGGCGCGCGGCGAGGGACTGGTTGCCCTCGGCGCGGCGCATTGCCTCCGTCACCAGCAGGTCGGCCACCTCATGCAGGGTGGGCAGCGCTTCATCGGGGGCGAAGACGGGGCGCTCCAGGGCCATAGGGGCCGCCGCCGTCTCTTCCGAGGCCGGCCGGATGGCACGCTTGAACACCTCCATGGAGAGCATGCGGCTGCGGTGCAGGCTCATGGCGTCGAAGGCCATGGCGCGCAGTTCGCGGACATTGCCGGGGAAGTCGTAGTTGGCCAGCAGCACCGGCAGTTCCGGTGGATAGCTCGGCACCGACTTGCCCAGCTCCTCGGCGGCCTCGGCCAGGAAGTGATCGAGCAGCAGGGGCAGGTCCGGCTTGCGCCGCCGCAGGGGAGGAATCAGCACCTGGTGGGTGCGCAGCCGGTAGTAGAGGTCCTTGCGGAAGTCGCCGGCCTGCTGCTTGGCGTGCAGGTCGCGGTGGGTGGCCACCACGATGCGGGCGTTCAGGCGCTTGGGACGGTCGCTGCCCAGCGGATAGTACTCGCCCTCCTGGAGCAGCCGCAGCAGCTTCACCTGGGAGGCCAGGCTGAGGTCGCCGATCTCGTCGAGGAAGAGGGTGCCCTCGGCGGCCTGCTCGATCATGCCGGCGCGGGCCTGGTCGGCGCCGGTGAAGGCGCCGCGCTGGTGGCCGAACAGGGTGTCGGCGAAGACGTTGTCGTCGAGCCCCGCCACATTGACGCTGACCAGCGGACCGGGGCGGCCGCTGAGGCGATGCACGGCGCGGGCCACCAGCTCCTTGCCGACGCCGCTCTCGCCGCAGATCAGCAGCGGCTGGCGGCTCGGCGCCACCGACTCCAGGTACTGGAAGACCGCGCGCATGCCCTTGTCGGCGGTGATGATCGGTGCGAAGGCCTCGGGATGCTCCAGGGTATCGTCGAGGAAGCGCTGGCGTAGCGCCTGGTTCTCGAGCTTCAGCTCCTGGAGGCGAATGGCGCGCTTGATGCCCTCGATCAGGCGGCGCTGCTCGTCGGTCTTGACGAAGTAGTCGAAGGCGCCGTTCTTGATGCAGTCGACGGCGGTCTCCACCTGGTTCATGCCGCTGATGACGATGACCCCGACGTCCGGGTGCTCCTCGACGATCCGTGCCAGCAGTTCCTCCCCGGAGAGGTGGGGCATGGTCAGGTCGAGGGTCACCAGGCCGATCGGCTCCCGGGCCAGGATCTCCATGACCCGGCGCGGGTCCTCGCAGCGCTGCAGATGGGTGATGCCGGCGCGTTCCAGGGCGATGCTCAGGCCACGCAGGTAGGAGGGCTCGTCGTCCACCAGCAGGACGCCGAAGTCGGGGTAGCGATTCTCGGTCATGGGCGCTTCCTCTGGCTCGTACTCGGCGGAGGATCCCCCACCGGCAGCGACAGGGTCACGGTGGTGCCCTCCCCCGGCCGGGAGGCGAAGGCCAGCTCGCCGCCATGCTCATGGACGATGCCGGCGGAGACCGAGAGGCCCAGGCCGGTGCCGCCGCACTCCCGGCGGGTGGTGAAGAAGGGGTCGGTCAGGCGGTTCAGGGCCTCGGCGGGGATGCCGCGGCCCTGGTCCGCCACCTCCAGGATCACCCGGCGCCCGGCGGCGTCATGCCGGGTGCTCAGGCGAATGCCCTGGTCGCGATGTTCCAGGGCCTGGCAGGCATTCAGGACCAGGTTGATCACCACCTGTTCGATGCGCTGGGTATTGCCGCGCACCGCGGGCAGGTCCGGGGCATAGTGGGTCGCGAAGCGGTCGGTGGCCTGGCGGATCGAGTTGTCCACCAGGCGCGTGGCGGTGCGCACCACCTGGTTGAGGTCCAGGGCGTCATCCAGGTCGCGACTGTCCTGGCGGGCGAAGTCCTTGAGGTCGCCGACGATGCGCTTGATGCGCTGGGTGCCCTCGAGCATCTCGTCGAGCATGGGCGGGATCTCGTCGCGCATCCGCGAATAGGGCAGGCCGCCGAAGGTGAAGTCGCCGTGCTCCCGATAGTGGGCCTCGAGGATCGGCCGGGCGTCGTCGTAGGCGTCGCGCAGCACCGGCAGGTTGAGCAGCAGCAGGCCGCTGGGGTTGTTGATCTCGTGGGCCACGCCGGAGACCAGGATGCCCAGGGAGGTCATCTTGTCGGCCTGGATCAGCTGCTGCTGGCGCTGGCGCAGCTCCTCGGTGTGGGCGGCGACCTGGCGCTTGAGCATGCGGTTCCAGACCACGATGCCGCCCAGCACCAGCAGCAACAGGCCGGAGAGCACGGCGCCGACCAGGCCGATGCGCTTCCAGGGAATGCCCTCGGCCTGCTCCAGGGGACCGAGCCAGCGATCATAGATCGCCTGGTGGCGGCCGGTGTTCTTGAGGATGGCGAGCCCCTCGCTGAACTGGGCCAGCAGGTCGGCGTTGCCGCGCTGCACCGCATAGCCGTAGCGCAGCGAGAAGGGCCGGGCCACCGGCTCCAGGTTGGTCAGCCCGAGCTCGCGGCTCAGGTAGAGCGCCGGCAGGTTGGCCACCAGGGCGTAGTCGTGCTGGCCGGCGGCCAGGGAGCGCAGGGCGTCGGCATGGGTATCGGTGGTGATCGGGTGGATATCCAGGTCCTGCTCGAGCAGGAAGTCATGCATGATATCGCCGCGCTGGACGATCACCTCCTGGCCGCGCAGGGCCTCGAGGCTCTCCACCGGGGGCGTGCCGCGGCGAGCGAAGATCGACTGGTGGACGATGGCATGGGGCGGGGCGAAGTCGAAGGCCTCGGTACGCGCCTCGGAATAGGACATGCCCTGGAGGATATCGATCTCGCCGCTCTCCAGGCCGCGACGCACCTCGCTCCAGGTCGCCAGCTCGATGCGCACCTCGAGCCCCATCACCTCGGCGATGGCCCGGGTCAGCTCGACGTTGTAGCCGGCTGGCTGGCCTTCGTCGTCGAGGAACTCGTAGGGCGGATGGTAGCGATCCCCGCCCACCACGATCACCGACTCGGCCTCGCCGGCCTGCCCCCGGGCCGCCGCCGGCAGCACGGCGAGCAGTGCCAGCAGCAGCGGCAGGAGGTGGTGGGTGGCGAGGCGCGGGAGGGCGATCATACCGGGGTCACTCGATGTTCTGGATCTGCTCGCGCATCTGCTCGATCAGCACCTTGAGCTCCACGGCGCAGCGGGTGCTCTCGGCCACCACCGACTTGGAGGAGAGGGTGTTGGCCTCGCGGTTGAGTTCCTGCATCAGGAAGTCGAGGCGGCGGCCGACGGGGCCCTTCTGGGTCAGCTGGCGCTCCACCTCGGCCACGTGGGTCTCCAGGCGGTCGAGCTCCTCGTCCACGTCGGCCTTCTGGGCCAGCAGGGCGATCTCCGCCTCCAGGCGCTGGGGGTCGAGCTCGGCCTGGAGGGCGGCCAGGCGTTCCTGGAGCTGGTGGCGCTGACGCTCGAGGATCGCCGGCAGCAGGCCGCGCACCGTGGTGACCTGCTGGCGAATGCCGGCCAGGCGGTCGCGGATCAGCTCGGCCAGCTTGGCGCCCTCCCGGGCGCGGCCTTCGATCAGGTCGTCCACCGCCGCGGCGAAGAGGGCGCCGGCCTCGGCCTTGATCGCCTCCAGGTCCGGGTCGGCGGCCTCGACGACGCCGGGGTGATCGAGCAGCGCCAGGGCGTTCGGCATGGGGGCATCGGGAATCTCGGCGCGGACCTGCTGCAGGGCGAAGCTCAGGGCGGCGAGGCGTTGACGGTTGATAGTCAGCGCCTCGCCCTCGCCGGCGGGCTCGAAGCGCAGGCTGCACTCCACCTTGCCCCGGGCCAGACGGCGGCGCAGGGTCTCGCGGAAGGCCGGCTCCAGGTCGCGGAGGCTGTCGGGAAGGCGGAAATGGGGTTCCAGGTAGCGCTGGTTCACGGAGCGCAGCTCCAGCTGCAGGCTACCCCAGTTGGCGTCCCGGCTCAGCCGGGTGAAGGCGGTCATGCTGTGAACCATGGGAACTCCTGATGGCGGGCGCAGGGGGCGACAGTGTAACCGATTAAGGGTGTAGAATGACCGCCCTGCCAGAGGTTCCAGGGCCATTGTCGTTGGCATGGCTCGGCCCAGAGATTTCACCCGAAGATGAGAGGTTCTATGCGCCCCAGCGGACGACAGCCCGACCAGCCCCGCGAGATTCGCCTGACCCGCGACTACACCCGCCACGCCGAGGGCTCGGTGCTGGTGGAGTTCGGCGACACCAAGGTGCTGTGCAACGCCAGCGTCGAGGCCGGGGTACCGCGCTGGCTGCGCGGCAAGGGCCAGGGCTGGGTCACCGCCGAGTACGGCATGCTGCCCCGGGCCACCCACACCCGGAGCGGTCGCGAGGCGGCCCGGGGCAAGCAGGGCGGCCGTACCCTGGAGATCCAGCGGCTGATCGGCCGCTCGCTGCGTGCCGCGGTGAACCTGAAGAAGCTCGGCGAATTCACCATCACCGTGGACTGCGATGTCATCCAGGCCGATGGCGGCACCCGCACCGCCTCCATCACCGGCGGCTGCGTGGCCCTGGTGGACGCCATCCGCTACCTGCAGCGCAAGAAGCTGATCAAGTCCGACCCCTTCCATCAACTGGTGGGCTCCATCTCGGTGGGGCTGTTCAAGGGCCAGCCGGTGGTGGACCTGGACTACCCGGAGGACAGCGCCGCCGATACCGACATGAACGTGGTGATGACCGAAGGGGGCGGCCTGATCGAGGTGCAGGGCACCGCCGAGGCGGGCCAGTTCAGCCGCGCCGAGCTCAACGCCATGCTGGAGCTGGCCGAAGGCGCGGGGGCGACCCTGTTCGCCCGCCAGCGCGAGGCCCTGGGCATTCGCGACTGATTCCGGCCAGACAGGCGACCGCTGAAACGCATCACGCCGGCTGAGTCAGCCGGCGTGATGAGGCCCCAGAGGGGCGGCGACGGAGGCCTGGGTCACAGCGTCAGGTCATATTCCACGATCAGCGGCGCGAACTCCGAGAAGGTGGCGTCGTGGTCGATCCAGGCGTCGACCACATGGCGGCGGAAGTTGGGGCCCACCACCTGGTAGTCGAGGCGCCAGCCCTCCTGGCGGGAGCGCGGCACCTCCTGGTCGAGCCTGGGCCACCAGGTGTACTCGCCGGCGTCGCGGTTGATCTCGCGGAAGGTGTCGATAAAGCCGGTGGGACCGAACAGCTGATCCATCCAGGCCCGCTCCTCGGGCTTGAAGCCCGGGGTGGTCTGATTATCGGCCCAGTTCTCCAGGTCGATGGTCTTGTGGGCGATGTGCCAGGTGCCGCAGATGATGTACTCGCGGCGCTTGCGGGCCATCTTGGCCAGGTACTCCTGGTACTGCTCCATAAAGGCCTGCTTGGCCTGGGGGTCGCTGCCGTCGGGCATCAGGAAGCTGACGATGCTGAAGCGATCGTAGTCGGCCTGCAGGAAGCGCGCCTCATTGTCGCACTGGGGGAAACCCAGGCCGTACATGATCGCCTTGGGGATCTTGCGGCAATAGATCCCCACGCCGGAGAAGCCATCCTCCTCGGCGTCCAGGAAATAGCCCTCGTAGCCTTCCGGGTAGAGGATGCTATCGTCGAGCTCGAAACTCTTGGTCTTCAGGTTCTGCACGCAAACGACATCGGCGTCCTGATTGGCCAGCCAATCCAGGAAGCCGCGGCTCACCGCCTCGCGGATGCCGTTCACATTAATGGTCGCGATCTTCATCACATAGTCCCTTTACCGTCGCGCGTGTATGATACCTGACGTTTCGACGTTTGGGTAAATGGCCCGTACCGATTAACCATGATAGGGGGAAGCGTGGCGGACAGCATGCAGCCATATCAGCGAGAATTCATCGAGTTCGCCATCCAGCAGGGCGTCCTGCGCTTCGGCGAGTTCACCCTCAAGTCCGGGCGGGTCAGCCCCTACTTCTTCAATGCCGGCCTGTTCAAGAGCGGCGCGGCCCTGGCGCGCCTGGGGCGCTGCTATGCCCAGGCCATCGCCGACAGCGGCATCGACTTCGACGTGCTCTTCGGCCCGGCCTACAAGGGCATTCCCCTGGCCGCCACCACCGCCGTGGCCCTGGCCGACGGCCATGACCGCGATACCCCCTTCGCCTTCAATCGCAAGGAGGCCAAGGATCACGGCGAGGGCGGCAATATCGTCGGCGCCGACCTGGCGGGTCGCATCCTGATCATCGACGACGTTATCACCGCCGGCACCGCCATCGGCGAGGTGATGCAGTTGATCGATGCCGCCGGCGCCAAGGCCGCCGGGGTGGTGATCGCCCTGGATCGCCAGGAGCGCGGGAAGGCCGACGGTGAAACGAAGAGCCAAAGCGCCATCCAGGAAGTGCAGGAGCGCTACGGCATGCCGGTGGTGAGCATCGTCACCCTCGACCTGGTGCTTCAGTACCTGGAGGAGCACGCCGGCGAGGAGCTCAAGGCTCACGCCGCGGCGATTCGCGACTACCGGGCCCGTTACGGAATTCAGGCCGACTGACACGGCCTCGGCAAGCAAGGAAAACGAGTCTCCCATGAAAATGATCCCTTCCCTGTGGGTCGCCGGCGCCCTGGCGCTGGCCGCCGGCTCCCTGTGCCAGGCCGCCAGCCTGGACCTTAACCTGAGCGGCGATGCGGTGCAGTTCGAGACCAATGTCGAGGTGACCCCCGGCATTCAGTTGGGCGCCGGCGTGCTGGACAGCGACTACCGCGGCGATGCCACCGCCTGGCACGGCCAGCTGCTCGGCGTGGAACGAACCCGCGATTACGAGATCGCCGTCGGCGCCCGCTGGACCCAGGTGGACAGCGACTTCGGCGACGGCGGCGGCCTGAGCCTGGGCGGCTACGGCTATGCCTACCTGCCCCAGGCGCCGGCGGTCTCCCTGGGCGGCTATGGCTTCTATACCCCCGGCGTGGTCAGCAATGGCGACCTGGACGATGCCGTCGAGTACGGGGTGCGGGCCCGCTATGCGGTGACCGCCAATGTGGACGCCTACCTGGGCTACCGCCGCTTCCGGGCCGACTTCGATCACCCCGGCATCGGCACCCGGACCCTCGACAGCGGCGTGCACGGCGGCGTGCGGCTGGTCTTCTGATCCCCTCCCGTCGCCAGCCGTCGTTGCCTCGGGCCCCGTCATGGGGCCCGAGCGCGTTTGGCCGATGATCGTTTCAGGAAGCGCTTATGCTTGATGTGGTGCTCTACCAGCCCGAGATCCCGCCCAACACCGGCAACCTGATCCGCCTGTGCGCCAACACCGGCTTCCGGTTGCACCTGATCGAGCCGCTGGGCTTCGTGCTGGACGACAAGCGGCTGCGCCGCGCCGGTCTCGACTACCACGAGTGGGCGCGGGTGCGGGTGCATCCCGGCTGGGAGGCCTTCCTCGAAGCGGTGGCGCCGGAGCGGCTCTTCGCGGTTTCCACCCGCGGCGGTACCGGTTACCACGAGCCCCGCTACCGGGAAGGCGACGCCCTGGTGTTCGGCCCCGAGACCCGCGGCCTGCCCCAGGCGCTGCTGGAGGCCCTGCCCGAGTGTCAGCGGCTGCGCATTCCCATGCGCGCGGACAGCCGCAGCCTCAACCTCTCCAATGCCTGCGCGGTACTGGTCTATGAGGCCTGGCGCCAGCTGGGCTTTCCCGGGGCTAGTCTAGCCGGGGCCGAGCCGTCCGGCGGCCCCAAGGAGTAAGTGATGTCGATTCAGCAACGGCTGGCCAAGCTCAACCCCCGCCAGCGGGAGGCGGTGCGCTATATCGACGGCCCCTGCCTGGTGCTGGCCGGGGCCGGCTCCGGCAAGACCAGCGTGATCACCACCAAGATCGCCTACCTGGTGCAGGAGTGCGGCATGAGCGCCCGGCGCATCGCCGCGGTGACCTTCACCAACAAGGCCGCCCGGGAGATGAAGGAGCGGGTCGGCCAGATGCTCAAGGGCAAGGAGGGCCACGGCCTCACCGTCTCCACCTTCCACACCCTGGGCCTGACCATTATCCGCAGCGAGCTCAAGACCCTCGGCTACAAGGCGGGCTTCTCGCTGTTCGACCCGGACGATGCCAAGGCGCTGCTGCGCGACCTGATGAACAAGGACGCCCAGGTGGATGCCGACCAGATCAACCGGGTTCAGGCCACCATCTCCAACTGGAAGAACGACCTGATCCTACCGGGCCAGGCGCTGTCCCACGCCGCCGACGAGGACGAGCTGTTCGCCGCCCGGGTCTATGAGGCCTACAACCGCCACCTCAAGGCCTACAACGCGGTGGACTTCGATGACCTGATCCTGCTGCCGGTGGTGCTGCTGCGCGACGACCCGGAGGCCCTGGCGCGCTGGCGCAAGCGCATCCACTACATGCTGGTGGACGAGTACCAGGACACCAACGTCAGCCAGTACCTGCTGGTCAAGCTGCTGATGGGCGAGCGCCAGACCTTCACCGTGGTGGGCGACGACGACCAGTCGATCTACGCCTGGCGCGGCGCGCGGCCCGAGAACCTGGTGACCCTCGGCGAGGACTTCCCGCGGCTGCAGGTGATCAAGCTGGAGCAGAACTACCGCTCCACCGGCACCATATTGCGCGCCGCCAACACCCTGATCGCCAACAATCCCCACGTCTACGACAAGACGCTGTGGTCGGAGATGGGGCCCGGGGAGCCGATCCGCGTGGTGGTCAACCGCCACGAGGAGGCCGAGGCGGAGCGGGTGGCCAGCGAGATCCTCACCCGGCGCATCAAGGAGTCCGCCGAGTGGCGCGACTTCGCGGTGCTCTACCGGGGCAACTTCCAGGCCCGACTGCTGGAGCTCAAGCTGCAGCACTACCAGATCCCCTACAAGCTCTCCGGGGGCACCTCCTTCTTCTCGCGCAACGAGATCAAGGACGCCATGGCCTACCTGCGGCTGCTGATCAATCCCGCCGACGACAACGCCTTCCTGCGCATCGTCAACGTGCCGCGCCGGGAGATCGGCCCCGGGACCCTGGAGAAGCTCGCCAACTACGCCACCGAGCGGGGCGGCTCGCTGTTCGCCGCCTGTCAGGAAATGGGCCTGGCCGAGCTGCTGCCGGCCCGCGCCGTGGAGCGCCTGGGACGCTTCACCCACTTTATCGAGGCGGTGCGCCGGCGCATGGATGGGGGCGATGCCATCGCCGCCATCCGCGAGATGATCCGCGAGATGGATTACGAGGCCTGGCTTTATCAGAACGCCAGCGCCCCGACCATCGCCGAGCGGCGCATGGCCAACGTCTGGATCCTGATCGATCAGCTGGAGAAGTCGATGGGCCGCGAGGAGGAGAGCAGCGCCTCGGAGGAGACCGAGACCGATGGCGTGGAGGCGGCCATCTCGCGGCTGGTGCTGCGCGATATCCTCGAGCAGCAGGCCGAGGAGGATGACTCCGACCGGGTCCAGCTGCTGACCATGCACGCCTCCAAGGGCCTGGAGTTCCCGCATGTCTACCTGATGGGCTGGGAGGAGGAGCTGTTGCCCCATCGCAATGCCATCGAGGCGGGCACCGTGGAGGAGGAGCGGCGCCTGGCCTATGTGGGCATCACCCGGGCGCGTCGGACCCTGACCCTGACGCTGGCCCGCCAGCGCAAGGCCTATGGCGAGCTGATGGACTGCACGCCGAGCCGCTTCCTGGACGAGCTGCCCGCCGACGACCTGGAGTGGGAAGGCCGCGCCGACAAGGAGGACCCGGACAAGAAGCAGGCCCGGGGCAAGGATGCCATCGCCGGGCTGCGCTCTTTATTGGGCTAAAGGCCCGTGATCGAGAATGACAAAGGGGGCGCCATGTGGCGCCCCCTGCGTCTTGCGTCGATAAGCCGCCGGCCTTACTGGGCCTGGCTGACCATATAGTCGACGATGGCCGTCACTTCGTCATCGGCCAGGCCGGCATTGCCGCCCTTGGGCGGCATGGCGCCCTTGCCGTTGAGGGCGCTCTGGTAGAGGGCCTCGATGCCCTGGTCGATGCGCGGGCCCCAGGCCTCGGCGTCGCCCAGCACCGGGGCACCGGCCACGCCGGCTCCGTGGCAGGCGGCGCAGCCGCTGCTGCCATAGAGGGCCTCGCCATCCAGGCCGTTGCCGCTCTGCTCGGCGGCATCGGCGGTCTCGGCCGCCGCGTCGTCGGTGTCTGCTTCGGCGACGGCTTCCCCGCCGCCGATCTCCGGCAGCTCGCCGTCATAGACCGGCTCGACCAGGTGGTTGACCGCCGCCTTGACCTCATCGTCGGAAAGGTTGGGGTTGCCGCCCCGGGCCGGCATGCCGTTGAAGCCATCGAGGGCGTGGGTGTAGAGGGTCTCGATGCCCTGATCGAGGCGTGCCGCCCAGGCGTCGGCCTCGCCACGCTTGGGCGCGCCGGCGGCCCCGGTGTCGTGGCAGGCCATGCAGACGCTGCCATAGATCTCGGCGCCATCCACGGCGCCGCCGCCACCGCCGCTGGGTGCCGCGCTGGCGACGCCACACTCCTCGCCCTGCAGGCACAGTTCGCCCACCGGCTTGAGTCGCTCGGCGATCGCCTCGCGCTCACTATCGCTCTGGGCCTGTGCAGTCATGGCCAGGCCTGCGGAGAGGCCCAGGGCGGCCAGGCACCCCATCATCAGCTTGCTGGATTTCACTCTCACCACCTCGTCGACGGTACTGTTATTCGAAATCGGGTCGCGCGCTGCGCAAGTGGCGGACAGTATACCGGCATCCCTGCAACCAGGAAAATGGCGTCATCCGTCTCCATTCGCCCAAGGCTCCCTCTCGAGGCCTTTTCCTCGGGCATTGCCGGGCTGGACAGCGGCCGGGGGGGAAGGTAGGATGACGACCGCCTGGCCACCGCGCCGGGCATCGCGCGCCCGTAGCTCAGCTGGATAGAGTACTGCCCTCCGAAGGCAGGGGTCGCAGGTTCGAATCCTGCCGGGCGCGCCACGCTTTCCGAGAAGGGCCCGCGATCACTCGCGGGCCCTTCGTCGTTTTCGGGTGTCGTTTCGGCGCCGCACGCCATTTCATCAGATTTTCTTAATGTTTTTCAGTGGGGTACAGTCTCCCCCGCCTTGGCCGATGACTCAGTAGAGCCCCGTCCGCCGAGGAGTCCCCCATGCGTTTGCCCGTCCTGTTTTCACCCCTGTCGGTTGTCCTGCTGGGAGCCTGTCTGTTGATGCTGGGCGCCCCCCTGGCCCAGGCCCAGGAAGGCCCCGCCCTTACCGTGACCCGGGGCGGGGAGAGTTGGGCGCTGCGCCTGGCCGAGATCGAGCGCCATGGCCTTCACGAGGTGGCGATGCGCCATTTCGAGGGGCTGGAGGGGCGCTTCGCCGGCGTCTGGCTGGACGACTTCCTGGCCGCCGAGGGGCTGGATGATGCCTCCCGGGTACGCTTTATCGCCCATGACGATTACACCACCTTCCTGACCCCGGCCCAGCGGGCGGAGAAGGCCTATCTGCTGGTGACCCGCCTCGACGATGCCCCCCTGGGGCGGGAGCAGCTCGGCCCCCTGATGCTGGTGGTGCCGGCAGAGGCGGCGGCGGTGCTGGAGGGCAGTGAACCCTCGTCCCGCTGGATCTGGGCGATCCGTGAGGTCAGCGCCCGGTGAGGACGGAGCGCCGCTTGGCGCTTGGCATGGCGGGGGCCTTCGCCCTGCTGGTGGCGCTGAGCCTGCTGGCGGTGAGTACTTATATCACCGAGGCGCGCCGCCATGTGGGGGCCGACTATATCTCCATGGTCACCGACGTGGTACGCGCCCAGGAGGACGCGGTGCGCCTGCGGCTGACCCTGGATAACCTCCGGGACAGCAGCGATGCGCTGCATGTGGAGCAACTGGAGCAACTGCTCTGGGTCATCGAGCTGCGGATACGCAGCATTACCCAGTCACTGCAGCGCAGCGAGATCCCCCGGGCGGCCTATCGCCCCCTGATGGAGGAACTGGTCCATCTGGAATCGCGCCTGCCGTCGCTGGAGCGCGCCCTGGCGGCCTATGCGGCGGGGCGTGACCCGCGCCGCCTGGAGGAGGTGGGACGGGAGGTGGAGGAGGGTCTGGCCTGGTCCTATAGCGAACTCAATGAACTCCTGCACCTGGCCTCGGCGACCCAGCGACGCATGATGGAACGCCTGACCCTGGCGGTGACCGCCCTGGGGCTGGTGGCGGTGCTGATGGTGGGCGGGCTGATGCTGACCCTGCTACGCATCTATCAGCAACGCGAGACCCTGGCCCAACAGAGCCGCACCGATCCGCTCACCGGTCTGGATAACCGCCGCCATCTCTATGACGTGGCCGCCGAGGAGTTCGCGCGTTATCGGCGCAGCGGCGAGGCCCCCAGCCTGATATTGATCGACCTGGATCACTTCAAGCGCATCAATGACGCCCATGGTCATCCCACCGGGGACGCCGTCCTGGTGGCCCTGGCGGAGGCCCTGAGCGATGAGGTGCGCGCCATGGATCGGGTGGCGCGCCTGGGCGGCGAGGAATTCGCCCTCTTCCTGCCCGCCTGCGACGAGTCGGGGGCCTGCCGGCTCGCCGAGCGGGTGCGCTGTTGTATCGCCGGCCTGGCGTTGCCGGGCCGGGCCGCGGGGGAGCGGCTGACCGCCAGCCTCGGTGTGGCCACCGCCGGCCCCGGCATGGACGGCTTCGAGGCCCTCTATGCCCTGGCCGACCGGCGCCTCTATCGGGCCAAGGCGAATGGCCGTGATCGCGTGGAGTGCAGCGCCGGCGGTGCCTCTAGGGTCATGTCGACTCCTTGAGCCCCAGGCGCCTGGCCAAACGGTGCAGGTTGCCGGGGTCCATGCCCAGGCGTCGGGCGGCGCCGGCCCAGTTGTTGCCCTCCGCCGCCAGGGCCCGGGCGATATAGTCGCGCTGGAAGGCCTCGCTGGCCTCTCGCAGCGGCCGTTCTGGTGGCAGCGAGGGCGCCGCGGCCTGCGCCGGGGTGGCGGAGGCGGCCTCGGGCAGGGCCAGGTGATGGCGTTCGATGGCCACCGGGCGGCGGCGTCGATCCGCCGCCGGGCCGTCGGCCAGGGCGCGCAGCGCCGCCCGGGCCAGGGTATGCTCCAGTTCGCGGATATTGCCCGGCCACTGCCAGTCGAGCAGGGCCGTGCCCGCCGCCGGACTCAGGCGCAGGTTGGCCAGCCCCAGGCGGATGCGGTTGATCTCCAGGAAATGGCCGGCCAGCAGCGGAATATCCTCGCGGCGTCGGCGCAGCGGCGGCACCTCCAGGGGGAAGGCACCGAGGCGGTGGTAGAGGTCCTCGCGGAAGCGGCCGGCGGCCACCTCGGCGGCCAGGTCGCGATTGGTCACCGCCACGATACGCACGTCCACCGGCTCCGGGCGCTCCTGGCCCAGGGGCTGGATCTCTCCCTCCTGCAGCACCCGCAGAAACTTGGCCTGCAGCGCCAGGGGCAGCTCGCCGATCTCGTCCAGCATCAGGGTGCCGCCGTCGGCCATGCGGAAGTGGCCGCGATGATCCTGCACCGCCCCGGAGAAGGCGCCGCGGCGATGGCCGAACAGGGCGCTCTCCGCCAGGCTCTCCGGCAGGGCGGCGCAGTTGACCTGCACCAAGGGGCCCTGATGGCGCTCGGAGCGGGCATGCAGGGCGCGGGCGATCAGCTCCTTGCCGACCCCGGTCTCGCCGTGCAGCAGCACGCTCATGGCGGTGGGCGCCACCAGTGCCACATTGGCCATCAGTTGGCGCATGGCGGGGCTGTTCCAGTGTTGGATGCCCGCCGGGGGCGCCTCCTGCTCCAGGGCCTCGTTGAGCCGTGAGCGGGTGGTGCTGAGCCGGTCGGCCAGGCGCAAACAGGTGCCCAGCAGGTGGGCGGCGGCGGCCAGCTCCGCCTCGTCCAGCGCGGCCAGGGCCCCGGGCGTCAGGGCATCCAGGGTCAGCAGGCCGGTGAGGCGTTCGTCATCGTCGCGCAGCGCCACCCCCAGGCAGTCGTGGACCGGGTTGAGGGCCTCGTCGAGCAGGCCGTCGAAGGGGTCGGGAAGCTCGCTGCCCGGGGGGAAGCGACACACGCCGGGATGGGCGGCGATGGCCGCCAGCCGCGGATGCTCGACGAGGCGGAAACGCCGCCCGCGGACCTCGTCGGGCAGCCCCAGCACCGCCACCGGGCGCAGGGTTTCCTTCTCCAGCACCATCAGGGTGCTGGCATCGGCGGGATAGTCCCCCACCAGGGTCTCCAGCAGCCGGGCCCAGGCCGCCTGGGCGGGGGCCTCATGGGTCAGCTGGGTGAGCAGATGGCGCAGGGCTTCCAGGAAGTCGGTCATCAGTGTCACTCGAACAATACCATTGTCACTATAACAGCATTAATCGAGTCAAAATAACACTCTTAGGACGTCGCTCCGGGGGACTAGGGGGGGATGCTCAGGGGCGCTGGGGGCAGGTCGGAGCAAAGCGTCTTTTTCATGGACGAAAAAGTCGAGCGTCCAGGGACGGATTCACAGCGTCTTTGCGAAGGCCTGCCCCCAGGAAAGCCCCGGGCCTCAACGAGACGAACACCTAGCACCATGGGCCGGCTCGGCATCATCGAGCGGGAGGTTGGCATGGCGTTTGCTGTAGGAAATAGGCAAAGCGCCAACCCACTCGATGATCAAGGAACGCCATGCTGACTCACGACCAGGAACAGCTGATCGCCGCCACCGCCCCGGTGGTCGCCGAACACCTCGATGCCATTACCCAGCGCTTCTATCCGCTGATGTTCGACCGCTACCCGGAGGTCAAGGCCCTCTTCAACCAGGCCCACCAGGCCAATGGCGCCCAGCCCCGCGCCCTGGCCGGGGCGGTGCTGGCCTATGTGCAGCTGCGTGGCGAACCGGCCCGGGCCCGGGCGGCGCTAGGCACGGCGATCAGCAAGCATGTCTCCCTGGGCATCGCCCCGGAGCAGTACCCCATCGTCGGCGAGTGCCTGATGGCGGCCATCGGCGAGGTGCTGGGCGAGGCGCTGACGGCGGAGATCGCCGCCGCCTGGGGCGCCCTCTACGAGGAGTTGGCGGGGCTGCTGATCGAGCTGGAATCCCACCACTACCACGCCTTCGCCAGCCTCCCCGGCGGCTGGCAGGGCACCCGCACCTTCCGCCTCGCCGAACGACGCCGGGAGAGCGAGGTGATCACCTCCTTCCTGCTGGAGCCGGTGGACGGCGGCCCGGTGGCGGACTTCCAGCCGGGGCAGTATATCGGCGTCAAGCTGAGCCTGGACGGCGAGACCCACTATCGTCACTACAGCCTCTCCGCCTACCCCAACGGGCAGAGCTATCGCCTCTCCATCAAGCGCGAGCCCGGTGGCCGGGTCAGCGGCCATTTCCACGAGCGGATGGCGGTGGGCGATACCCTGGAACTGCTGCCCCCGGCCGGCGACCTGACCCTGGTGCCCGGCGCCGCCCCGGTGATGCTGCTCAGCGGCGGCGTGGGCCAGACCCCGATGCTGCCCCTGGCCCGCCAGGCCCTGGAGCAGGGGCGCCGGGTGATCTATGTGCATGCCGCTCGCGACGCCGCTCATCACGCCTTCGGCGAGGCGCTGGCCGAGCTGGGGCGTGACTACCCCAATCGTCTCACCAGCACCCTGCTCTTCGAGGAGGGGGAAGGGGGCGACCATCGCGGGCGTATCGATCGCGACTTGCTGGCGTCGCTGCTACCCGAGGGCGAGGCGCATTGCTACTTCGTCGGCCCCCAGGGTTTCATGAGCGCGGTAAACGCCCACCTGGACGCCCTCGGCGTGCCCGCCGCGCGGCGTCATTTCGAGCACTTCGGCCCGGCCCGGCCGCTGGCCGCCGCCTGATCGGCCTCCGCCTCCCGATCCTCGGGGGACGGGAAGTCCACCTCGAAGCCCCGGGCGTCCAACTGACGGATCCGCGCGGGGCGTCCTTGGCTGTCCAGCTCTACCAGGCCCAGGCCGCTGCCGTTCCACAGCCGCTCGCCGGCCTCGGCGCGATCCGGGTCCCGGGGCGTGATATGCATGGGGCGCCGCTGGGTAAACCAGTTGAGCGGCGAGCGCGGCGCATAGAGCCAGCGATTGAGGCGATCGAATGTGCTGAGCAGCGGCTCCGGGAAGCCGTTCTTGATGCCGCTGGAGGTGATCTGCCAGAGCCGTGGCCCCTGGCGGCGGTGGCGGATGCGGATGTCGTAGACGAAGGAGTAGTGGACGTCCCCGGAGAGGATCACGTAGTTGCCGGGGGTCTGGCTATGGCGAAAGATATTGAGCATCACGCTGGCCGCGCCGCGGTGGGCCATCCAGTTCTCGGCGTCCACCAGCAGCGGCTTGCCGGCCAGCACGAAGAGCTTCTGGATGCCCTCGATCAGCTTGACTCCGAACATCGGCGCCGGCGAGACGATCACTACCGACTCGCTGCCCAGCAGCGCCTGCTGCAGCTCGCATAGCGCCTCCCAGTCCATCAGCCCCGAGGGGCGCCCCGGGCGGCGTTCGTTGCGCCAGCGCCGGGTACGGGTGTCCAGCACCAGCAGCGGCGGCGTGCCGGGAACGCGGAAGCCCCAGTCGCGGTGGCCGCGCAGCGCCTCCAGCAGGGCATCCTGGGACGGCGCCGGCAGGCCCTCCTCCCGCTCGTGGGTCTCTCCCAGCAACGCCTCGGCCTGCTCGATCAGTCCCGCCATCCTCTCGGGATCATTGCCCCAGCCCTGGCACAGCAGGTAGCCCCAGAGGGCGTTGCCGATGATGCGCCGCGAGAAGGGGTGGCCATAGGCGCAGGCCTCCCACTCGGCGGTCAGATTCCAGTCATCGGTGACGTCGTGATCGTCGAAGATCATCAGCGAGGGCAGGTGGGCCAGCAGCCGGGCGCACTGGGGTAGCCCGGCCACGAAGGCCTCGATGACCTCCTGCTCCTCGTCGTAGCGCGCGTCCAGTTCCTCGGGTAGTGCCGGCCGGGACGGGGCGATCAGGCCCCAGGGCACCGGTGACCACATCAGCAGGTACATGGCCATCACCTCGGCGAAGGTGATCAGGTGGTTGTGGGCGTTGGCCGAGGTGAAGACCGGCTTGCGGGCGCCGCCGAAGAAGCGCTCGCGCAGCGCCACATTGACGGTGATATCGGGGAGCAGCGCTTCGCGGCGGTAGTAGCCGGAGGGGGCGGCGTAGAGGGCCTGGCTATCCGCCACGGTGGCACCCTCCAGCACCTCGTCCACCAGCCCCAGGCGGCGGATCAGGGCATGGATGGCGGCCAGCATGGGCCCGGCCACGTCGTCGGCGTAGACCTGGTCGCCGGTCATCAGCAGCCAGGCGGGCCAGGCCTCGGGCCGGTCGCGGCGCTCGGCCAGCCAGTCGTCGCCGCACACCAGGCCATCCTCGCCCCGATGGTGGGGCTTGCGGCAGGAGCCGTGGAGCAGGCGGCGCTGGTCCTCGGCGAGCACGAAGGCGGGCCGCGACTCGCCGTCGTAGCAGAGGTGGGGCGCCCAGTCGGCGATGCCCGGGGTGCCATCGCGATCCTCCAGGCGCAGGTCATAGCCGATACGCCGGCCCCGGGGCAGGGGCGTGGCCAGTGGCACCTCGATCAGATGCAGCCAGGCGTGGCGGCCCACCGGAATACGCCGCAGGCGCTCCTCGCCGAGCCTCAGGCGCCGCGGTGGCGCGCCCTCCGGGTGGAGGTGCAGGCCGAGTTCCAGGGGCCGGGAGCCCACCAGCCAGAGCACCAGGCGTTCCGGGCTCAGGCGGCGCAGCAGGGGGCCGGCGAGGATATCGGGAAGGGGCTGATCGTCCATGGGCAAGGGCATCGCAGTGGGTTGGGCGCCTTGGCGGCCGGGTAATCAGCATCCCCGATCGGCCCCGGGCCTGGCAAGCCGGGCGGGGCGGGTGAGTGGAAACGTTGATGGCGGGACTGGGCCTTCGTGCATTAGCGGCTACGCTTACTGGATCGACGATTGAACGGTCATTTAATTGCCATCCGATGGACATCCGGTGGCCGCACAATCGTTGCGCTATCCACGGCTGTCGACTCAACCTGTCCACCGGAGAGAGAACCATGTCGATCACGCGTCGTCGTTTCCTCAAGGGGTCGCTGGCGGCGGGCGCCGCCGCCACGGCGCCCGCCTTCTATATCAACAGCGCCCTGGCCCAGGAGCAGACCCTGCGCATCTATGCCTGGGCCGGCTACTTCACCGATGCCATGCTGGCGGATTTCACCGAGAAGACCGGTATCCGCGCCACCTTCACCCCCTATGGCACCAACGACGAGCTGATGAACTCCCTGCGCGCCACCGACGGCAGCGGCTTCGACGTCATCATGCCCACCGTGGACCGGGTGCCCGGCTACCTGGACTATGACCTGGTCCAGCCCCTGGACACCTCCCGCATCAACTGGGACGGCGCCCTGGAGAGCGCCATCGAGGGCTCCGAGGTGGGCGGCGTGGTGGACGGGCGCCGCTACTTCGCGCCCAGTGACTGGGGCACCGAGGCGATCACCTGGCACCGTCGCTATGCCAGTATCGATCGCGCCAACCTCAGCTATGCGGACCTGTGGAACCCGGAGCATGGCCAGGGCGTCACGGTGCGCGGCCACTCCGCCCTGGTGGGCATCGGCCTGTGGCTGGAGCGGGAGGGCCGGCTGCCCTTCCCGCTGCTCGACTCCTACAAGAGCGAGGAGGCGATGCGCGCCAACTTCGACGTCATCCTCGAGGAGGCGGTCAAGCACAAGCAGATGCTGGTGCAGTTCTGGGACACCGAGAACGAGGCCCAGGCGGCCTTCCGCACCAACGGCGCCATCATCGGCCAGACCTGGGACTCCACCGCCTTCCGCCTGCAGCAGGAGGGCGAGGACATCGCCTATGGCGCGCCCCGGGAGGGGGCCCTGGCGTGGATGGAGGGTTTCGTGATTCCCCGCAACGCCCAGAACCCGGACGCCGTCTACGAGCTGATCAACTGGTACTACACCCCGGAGGCGGGGGCCATGTTCGTCGAGGCCACCGGCTACAACTCCACCGCCAAGGGCGCCACCGAGCTGTTGCCGGAGGCCACCCGGCAGTTCTTCACCGACTCCTACAGCGAGCAAGACCTGGCCAACCTCTGGTGGTGGCCGATCCAGGAGCCCTGGTACGTGGCGCTGCGCAACGAGTATCAGGATCGCTACCTAAGCGCCTGAGTGAGCGGCCCCCGGCATTCCGGGGGCCGTGCTTCCGTCGATCGAAGAAGGCAAGCGCGCAATGGACGCTAGCGTCGAACTGGATCGGGTGGTGATGCGCTTCGGCGACTTCACCGCCATCGAGGAGACCTCCCTGGCCATCGCCTCCGGCGAGTTCTTCAGCTTCCTCGGCCCCTCGGGCTGCGGCAAGACCACCCTGCTCAATATCGTCAGCGGCTTCCTGACCCCCAGTGCCGGGGAGGTGCGCATCGGTGGCGAGGCCATGGCCGGGGTCTCGGTGAACCGCCGCCCCACTGCGATGATCTTCCAGAACCTGGCGCTCTTCCCGCTGATGACGGTGTTCGAGAACATCGAGTTCGGTCTCGAGGTGCGCGGCATCGATCGCAAGACGCGGCGCGCCACCTCGGAGCGGCTGCTGGCCCTGGTGGCCCTGGAGGGCAGCGGCCCCAAGAAGGTCACCGAGCTCTCCGGCGGCCAGAAGCAGCGGGTGGCCATCGCCCGGGCCCTGGCGGTGGAGCCCCGGGTGCTGCTGCTCGACGAGCCGCTCTCGGCCCTGGACCTCAAGCTGCGCCAGCATATGCGGGTGGAGCTCAAGGCGATCCAGCGCAAGACCGGCATCACCTTTATCTATATCACCCACGACCAGGGCGAGGCCCTCAATATGTCGGACCGGGTGGCGGTGATGTCGGCGGGGCACCTCCAGCAGGTGGCCGACCCCATGACCCTCTACCGCTCGCCCCAGACCGGCTTCGTGGCCGCCTTCGTGGGCGAGAACAACCGCCTGGAGGCCAAGGTCATCGACCAGGATGGCGAGCGGGTCCGCCTGGACGGCGGCGCCCTGGGCGAGCTGAGCGGGCGCGGCACCGCGCCCACCCCCCTGGCCAATGGCGCCGCCGCGGCCCTCTATGTGCGCCCCGAGCACCTGCGCCCGGTGGCCCCGGGCCAGGGCCTCGAGGCCACGATCGAGGCGCTGCACTTCGAGGGCGCCTGGCTGATGCTGGAGACGCGGCTCGCCGCCAGCGGCGAGAAGCTCCGGGTGCAGTTGGGCCACGAACTCTCCCGCCAGCATCTCGAGGCGCTCCAGCCGGGGCGGCGCGCCCACTTCGGCTTCGATCCCGAGGACGCGGTGGTGTTGGCCGACGCCGGCGGCCCGGCGCTGGACGAGGCCACCGGCGAGGTGGTGGAGGGCGCCCATGTTTAGGCAGCTGCGGGCGCGCTTCGGCGGCCCCTTGGCGGCGGCGATCCTGGCCCTGCTGGGGATCTGGCTGATCGTCATGGTCACCCTGCCCCAGTTGCAGATGATCGACTACTCGCTGCGTCCCAACCTGCTGCCGGCCCAGCTAGGCGGGCCCGAGGACAACTGGACCCTGGCCAATTACGTCACCCTGTTCAACAACGAGATCCACCGGGCGATCTTCTTCAAGACGCTGTGGTCCAGCGTGCTGGTGACCCTGCTGACGCTGATGGTCAGCTACCCGCTGGCCTACTACCTGGCCAAGCTGGCCAGCCCGCGGCAGGCGGCGCTATGCATCCTGCTGCTGATCATTCCCTTCTGGATCAACGAGATCCTGCGCACCTACTCGTGGTTTATCATCCTGGCGTTTCGCGGCCCGCTCAACGAGGTGCTGATGATGCTGGGGCTGATCGACCGCCCCATCCGCTTCCTCAGCGGCGATGCCGGGGTCATGGTGGGCATGGTTTACGCCTATATCCTGTTTATGGTCTTCCCCATCTACAACGTCATCGAGAGCCTCGACGACAACCAGGTGCGGGCGGCCCGGGACCTGGGCGCCGGCACCCTGCGCACCCATCGGCGCATCATCATTCCCCATGCCAAGCCGGGCATCGCCACCGGCTGCATCATGACCTTTATGCTGGCGGCGGGCAGCTATGCGGTGCCGGCCCTGCTGGGCTCGCCGGGCAGCCGCTGGTTCACCCAGATCATCTACAACTGGTTCTTCGAGGGCGGCAACTGGAACCAGGGGGCGGCCTACGCCTTCCTGCTGCTGATCCTGTGCATCGGCTTCATGTCGCTGGTGATGAAGGTCTTCAAGGTGGGGCTGGGGGATATCGCCAAGTAGCCTCGGGAGCCGGATGCAGCGGCTTGTCCGAGGAACCACCTCGCAAAGACGCTGTGAACCCCTCCATGGGCGCTCGGCATTCTCGTCCCTGATAATGACGCTTTGCTCGTGTGGTCCCTCGGCGCCGCTTACTGGGACATCAAAGGATGGATTCGATGAGTTCGCAACGACTGATGAGCTGGGCCCTGCGCGGCTATGTGGTGGTGTTCTTCGCCTACCTCTTCCTGCCGCTGCTGGTGATGGCGGCGGCGACCTTCAACGACAGCCGCTTCCCCACCGTGACCCCCTGGGACGGCACCACCCTGCGCTGGTTTGGCGAGCTGGCCGCCGATGGCGGCATGTGGCAGGCGCTCACCAACAGCCTGATCGTCGCCGCCGGGGTGCTGGTGGTGGCGGTGCCCATCGGCATCGCCACGGCGCTCTTCCTCAACACGGTGTCTAGCCGCGCCAAGCCCTTCCTCTATGCGCTGATCCTCTCGCCGCTGCTGACCCCGGGGGTGATCATCGGTATCTCGACGCTGATCTTCTGGCGCCAGTGGGGGGTGAGCGGCGGCATCCTGCTCACCGTGCTGGGCCAGGCCACCTTTATCACCGCCTATGTGATGCTGATGGTCACCGCCCGGCTGCAGCGCTTCGACCGCACCATGGAGCGCGCCGCCCTGGACCTGGGCGCCAGCCAGTGGCAGATGTTCCGGCGCATCCTGCTGCCCTACCTCCGGCCGGCGATCCTCTCGGCGGCGGTGATCGCCTTCCTGCAATCCTTCGAGAACTACAACACCACCCTCTTCGTGGTGGGCTATGACACCACCCTCACCGTCTATATCGCCTCCAAGGTGCGCACCGGCCTGACCCCGGCGGTCAACGCCCTGGGGCTGATCCTGATCCTGGTCACGGTGCTGCTGGCCATCGCCTACGAGATCAAGCGGCGCCGGGAGACCCGGGTGCCCGGCGTCTAGTGACAACTCGAAGTGCCATCGGCGTCGATCGGGTGCGGATTCTGGCCGCGTGATGGCGAGAAAGGCTAAAATGCGTCGCATTAAGTTGATTAAATGACGTATTGCGTCATTTCTACCTGACGGCTTCGCCCACCATAGGGGCGTGCCTGTCCCGAACCCATGCCGATCTCCGCCCTGGGGCCATTGACAGGCATGACCCAGGCCCCGGCGGATCATCCGTCCGTTGCGTGAACGGCTAGTCTCACAATCTCCGCTCTCCGGGGCTTGCGACACTGTCCGACGCTCACGACAACGGCTCGAGGAGCCGAGATGTCCGACCATCACGACGACCCCAGCCAGGCGGGGCCGCTGAACCCCGCCGCCTTACCGATTCAGCAGCAGGGCCTGCTCAAGGGCGCCCACCGCGGCATGACCCTGACCGCCGCCGCCATCATCCTGGCCTTCGTGCTGTTTACCGCCTTCGATACCTCCCTGGCCGGTACCGTCTTCGGCAGCGCCCGGGCCTGGATCGAAAGCACCTTCAGCGCCTACTACATCATCACTTTGGTGTTCCTGATCGCCGTCTGCTTCGGCCTGATGCTCAGCCCCTTCGGCAAGATTCGCCTGGGCGACGACGATAGCCGCCCGGAGTTCTCCACCTTCGCCTGGATCGCCATGCTCTTCTCCGCGGGCATCGGCATCGGCATCCTCTTCTTCGGCGTCGCCGAGCCGCTCTTCTACCTGGATACCAGCGCTGCCTTCGGCTACCCCAACAACCCCTATGCGGACCTGGCCGGGGCCACCGCGCTGGGCCATGAGCGGGCGGTCTCGGCGCTGGCGGTCACCTACTTCCACTGGGGCCTGCACGGCTGGGCGGTCTATGTGCTGGTGGGCCTGTCGCTGGCCTACTTCGCCTACCGCAAGAAGCTGCCCCTGGCGCTGCGCTCGGCGCTCTATCCGTTTATCGGCGAGCGCATCTACGGCCCCATCGGCCATCTGGTGGATATCCTGGCGGTGTTCGGCGCCGTCTTCGGGGTGGCCACCTCCCTGGGGCTGGGGGTGAGCCAGATCGCCACCGGCCTGGAGCGGCTGTTCGGCATCGACCCGGGCAACCCCACCCAGCTGGCGCTGATCGCCCTTATCAGCGCGCTGTCGATTCTCTCGGCGGTCTCCGGGGTGGGGCGTGGCATCAAGCTGCTCTCCCAGTGGAACATCATCATGTCGGTGCTGCTGCTGGGGGTCTTCCTGTTCGCCGGCCCCACCAACTGGCTGCTGGGCATGTTCGGCGACTCCCTGGGCCACTACCTGGGCAACTTCGTGCAGATGGGGCTGTGGTTCCCCGAGGAGCCGGGACCCTCCCAGTGGCAGGGCGACTGGACCATCTTCTACTGGGGCTGGTGGCTGGCCTGGGCGCCCTTCGTCGGCCTCTTTATCGCGCGCATCTCCAAGGGGCGTACCCTGCGCGAATACATGGTCTGCGTGATGGTCATTCCCACCGCCATCATCATCGGTTGGCTCTGCGTCTTCGGCGGCGTGGCCCTGCATCAGGAGCTGACCGCCGGCGGCGAGGCCGGGCTGATCACCCTGGTGCAGAACTGGAACCTGCCGGCGGCCCTCTATGGCACCATCGATGGCCTGGTGGCCACCCCCTGGCTGGCCTGGGCGGTCTCGGCGCTGGCGACGCTGCTGCTGGGTAGCTGGTTTATCACCTCCTCCGACTCCGGGACCCTGGTGATCACCACCATCCTCTCCCTGGGCAACGATGAGCCCTCCCGGCCGATGCGCATCTTCTGGGGGGCGGTGATCGGCGCCGTGGCGGCGGTGCTGCTGCTGGCCGGCGGCCTCGGCGCCCTGCAGACCGCCTCCATCGCCGCGGCCCTGCCGCTGAGCGTGGTGATCATCCTGATGACCCTGGGGGTGCTCAAGTCGCTGATCCAGAACCCCGCCGCGGTGCGCCGCCGGCGGCGGGCGGCCCAGGCCGTCCCGGCGGGGCGGGGCTGACGCCATGCGCCTGGCGTATGCGGGGCCCCTGCCCGAGACCGTCGGCTTCCTGCTGCTGCCGCGCTTCTCGATGATGGCCTTCTTCGCCGCGGTGGAGCCGCTGCGCATCGCCAACCGCATCAGCGGCCGGCCGCTCTTCGACTGGACCCTGATCAGCGAGGCCGGCGGGCCGGTCACCGCCTCCAACGGCATGACATTGATGAGCGACCAGGCTATCGGCGAGGTGCACCATCTGCCCTCGCTGGCGGTATGCAGCGGCTTCGCGCCGGAGGCGCACCTCAGCCGGCCGCTGATGGCCTGGCTGCACCGCCTGGATCAGGCCGGCTGCGTGCTGGGCGGCCTGGACACCGGCTGCTTCCTGCTGGCGGCGGCCGGCCTGCTGGAGGGCGAGCGGGTCACCCTGCACTGGGAGAGCCTGCCCGCCTTCCGCGAGCGCTTCCCCGGGGTGTCGACCTCCGACGAGCTCTTCGAGCTGGGCCGGCGGCGTTTCTCCTGTG
Organism: Bisbaumannia salifodinae; assembly: GCF_055388505.1. The sequence goes on from NZ_AP043781.1 coordinate 4,345,465, forward strand.
CCGGCGGCGCCGCCGCCATGGACATGGCCCTGGAGGTGATCGGCCGGCGCCACGGGGCGCGACTGGCCGTCGATGTCTCCGAGCAGCTGATCCACGAGCGCATCCGCACCCGCAGCGACCAGCAGCGCATGACCCTGGCGCGGCGCCTGGGCACCCACAAGCGGCACCTGGTGGAGGCGGTGGCGCTGATGGAGCGCCACCTGGAGGAGCCGCTGAGCCTCGCCGAGGTGGCCCGCCGCGGCGGCGTCTCTCCGCGTCAGCTGCAGCGCCTCTTCGACCAGGAGCTGGGCTGCTCGCCCCGCCACTACTACCTCAAGCTGCGCCTGGAGCGGGCCCGCCGCCTGCTCGACGAGACCGAGCTGGATATCCTCTCGGTGGGCCTGGCCTGCGGCTTCACCTCCAGCTCCAGCTTCTCCCGGGCCTTCCGCGGCTTCTACGGCCAGTCGCCACGCCAGGCGCGCCGGGGCCCCGACCCGGAAAGGAGTCGCGACGCCTGAGCCGCTCCCCGATACACTGGGCCCAAGGCCCCTCGGGAGAACGCCAATGGCACAGTCATCAGACCCCCATGATCCCCACCGCTGGCTCGAGGCGGTGGACGACCCGGCGGCCCTGGCCTGGGTGCGGGAGCACAACGCCGAGACCCTGGCCTGGTTGGCCAGTGATCCGGACTTCGAAGCGCTGCGCGATGACCTGCTGGCGATCCTCGAGGCCGACGAGCGCATCCCCTTCGTGGTACGCCGAGGCCCCCATTACTACAACTTCTGGCAGGACCAGGCCCACCCCCGGGGCGTCTGGCGCCGCACCCCGCTGGCCGAGTACGCCAGGCCGCGGCCGGACTGGGAAGTGCTGATCGACCTGGATGCCCTCAACGCCGCCGAGGGGGAGAATTGGGTGTGGCACGGCGCCCACTGCCTGCGGCCCCGTGGCGAGGGCGAGCCCTGGCGCCACTGCCTGGTGAATCTGTCCCGGGGCGGGGCCGACGCCGACGTGACCCGGGAGTTCGACCTGGTGGAGAAGCGCTGGGTGGAGGACGGCTTCCATCGCCCCGAGGCCAAGGGCGACCTGGCCTGGATCGATGGCGACAGCGTCTATGCCTTCACCGAGGTGGGAGAGGGCTCGCTGACCGCCTCCGGCTACCCCCGCCAGGTGCGCCGCTGGCATCGCGGCACGCCCCTGGCCCAGGCGCCGCTCTGCTTCGAGGGTGAGGTCGATGACCTCTCGGTCTCCGCCGGGGTCGACGACACCCCCGGCTTCGAGCGCCACCTGATCCGCCGGGCCAGGGCCTTCTACGCCAGCGAGCTCTACTTGCTCGACGCGGCGGGCATGCCGCGGCGCCTGGAGGTCCCCGACTCGGCCCGCAAGGGGCTGTATCGGCAGTGGCTGACCCTGGAACTGCGCGAGCCCTGGACCCTGGCGGGCACCACCCATGCGGCGGGCAGCCTGCTGGTGGCCGAGCTCGACGCCTGGCTGGCCGGCCGCCGCGAGGTGCGGGTGCTCTTCACCCCCGAGGCGGGGCGCTCCCTGGCGGACCTCACCTGGACCCGCCACCACCTGGTGCTCAATGTGCTGGAGCATGTGCGCAACCGCCTGGAGGTGCTGACCCCCGGGGCCGATGGCTGGCGCCGCGAGCCCCTGGCCGGGGTGCCCGAGGCGGGGTCCCTGAGCGTCGCCGCCGTGGACGCGGAGGAGAGCGACGAGCTGTTCCTGGTGGCCAGCGACTACCTGACCCCCACCACCCTCCATCATGGCCGGGTCGGTGAGCCGCTCACACCGCTCAAGCGGGCCCCGGCGCTGTTCGCGGCCGAGGGCATCGCGGTCAGCCAGCACTTCGCCACCAGCGCCGATGGTACCCGTATCCCCTATTTCCAGGTGGCGCGGCGCGATCTCGCCCCCCATGGCGAGCATCCGACCCTGCTCTACGGCTACGGCGGCTTCGAGGTCTCGCTGCTGCCCGCCTATAGCCCCGGGGTGGGGCGCGGCTGGCTCTCCCGGGGCGGGGTCTATGTGGTGGCCAATATCCGCGGTGGCGGCGAATACGGCCCCGACTGGCACCAGGCGGCGCTCAAGGAGAAGCGTCCCCGGGCCTTCGAGGACTTCGCCGCCGTGGCCGAGGACCTGATCGCCCGGGGCGTCACCTCGCCGCGGCGCCTGGGCATCCAGGGCGGCTCCAACGGCGGCCTGCTGGTGGGCAATATGCTGGTGAAATACCCGCGACTGTTCGGCGCCGTGGTCTGCCAGGTGCCGCTGCTCGATATGCGCCGTTACCACGAGCTGCTGGCCGGCGCCTCCTGGATGGCCGAGTACGGCGACCCGGACGGCGACGACTGGGACGCCTTCCTGCGCGACCTCTCCCCCTACCACAACCTGGACCCGGCGGCGGCCTACCCGCCGACGCTGCTGATGACCAGCACCCGGGACGACCGGGTCCACCCGGGCCATGCCCGCAAGATGCTGGCGCGGCTGCGCGAGCTGGGCCAGCCGGCGCTCTATTACGAGAACCTCGAAGGCGGCCATGGCGGCGCCGCCGACAACCCCCAGCGGGCGCGGATGCAGGCCCTGGCCTTTACCTTCCTGTGGCAGACCCTGGCCGCTGACTAGCGCCGGGGCAGGGTCACCCGCTTGGGTTCCAGATAGGCCGCGAGCCCCGCCTCGCCGAGCTCGCGGCCGATGCCGCTGCCCTTCATGCCGCCCCAACTGGCGTGGGGCGGCGCCACCTGGTCGCAGTTGATCCAGACGTTACCCGCCTCCAGGCGCCGGGCGATGGCCTCGGCCCGGGTCGGGTCGCCGGTGACCACGCTGGCGGCCAGGCCGTAGTCGCTGTCGTTGGCCAGTGCGATGGCTTCCTCGTCGCTGGCCACCCGCCGGGCACAGAGCAGCGGCCCGAAGATCTCTTCCCGCCATAGCCGGCTGGTGGTCGGCACCTCGCGATAGAGGCGCGGAGCCACGAAGCAGCCCTGCTCGGGCAGAGCGAGCGCCGGGGTCTCGCTATGCAGCCCCTCGGCCAGGGCCAGATAGCCCCGCACCCGGTCGCGCTGGGCGGCGTTGACCAGGGGGCCCATATCGGTCTCCGTGGCCAGGGGGTCGCCCAGGCGCAGGGTGCCCATGGCCGCGTCGATGGCCGCATAGAGGGCATCCGCCAGGCGCTCGTGGACCAGCAGCCGGCTGGTGGCCGAGCACATCTGGCCGGCGTTGTAGCAGATGCCGGCCATCACCAGGTCCCGGGCCTGGGCCAGGTCGGCGTCCTCGGTGACCAGGATCGGCGACTTGCCACCCAGCTCCAGGGAGACCGGCCGCACCCCGCGGGCGGCGGCCCGCATCACCGTCTCGCCCACCGGGTTGCTGCCGGTGAAGGAGAGCTTGTCGACGCCCGGGTGGCGGCTCAGCGGCGCGCCGATGCCCGGGCCGTCGCCATGCAGCAGGTTGACCACCCCCGGGGGCAGGCCCGCTTCCAGGACGATCTCCGCCAGGGCCCGCTCCGGCAGCGGGGTGACCTCGGAGGGCTTGAACACCACCGTGCAGCCGGCGGCCAGCGCCGGGGCCAGTTTCCAGGCGCTGCTGACCAGGGGGAAGTTCCAGGGGGTGATCAGCCCCACCACGCCGATGGGCTCCCAGTAGCGCCGCGCCGTCAGGCCGTCGATACCGCCGTCGTCGCGCTGCCCCTGGCGCTCGCCCAGGACGCGGGCCCGGGCGGCGTAGTAGCGGTAGCAGGCGATGGCGTCATCCAGGTCCTGGTGCGCCTCGGCGAGCGGCTTGCCGTTGTTGCGGCTCGACAGCGCGGCCAGCGCCTCGCGGCGCGTCTCGAGCCCCGCGGCGATGGCTTCCAGGTGGTCGCCGCGGCGGGCCTCGGGGGTAGCCCGCCAGCCGGGCAGGGCCCGGCGGGCGGCGGCCACCGCCGCCTCTACGTCGGCGGGATCCCCCGCGGTCACCTCGCCGATCGGCGTGCCGCGATAGGGATCGATGAGGGGATGGCGCGCTTCGGCGTGGCTGGCCACCCAGGCATTATCGATGAATTGCTCGGTCAGGGCGTGCATCGGCCTCTCCTCGCTCAGCGAATGGGTAGCCAGCGGCGCCGGGTCGGGCGCATGCCGGGAAAATTCAGCTCCACCAGGCGCAGCACCAGGGTCAGCACGATGGTGGTGGCCAGGTAGATGCCGGCGATCAGCAGCAGCGGCTCGTAGACCAGGAAGGTCTCGTCGCGAATGATATTGGCCGCCTGCAGCAGGTCCATCAGGGCGATGGTGGAGACCAGCGGTACCGATTTGAGCAGCAGGATCATCTCGCCGGTCAGGGTCGGCAGGCAGAGCTGGATGGCCCGGGGCAGCCAGAGCCGATAGAGCACCTGGAAGCCGGAGAGGCCGAAGGCGCGGCCGGCCTCCAGCTCGCCCCGGGGCACGCTCTGCATGGCGCCGCGGATCACCTCGCCGGAGTAGGCGCCGACGCTGAGGATGAAGGTCAGGGCGCCGAAGAAGAAGGGGTCGCGCAGCAGCGGCCAGAAGAGGCTGTCGCGGATGCCCGGGACCCCCTCCAGCAGCCGGCCCACCCCGTAGTAGAAGAAAAACAGCTGCACCAGCAGCGGGGTGCCGCGAATCACGGTGGTAAAGGCCCAGGCCAGCCAGGCCAGGGGGCGCGGGCCACGCAGCCGGGCCAGGGCCACCGCCACGGCGAGGATCAGGCCGCCCAGCGCCGAGACCAGCAGCAGCCACAGGGTATTGACGAAGCCCTCCCACAGGTAGGCCTGGTAGAAGGGGTCGCTCAGCCAGGAAAAGTCCATCTCAGGCCTCCGTGGGTTGGCCGCGGCGCACGTGGCGCTCGAGGCGGGCGAAGAGCGCCGTGGAGGTCAGGGTCATCAGTAGGTAGATGACGCCGGCGGCGGCATAGAAGAGGAAATAGGCGCGGCTGCTGGCGGCGGCCTGCTGGATGGTGAAGAACAGCTCGTTGAAGCCGATCACGCTGATCAGGGCGGTGTCCTTGATCAGGATCAGCCAGAGATTGGACATGCCCGGCAGGGCATTGGGCAGCATCCCCGGCAGCACGATGCGGTGGAAGCGCGTCCAGCGCGAGAAGCCGTAGGCGTCGGCGGCCTCCAGCTGGCCCCGGGGAATGGCCAGGATGGCGGCGCGGAACACCTCGGTCATATAGGCACCCTGGACGAAGGCCAGTACGCCCACGGCGGTGGAGAAGCCGGTGATCTGCACGGCGCCGGCCATGCCGAGCCGGGCCAGCAGGGCGTCCAGGGCCTGGGCGCCGGCATAGTAGAGCAGGATGATCAGCAGCAGCTCGGGGACCGCGCGGATCAGGGTGGAGTAGGCGGTGGCCAGGCCGCGCAGGGGCGCCCAGGGGCTGAGTCGGGCGCCGGCCCCCAGCAACCCCAGTAGCAGGCCGATGGCGTAGGCCAGCACGGCGATCTGCACCGTGGTTAGGGCCCCGGCCAGGATGGGGCCGGCCCAGTCGCCGAGTCCCTCCGGTGTCATCGAAGTCATGATGGAACCTTCTCTAGGTCACGTAACGAAGCGCCCCGGCGCGGCTGGCGCCGGGGGAGACGACTGGCTTGGGGCTCAGTCGTAGACGCAGACGTCGGTGCCCAGGAACTGCTCGGAGAGTTCGCCGCAGGTGCCGTCCTCGATGACCGCGGCGATGGCCGCGTTCAGGGCCTCGCGCAGGTCATCGTCGTCCTGGCGCAGGCCGATGCCGATGCCCTCGCCATAGGCCTCGTGGCGGGGCGCGGTGGCCTTGATCTCGAAGTTCGCCGCCTCGTCCCGCTCGAGGAACTGCAGCATGGCGATCTCGTCGGCGAGGACCAGGTCCAGGCGCCCGGCCAGCAGGTCGTTGTTGACCTGCTCCGCCTGATCATAGAGGCGGATATCCACGCCGCTGTCGCGCAGCTCGCGACGCGCATAGGTGGCGTTGGTGGTGGCGCTCTGCACCCCCATGATCAGGCCGTCCAGGCCGCCGGGGATGGCGAGTTCCCGCTCCTCGGCGGCCACATAGGCGCCGGGGGTGAAGTAGTAGGGGCGGGTGAAGTCGATGACCCGCTGGCGCTGCTCGGTGATCGACATGGAGTTCATGATCATGTCGATGCGCCCGGCATTGAGGGAGGGAATGATGCCGCTCCAGCCGGTGGGGGCGACCTCGCAGTCGCGACCCATGGCCTCACAGAGGCGGTGGGCCAACTCCACCTCGAAGCCGGTCCAGTCGCCGCTGGCGGCGCGGTAGGTGAAGGGCGGGTAGGGCTCGCCGGAGATGCCCACCTTGAGGGGAGCGTCGGCCTGGGCGGTGATACCCAGGCTCAGGGTGGCGGCGGCGGTGGCGATCATCAGGGGGAATTTCATGGTCTTCTCCTGTCGTTATGGTTAGCGGAGCGTTCAGGCCGCGGGCGCCACGAAGTGGCGGCAGCGGGGATCCTCGAAGACGTCTTGCGGGCACCCGGAGACGGCGATGCGCCCCTGGTCGAGGTAGACCAGCTGGTCGGAGACCTCGCGGGCGAAGTGCATCTCGTGGGTGACCAGCAGCATGGTGCGGCCCTCGTCGGCCAGGCCGCGGATCACCCCCAGCACCTCGTTGACCCGCTCCGGGTCGAGCGCCGAGGTGGGCTCGTCGAAGAGCAGCAGGCGCGGCTCCATGGCCAGGGCACGGGCGATGGCCACCCGCTGCTGCTGGCCGCCGGAGAGGAAGGCGGGGTAGGCGTCGCGCTTGTCGGCCATGCCGACCCGCTCCAGGTAGTTCTCGCCGAGGGCGGTGGCGCGCCTGCGGGAGAGCCCCTTGACCCGCATGGGGGCCTCGATGACGTTGCCCAGCACGCTGAGGTGGGGCCAGAGATTGAACTGCTGGAAGACCATGGTCACCTTGGCGCGCAGCCGCTGCAGCTGGCGCCGATCCAGGCCGGTGATGTCGCCCTGGGGATTGCGGGCGAAGCGAATCGCCTCATCCGCAATCGCCAGTTCGCCGCGGTCGGGGCGTTCCAGCAGGTTCATGCAGCGCAGCAGGGTGCTCTTGCCGGAGCCGCTGGCGCCGATGATCGAGGTGACGGTGCCTTCGGGGACGCTCAGGGAGACGCCCTTGAGCACCTCCAGATCGCCATAGCGCTTGATCAGGTGGTCGGCCACCACCGCATCGGCGGTGGTGGCCCGGGGACGGAGGGGAAGCTCGAGTGATGATGTCATAGGCAATCGGCCTCCGGGGCCGCGGTGGGTGACAGGGGATGCGGGGCGCCGGCATCGCGGGCGCGCTCCGCGCAGGCCGCCAGGCGGCGGCAGGCGGCGGCGAGTCGCTCGGCCTCCACGGTCAGGCTGAGGCGCACGAAGCCCGCTGCCGAGGGGCCGAAGGCCTCGCCGGAGAGCACCGAGATGCCCTCCTCGTCGAGCAGGCGGTCGGCGAAGGCCTGGGAAGAGAGGCCGGTGGCGCGGATATCCACCATCAGGAACATTCCCGCCGGGGGGCGGATCGCCGTCACCGCCGGGCTCTCGGCCAGGGCCGCGCAGGCGGCGTCGCGGCGCCCCCGATAGGCCTCGCGCATCGCCTGCAGCTCGACGGGCGGCGCGGTCAGGGCGTCGCAGGCGGCGTCCTGGATAAAGTCGGGGCAGCCGTAGAGCATGCACAGCGCCAGGTGGGTCAGGTGCCCGATCAGCGCCTCGGGACCCAGCACCCAGCCCAGGCGCCAGCCGGTCATGGCGTGGGACTTGGAGAGGCTGCTGATCACCACGCAGCGCTCGGCCATCTCCGGCAGGCCGGCGGGGCAGAGATGCTCGCCCTCGAAGATCAGCTCGGCATAGACCTCGTCGGAGATCAGCCAGAGGTCGTGACGCTGGCACAGGGCGGCGATCGCCGCCCAGGTCTCGGCGTCGATCAGCTGGCCGGTGGGGTTATGGGGGCTGTTGAGCAGGATGGCCCGGGTGCGCGGGGTGATGGCCGCCTCCAGGGCCGCCGGGTCGAGGCGGAACGCCGCCTCGCCGTCGAGGGGCACCTGCACCAGCTCGGCGCCGGTGGCGCGCAGCACCGCCTCGTAGGTGACATAGCTGGGCTCGGGCACCAGCACCTCGTCGCCGGGATCGAGCAGGCACTGGGCGGCGGCGTAGAGGCCGCACTGGGCGCCGGCCATGACGATGACGTTGTCGGGGCCCGCGGCGATGCCCCGGTGCCGGTAGTCGTCGGCGATGGCCTGGCGCAGCGCCAGCTTGCCCTGGACGTCCGAGTAGTGGGTGGCGCCGCCGCGCAGGCTGGCCACGGCGCTCTCGACGATGGGCGCCGGGGTGGCGAAGTCGGGATCGCCCACCGAGAGCACGGTGATCTCCTCGCCGGCGGCCTGGCGGGCCAGGGCGCGGTAGTGGATATCCCAGGCCGCGGCCCCTTCGCCGGCGATGCGGTCGGTCAGTTGGGAGTAGCGCATATCGGATCGTCCTCGCTCAGTGAGTAGTGGCCATCCAGGCCGCGGCATCGACCTCGATCAGCAGCGGCGAGGCCGCCTCGTCGAGCCGGCCCAGGGCCTCGCCCAGGGCGGCCGGATCACCCACCGCCCGGTAGCGACAGGCGTAGGCCGCGGCCAGGCCGGCGAAGTCCGGCGGCGCCAGGTCGACGCCGAGCCGAGGCACCTCGTGCATGGCCATATAGCGGCGAATCTCGTCGTAGCCTTGGTTGTTCCAGATCACCACCGCCACCGCCTGGCCCAGGTCGCGGGCGGTGGCCAGCTCGCCGAGCACGAACTGCAGGCCGCCGTCGCCCACCAGGGCGACCACCGGCCGCTCCGGGCAGGCCAGGGCGGCGCCCAGGGCCGCCGGCAGGCCGTAGCCCAGGGTGCCGTAGCCGGTGGCGGCATTGAACCAGCGCCGCGGTGCCGGCAGCGAGGCGAGGAAGTTGCCGGCATAGACCGGCCCGGTGGAGTCGCCCACCAGGATCGCCTCGGGCAGCGCCGCCCGCAGGGTGGCATAGAGGGGCACATAGGGGGCGAGCTCCGGGTCCGCCTCGAGGGCCAGGGCATCGCGCACCGCCGCGGCGCGGCCATCCTCGGCGCGCGCCGGCAGGGCCTCGGCCAGGTCGTGCATCACCTGGCCCACGTCGGCCAGCAGGGCCAGGTCGGCGGCCTGGTTGCGGGCCAGCTGTTGGGGGTCGATATCCACCCGGATCAGCCGCCCGTCGAGGCGAAAACCATCGTCGAACACCAGGTCATAGTCGGTCTCGCCCAGCTCGGTACCCAGCGCCAGCACCACATCCGCCTCGGCGGCCAGGCGGCGCGCGGCGGGCAGGCTGGCGGTGGCGCCCAGGTCCAGGGGGTGATCCTGACCCAGCACCCCCTTGGCGTTGATGGTGGTCAGCACCGGTGCCTGGAGGCGCTCCACCAGGGCGCGGGACGCCTGGGGGGCATCGGCACAGCCGCCGCCCAGCAGCAGCAGGGGGCGCTCGGCGCCGGCCAGCCAGTCGGCGGCCTGGGCGATGGCCGCCGCCGGGGCCGCCGGCGGGTAGACCCGCAGCGGGCGCGGCGCCGGGGCCTCCAGGGGCGCGGCCAGCAGGTCCAGGGGGATCTCGATATGCACCGGCCCCGGGCGGGCGCCCTGGAAGATCGCGAAGGCCCGCCCCAGCACCTCCGGCAGCGCCGCCGGGTCGAGCAGGGTGTGGCTGAAGACGCTGACCCCGGCCAGGGTCTCGCGCTGGCCGGGCAGCTCGTGGAGCCGGCCCTGCCCGCGACCCAGGGTATCGCGACGGTTGACGCTGGAGATCACCAGCATGGGGATGGAGTCGGCCAGGGCCTGCCCCATGGCGGTGGCGATATTGGTCATGCCGGGGCCGGTAATGATAAAGCAGGCGGCGGGCTTGCCGCTGGCCCGGGCATAGCCGTCGGCCATGAAGCCGGCGCCCTGCTCGTGGCGCGGGGTGATGTGGCGGATGGCGCTGTCGCCCAGGCTACGGTAGAGCTCGATGGTATGCACCCCGGGAATCCCGAAGGCGGTATCGATTCCGTAAGCCTCTAGGAGCCGCAATAAATAGCTGGCACAGGTCTGGTTCATCGCGAGGTCTCCTCGTCGGCCGGGGATACCGGGTCGGGCAGGCCACCGAAGGGCGGGCGCCCCAGGACCCGCTCCACCATGGGCAGGAAGTGACTCAGCGGCAGGGTGTCGTAGTCGGGATCGAAGCTGGTCTGGTCCCAGTCGTCGCAGAAGCGCACGGTGCGCGCATAGGCGGGGTGATCCCGGTACGCTTCCCGGGCGTGGCGATCGAGGCCGAAGTAGTGGCGATAGTGGTAGCCCTGGAAGAGTTCGTGGTGACGAATCATCCAGGCATTGAGGGGGTCGATAAAGGGCTCGAGGATGGCCGCGGCGATCTCGGCGTGGTTGGCCGGGGCCAGGTCATCGCCGATATCGTGGAGCAGGGCGCAGACCACCATCTCCTCATCGGCGCCGTCGCGCAGCGCTCGGGTGGCGGTCTGCAGGCAGTGCTCGTAGCGGTCCACCGGGTAGCCGTGGGTGTCCCCGGCCAGGTTGTGCAGGTGGGCCAGCACCCGCCGCGGCGCATCGGCCACATAGTCGCGGAAGCGGGCGTCGATCAGCGCCCAGTCGTCGCGCTGGGCCTCGCCGAAGTGGCGGAAATGGGCCTGGGTCATGCGGGCTCTCCTTGGGCATGGGGCTCGGCCTGGCGGCGCAATACCCGGCGGCGGCTGGCGGTGCTGTCGCGATCCACATAGCCCTGGCGCAGGTGGCGCACGCCGCCGGCCAGCTGATAGGCGCGCCGGCCATGGAACAGCCGGTAGTTGTCCATGATCAGCATCTGCCCCGGCGCCAGCTTGAGGTGCAGGGTCAGCTCGTCGCCGGTGATCAGCTCATAGAAGGCGCGGCGGGCGGCGTAGTAGGTGTCCAGCGTTTCGGGGGCCAGGGCCGGCACCCGCTCGGTGCGGTTGGAGTAGCGCACCCGCACCGGCTCGCCCTGGCTATCCAGCTCGATCAGCGGCCCCTCGCTCTCCAGGTGGGTGGTGTCGTCCCGGTAGCGGAAGCCCGGGCGCACCCGGGTCAGGCAGTCGAAGGCCACGGGGTCGCGCTCGCGCAGCCGGCGCGCCGCCATATAGCCGTCCACCAGGGTGTTGTCGCCGCCCTCGGCGGCATTGGTCAGGCAGTGCAGCCAGATATAGCCGGGGATGGGATCCCGGTAGGGGTTGTCGGTGTGCGGCTCCAGGCCGCGCTGGGTCATGGTCAGGTCGTAGGCATCGGCCACCGACTTGACGTCGGCGATGCCGCCCCAGTTGGTGCGCCGCAGCGGGCCGATGCGGTCGATCAGCGGGCGCATGCCGTCCTCCTTGGCGGGGACCCCGGAGACCAGCACGAAGCCGTCACGGTGCAGCGCCTCCAGCAGCGCCAGCAGGGCGCCGTCGTCCTGCAGGGCGGCGGCGAAGTCGGCCTGGGGGGTAGGGGCGCCGGCGGCGTCCCAGAGCCGCCGGGGCGGATCGATGGGCACCTCGAGCAGCTCCTCCAGCGGCACCTCGCAGCGGTGACCATCGGCAAAGCGCAGCGCCAGGGCGGCCCCGCTGACGTCGGCGGCCTCGAGGCGCAGGTCCAGGGGCAGCTCGGCGGCCTCGATCAGGCGCTGGCCGGTGCGTGGGTCCCGGGTCTGGGGATCGGGGCTGCGTTCGCGCAGCCACAGGGCGGTGAACTCCCGCGATTGGTCCCGATGGTCGAGTACCAGGCGTTGGCCCTGGGCCCGGAGCCTGACGTGGGTCATGACGGCGTCTCCACAAGATTCGGTCACTGGCATTGGCGTGAGTGCTTACTACCTTATCCGTGGTTTCGCCCCTGGACTTGATTAAATTGGCCATATCCTTGAACTTATTGGCCATGATGGAACCCTATCCCGACGAATGGCCCTATCCGCGTCCCGACTCGCCGCCTCTGCTTACCCCCGAGGAGGCCGAGCACACCCTGGATGTCTGGCTGGTGCCCAAGTTCTCGATGCTGACCCTGTTCTGCCTGCTGGAGCCGCTGCGGGTGGCCAATCGCTTCGGGCGCAACCTCTTCGCCTGGCGGTTGCGCTCCGCCACCGGCCAGGCGGTGGTGGCCAGCAACGGGGTGCGTATCGACGTGGATGGCCCGCTCGAGACCCTGGCCGACGATGCCGGCCTGATCGTGGTCTCCTCCTATGAAGCGGAGCTGACGGTGGGGGCGGCGGAGCGGGCCGTGCTGAGGCGCATCGCCGCCCATGGCGGCTGGCTGGGGGGGCTGGATACGGCACCCTTTATCCTCGCCCGGGCGGGGGTGCTGGAGGGGCATCGGGTGGCCTTGCACTGGGAGAGCGTGCCGGCCTTTCGCCAGGAGTTTCCCCACCTGGCCATCAGCCAGGCCCGCTACGAGTTCGGTAGCGAGCGCCTGACCGGCTCCGGGGGCTCGGCCAGCATCGACATGATGCTGGACTGGATCGAGCGGGCCTATGGGCCGGCCCTGGCCAATGCGGTGGGGCGCCAACTGGTCCACCAGCGGGCCCGGGGCGAGGCCTCCCTGGCGCAGCGCCATCTCTACGAAGAGCTGCCGCGCAGCGTGGTGCGGGCCCTGGCGGTGATGGAGGCCAACCTGGCCCAGGCGCTGCCAATTCCCGAGGTGTGTCGCCTGGTGGGCCAGTCCCAGCGCCAGCTGACGCGGCTGTTCATGGCCCATTTCGGCGAGAGCCCCAAGCAGTGCTACCTGGGCCTGCGCCTCGACCAGGCGCGGCGCATCCTCGCCGATAGCCGCTGCCGGGTCACCGAGGCGGCTCTGGCCGCCGGCTTTACCCAGCCGGCGCACTTCTCGCGGGCCTATCGGCGCCGCTTCAACGAGGCCCCGAGTACCACCGCCGAGCGCGGCTCCCTCTAGATCTCCGACCTTGCCGAGCCCTGGCCGGCGCCGGGGCGCGCGATTCTCGGACGAGGCCCCGAGTACCACCGCCGAGCGCGGCTCCCTCTAGATCTCCGACCTTGCCGAGCCCTGGCCGGCGCCGGGGCGCGCGATTCTCGGACGAGGCCCCGAGTACCACCGCCGAGCGCGGCTCCCTCTAGATCTCCGACCTTGCCGAGCCCTGGCCGGCGCCGGGGCGCGCGATTCTCGGACGAGGCCCCGAGTACCACCACCGAGCGCGGCTCCCTCTAGATCACCGACCTTGCCGAGCCCTGGCCGGCGCCGGGGCGCGCGATTCTCGGACGAGGCCCCGAGTACCACCGCCGAGCGCGGCTCCCTCTAGATCTCCGACCTTGCCGAGCCCTGGCCGGCGCCGGGGCGCGCGATTCTCGGACGAGGCCCCGAGTACCACCGCCGAGCGGGGCTCCCTCTAGATCACCCGACCTTGCCGGTCCGTTGCCGGCGCCGGGCGCGCTGGATCATCCGGTAGCGGGAGCGCACTTCGTCCCGTTCCAGGTAGCAGCCCTGCAGCCAGCGCTGGCCGCCGCCCCCGGCGAAGGCGTCCCGGGCGTGCAGCAGCCGGCGGTTGTCGAAGATCACCAGGTCCCCCGGGGCATAGTCGAAGCGCAGGGCGAACTGCGGCTCATGGAGCAGGGCCTGCAGCGCCATCAGCGCCGCATAGGCGGGCTCCACCGCCGCGAAGGGCGCCTGCAGCGGGCCACGCAGGAAGTCGGCGATACGTACTTCCTGCAACTCGCCGCGCTCGTCCAGGCCGATCATGGGGGCATGCCAGACATGATCGGTGGTGCGGGCGGTATTGGCGAAGCACCAGCGCTGGCGGGTCAGGGTGGCGAAGGCCTCGGGATGGCGGTCGCGTAGCGCCTCGGCCACGGCGAAGCCGTCGAGCATCACCGCCTGGCCCCCCGCCACGTCGTTCTCCAGGCAGTGCAGCAGCTGCAGCCCCGGCTGGTACTCCCGGGTGGGCAGGTCCACATGGGGCGGCAGGGCGATGGAGGTATAGGCGTTGGAGTCCGGGTCGGGCTTGGCGCGCACGTCGAAGAGGGTGCCGAAGTTGGTGGCCCGCAGCGGGCCGATGCGCGCGGCGATCTCGGCCAGGGAGCCCGGCGCGGTGGGCAGGCCGCGCAGGCGCACCAGCCCCTTGCCGAGCACGCTCTCCAGGGCCGGGGCGAGGATCGCCTCCTCGGCCTCGCTGGCCGGCTCGGCGTCGAGCAGGCCGCTGGCGTCGAGGCTGTCGGGGATGGCCTCGGGGCCGCCCAGCCAGGTCGTTACCGGCACCAAGGGGCCCTCCTGGGTGGCGCCGTTGTCGTAGTCATGGGCGCGCAGCCAGCCGGGATGGAAGCGCAGTCCGCGCGCCTCGGGGGCGAAGGTGACGCAGAGGGCGCCGGCGGCGTCCACCTCGGCGGCGGCGATCTCCGGCCAGGCGGGCAGGGTGGAGAGGTCGAGGATGCGCTCCCGGGTGGCGGGATTGACGGTGCTCTCGTCGGCGGCGTTCTCGCGCAGCCAGATGCCGTGATAGCGGCTGGTGCGACCGTCGCTCCAGCCCAGGGTGACCACCCGGGCGTCGTGGGCGACGGAGCGGATCTCGGCCTCGATGGGCCAGGCGTCGTAGTCCGGGGTAAGCGGCAGCGTCGGGGACGACAGCGAATTCATAATGGCCTCTCCTGGGATAGGGCGAGCGTTGGGTCGAGAGGCCTAGCTTGCCCGTGGCGGCGCCGGCGGAAGCGGCGCCATTCGACGCCGACTATGCACCATTCGACAGCTTCGCCTGAGCACCACTCGACAGCCCGGCTTAAGCACCATTCGACAGTTTGGTCCGAGCACCACTCGACAGCCCACCGAGCACCATTCCACAGCTTCGCCTGAGCACCACTCGACAGCCCGGCTTAAGCGCCATTCGATAGCCAGGCCCGATCCTGTTGGCGCCGCAGCTGGCTCGGGGTGAGGCCGTGGCGCTGGCGAAAGGCGCGGGTAAAGCTGGAGGCGGAGGCGAAGCCACAGGCCTGGGCGATCTCCAGCACCCGGTGGGAGGTCTCCAGCAGCAGGCCATGGGCGTGATCCAGGCGCAGTCCCAGGTAGTGATCCCGGGGGGAGCGCTCCAGGTAGCGCAGGAAGAGCCGCTCCAGGCCGCGCCAGGAGAGTGCCAGGCGCCGGGCGAGGTCGGCGATGGCCAGGGGCGACTCCAGGTTGGCCTCCATCAGGCCGATGGCGCGGCGCAGCTCCAGGGGCAGATGGGGCGGTACCGCGGGGCGCTGGCGGCTGGCGGGCAGGCGCCCCCGGGCATGCACCAGCTGGGCATTGACCCGGGCCGCCAGGGCCTCGCCGTGGCGGCGTCGCACCAGGTCCAGGGCCATGTCGATGGCGGCGCTGCCGCCGGCGCAGGAGAAGCCCCGGGCGTCCACTTCGTAGAGGGACTCCACGGCGTCGACCCGCGGGAAGCGGCGGCGGAAGTCGGGCAGGCTCTCCCAGTGCAGGGTCACGGTCTGGTCGTCGAGCAGTCCCGCCGCGGCCAGCGCCACGCAGCCGGTGTCCATGCCGCCCAGCACGCCGCCTCGGGCCGCCCGCTCGCGCAGCCAGCCCAGCAGGGCCGGGGTCAGGGCCGCCTCGGGGGCGAAGCTGGCGCAGACCGCCAGGCTGGGAAAGTCCGGGGCCTGCTCCAGGGCCAGCTCGACCTCCAGGGACATGCCGTTGCTGGCCATCACCGGGGCACCGTCCAGGCCGATCAGCCGCCAGCGGAACAGCTCGCGGCCCGCCATGCGATTGGCGATCCGCAGCGGCTCGATGGCGGAGAAGAGCGCCACCATGGCGAAGCGCGGCAGCAGCAGGATACCGATGGGTTCCGGCTCGGGGCCGGCATAGTGGAGTCGCATCAGGGGGCGGGCGTCGGTTCGGGGCCCCCATTATGGGAGCCCCGGCGCTGTCTGCAAACCCTGGGCTACGCCGGCTCCGAGCCACCGCCGCGTGTCTCGGGCATGGCGGCCCGGTCTCGCTTGAGACGCAGCAGGAAGGCGCCGGTCAGGGCGAAGATGCCGAGTGCCACGGGAATCGCCGAGACCGAGATCAGGGTCAGGATCACCCGGTAGACGTCGCCGCCCAGCCCGCCGATCACGATGGCCAGGCCGGCCATGGCCAGGATCCAGAAGATCCGCGTGCGCCGGGCGGTCAGCATCTCGCAGACCAGGCCCGCCGAATCGGCGCTGGTGACGAAGAACAGCAGGATATTGAGCAGCAGCACCAGCGACAGCAGCCCGCTGGTGTCGATATCGCGCACCAGTTGGAAGACGTCCTCGGCGCCGGCCTCGAGGCCGGCCAGGCCGAAGGTGACGAACCAGAAGCCGGTGAGCAGGCTGGGTACGACCAGGATGCCCAGTACCAGCTCGCGCAGGCTGCGGCCCTTGGAGATGCGCGCGATAAAGACCCCGGTGAAGATAAACCAGCCGTACCAGGAGGCCTCGAAGGCATAGAGCCAGTCGGCCAGCCAGGCCTTGCGCTCCGGGTCGCCGAGGCCGATATCGGTGGCCATGGCCGGGTAGCGCAGCAGGTACTCCGGCAGCAGGCGGGCGAACTGGGCGAGGATCTCCCCGGGCTGGGTGAGCAGGAAGACCGCCAGCATCAGCCCCAGGGCGAAGACGCTGTTGTAGTTGCTCAGCCACTTGATGCCGCGCTTGAGCCCCGAGGCGGAGGAGAGGATGGCGAAACCGGCCAGGGTCAGGATCATCGCCGCGTTGCTCACCTCCAGGCCGAGGCCGTCGGCCAGCGCCTGGCGCAGCGGCGTGCTGGCGTAGGCGAAGGTCAGCGCCAGGCCGATCACCGTGGCCACCACCAGGCTGACCAGGTTGAGGCGGCTGAGGAAGCCGTTGCCCAGCAGCTGCTCGGCGGGCTTGGCGATGCGCAGGTTGTAGAGGGCGTGGGCGAACATCACCCCCACCCCCAGGTAGCCCACCCAGGCCAGCAGGCCCCAGTGGTTGAGGGCGGTTAGCAGCGCCTCATGGGAGCTCATTCCCGCCTCCACATGGTAGCGGGGCTCGCTGACGCCCCAGGTCAGCAGGGCGATGCCCATGCCGGTGGAGAACAGCATGCCCAGCCAGCTGGGGGTGGAGAACTCCGGCGGCCCCTCGCCGAAGCGCAGCCGGCCCAGGGGGGTGACGGCGGCCACCAGGAAGAACAGCGAGGCGGCGAAGGCGGGGTAGGTGAAGAGGAAGCCGAAGTTGCCGATCACCTGGGTCTTGGCCAGGGTCAGGGCCTGTTCGAACTGCCCCGGGAAGAGCACGATGGCGCCGATCAGGGCGCCCACCGTCAGCACCGAGGCGACGCTGGTCAGATAGTCCTGTTTCATGGCGGGTCGATTCCACTGTTGTTATTGAGGTGGTAGGTCATGCCAGCCTAGGCCGGGGGGCGTCGATGGACTTGGCGCCAGGCGAAGGGAAATCGACGCCATCCGCAGGGCCGAAGGCGTCTGTCTGGCGTCGCATTGCGGCAAGGGCCGCAGACGGGGCCGAGCGAGACTGCCGGCATGGTGTCCTGAATCGGCGCGGGAGGCGGCAGCCATGCGACTCGAGCATGATGGTACGACCCCGGAGCGCATCGGCTTTTTGCTGGTGCCCGGCTTCTCGATGATGGCCTTCTTCGCCGCGGTGGAGCCGCTGCGCATCGCCAACCGTGTCGCCGACCGGGCCCTCTATGCCTGGTGTCTGATCAGCGCCGATGGCCAGCCGGTCTCCGCCTCCAACGGCATGACCCTGATGGTGGATCACGCCATCGATGAAGTGGCGTCGCTGCCCTGCCTGGCGGTATGCAGTGGCTTCTCACCGGAGGCCCAGTTGAGCCGCTCGCTGATTCGCTGGCTGCACCGCCTCGACCGTGGCGGTTGCGTGTTGGGAGGGCTGGATACCGGTGGTTTCCTGCTGGCGGCGGCGGGGCTCCTGGAGGGGGCGCGGGTCACCCTGCACTGGGAGAGCCTGCCCGCCTTCCGCGAACGCTTTCCCACTATTGCCACCTCCGACGAACTCTTCGAACTGGGGCCGCGGCGCTTCTCCTGTGCCGGCGGGGCCGCCGCCATGGACATGGCCCTGGCGGCAATCGGTCATCGTCACGGTAGCGCCCTGGCGGTGGCGGTCTCGGAGCAGTTGATCCATGACCGCATCCGCAGTCGTGGCGATCAGCAGCGCATGTCCCTGGCGCGGCGGCTGGGCACCCATAAACGCCGCCTGATCGAGGCGGTGGCGCTGATGGAACGCCACCTGGAGGAGCCGCTGTCACTGGCGGAGATCGCCCACCGCAGCGGCGTCTCGCCGCGCCAGCTGCAGCGCCTCTTCGAGCAGGAACTCAACAGCTCGCCGCGCCACTGGTACCTCAGGCTGCGGCTGACCCGGGCCCGCCAGCTCCTCGAGGATACCCAGCTGGATATCCTCTCGGTGGGCCTGGCCTGCGGCTTCACCTCCAGCTCCAGCTTCTCCCGGGCCTTTCGCGGCCAGTTCGGCGTCTCGCCGCGGTGGGTACGGTTAGGAGGCTGCCGAACTTAACGCTGATTTACTGCGAATCCCGGGCTTTCGGCCAACGTCATTCGATCCATTTCGTTAAATAGCGCGCTATTCGCCTCAATCGATCGAACAATTTGACTCGAAATCCGTGACTCTCGTCACAATCGGTCAAGCCCGACAGCCTCCTGGCATCGCCAAGCTAGGGGCGCGGGGCTGCCAGACGCCCGGCCAGGGCCCGGCAGAAGTCGCGCCAGGCCTCGCCCATGGGGGCCAGGTGAGCCTGGGCGTGGAGGGCGCCATGGACCATCCCCGGGGCGCGGCGATAGCCGACTCGAGCCCCTCGGCGTCGCCACTCGGCCACGGCGGCTTCCAGGGGGCGGGTAAGGGGATCGTGTTCCACCGCCAGCACTTCGATCCGTTGGGAGGGGGGCGTCTCGGGGACGGGGGGCAGGGCGGGGGCGATCGCTCGCCACAGGGTGAGGATCTCGTCCCGGGAGAGCAATGGCGCATCCGGGCCCAGCGCGACCGTGTCGGGGCTGCCCACCGGGGGATAGATCAGCCCCAGGGGCCATGCTGGGCTCGTCGGCTCCCAGGCCAGGTCGAGTACCAGCCGTCCCCCGGCGCTGTCGCCCACCAGGGCCTGCGGGGCGATGGCCTCGGCCACCGTTCGGCAGTCGGCGAGCATGGTGGCATAGTCCGCCTCCGGGGCCAGGCGATAGTCGACGCTGATAACCTCGCGGTCCAGCTGCGCGGCGAGGCTCGCCGCCACCCCGTGGTGGCTCGTCACCGAGCCCAGGCTCCAGCCGCCGCCGTGCACGAAAAGCACCGACCCGGGCAGGCAGCGTCGCGGCGTGAAGCGGCGGATCGCCACGCCGGCCAGGCGTTCGTCCATCACCCGCAGGCCCGGCGGATCGGCGGGGGCGAAGCCGGCGCAGAGGGCCTCATAGCGAGGGCGTGCCACCGCCGGTGGCACGCCCTCCAGATCGCTCAGGCCGTCGGCGAAGCAGCGGATAAAGGCCGCGATCTCCATCCCGTCAGCGCCGGATGCCGATGGTGCGCCCGGCGAGTTCCGGCCAGGCGCCGGCGTCGGCGTGGGGCAGGTCGGCCAGCGCCTCGGCGACCGGCGCCGGGAAGGCATCGGGGCGGCCGCTCTGCCGGTTCATGCCCATCAGCATCTGCTCGCTGGTGGCCAGCAGGTTGCACTCCTCGTCGAACAGCTCGAAGAAGGCGTGTAGCCGCTTGGCGTCGCGATCCAGCAGGCTCACCGTGACCGCCAGCGGCTGGTCCTGGTGGGCCTCGCGGCGGTAGCAGAGGTGGGTCTCCAGGGTATAGATGGTGTAGCCGTGACGGCGACGCCCCTCGGCATCCAGGCCGATGCGGTCCATCAGCGCCTCCACCGCCAGGGAGAAGACCCTGGCGTACTCGGCGTCGTTCATATGGCCGTTGTAGTCGACCCACTCCGGGGCCACCCGGGTCTCCAGGATCACCATCAGATGCGCCCCTCCAGGCCTTCCGCTTCCGGCCAGTATTTCTGCACCAGGTCGAGCAGTTCAACCAGGAAGTCGTCGCGGCGACGGTCGAGTTCGCTGACCGGACGGCCGGCGGCCTGGTACTCGCAGCCTTCGACCACCTTGTCGATCAGCTCCTCGGTGAGCTCGGGGGCCTCGAGCCTGGTCCAGGGCAGCTTCAGCGCCGGGCCGAACTGCTCCAGCATATGACGCATGCCCGGCTCGCCGCCGGCCAGGTGGAAGGTCAGGAAGGTGCCCATCAGCGACCAGCGCAGGCCGCAGCCGTAGACCACCGCGGCGTCCACCTCCTCGGTGGTGGCCACGCCGTCGTTGACCAGGTGCAGGGCCTCGCGCCATAGCGCCTCCATCAGGCGGTCGGCGATATGTCCCTCGATCTCGCGGCGGACCACCAGCGGACGCATGGCCAGTTCCCGGTACAGGACCTGGGCCCGTGCGGTCTGCTCGGCGGCGGTGGCCTCGCCTCCCACCAGCTCGACCAACGGCAGCAGGTAGACCGGGTTGAAGGGGTGGGCGACGATCACCCGCCCCGGCGCCTTGGCACAGTCTTGCTGCAGGTCGCTGGGCTTAAAGCCGGAAGTGGACGAGCCGATGATCACCTCCGCCTCGGCGGCGGCGTCCAGGGCGGCGAGGATCTCGCGCTTGAGTTCCAGGCGCTCCGGGACGTTCTCCTGGATCAGGTCGGCGCCGGCCACGGCGGCCTCGAGGCTATCGACGAAGGTGAGCCGCGCGGGACTGGCGCCCTCGGTCAGGCCCAGGCGCTCGAGGGACGGCCAGGCGTTGTCGACGAAGGCGCGGGTGCGTTCCGGTGCCTCCGGGGCCGGGTCGAAGGCCACCACGTCCCAGCCCCGGGCCAGGGCCCGGGCGATCCAGCCGTTGCCGATGACGCCGGTGCCGATCACGCTCAGTTGGCGGCTCATGCGTCACCTCCGACGACTTTCTCCACGATCTGGCCGGTGCGCGGGTCACGCAGCTTGAGGTGGGCGCGGGTCTCGGCGGGGGTCATGACCCGGGCGCCGAGGTTGTCGATCAGGGTGGCGGCCTTCTCTACCAGTTGGCCGTTGGTGGCCAGGATGCCCTTCTCCAGGTAGAGGTTGTCCTCCAGGCCGACCCGGGCATGACCGCCCAGCAGCACCGCCTGGGCGACCATGGGCATCTGCTGGCGACCGATGCCGAAGGCGGCCCAGTTGGCGGTCTCCGGCAGCTTGTTGCGCATGGCCAGCATGGTCTCGGTGTCGGCCTCGGCGCCCCAGGGGATGCCCAGGCAGAGCTGATAGAGGGGGTCGCCGTCGAGCAGGCCCTCCTGCTGCAGCTGGCGGGCGAACCACACATGGCCCAGGTCGAAGCACTCGAGCTCCGGCTTGACCCCGGCGGCCTGCACCAGGCGGGCGTGCTCGCGCAGCCAGTCGGCGGTGTTCACGTAGACCATGTCGCCGAAGTTGAGGCTGCCGCAGTCCAGGGTGCAGAGCTCCGGCAAGAGCTCGGCCACCGGCGCGTGGCGCTCGCTCGGGGTCTGGATATCGGTGCCCGGGCCGCCGCGGGTGGGGTCCTCGGCGTCGGGGATCCAGTCGCCACCGCCGCCGGCGGTGATGTTCATGACGATATCCGTGTCCGCCTCGCGGACCCGCTCCATCACCTCGCGGAAGTGCTCCACGGAGTGGCTGATGCCGCCGGTCTGCGGGTCGCGCACATGGATATGCGCCACGCTGGCGCCGGCCCGGGCGGCCTCGATGCAGCTGTCGGCGATCTGCTTGGGCGTCACCGGCACATGGGGGCTCTTGGCGGTGGTGTCGCCGGCGCCGGTGATGGCGCAGGTAAGGATGACGTTGCGATTCATGGTCGCTCCCTCGGGGTGGTGGAATTCGCGTTCAGTGTCGTCCGCCACGGCCCCGGCCGTTTGGCAACTTGCGCCGGGAAGTTGACCCGAGTCGCCGGAGAGGGATGAATAGGACGCGAATCATCGGGCAAGATCGCCCGAGACCATCGAGGAGAGGGTCATGGAAGGGATGCTGGAGCTGTTGTCGCCGCTATCGGCGGCGATCAACCTGGGCCTGGTGCTGCTGGCGGCGCTGACCTCGGGGGTCTCGGCGGCGGTGGGCATCGGCGGCGGCACCCTGCTGATCATGGTGATGGCCCAGGTGATGCCGGCCACGGCGCTGATTCCGGTCCACGGCATGGTGCAGTTGGGCTCCAACGGCGGCCGGGCGGTGATGACCTGGCGGCATATCGATCGCGGCCTGCTGGTCGCCTTCCTGCCCGGGGTGGTGCTGGGGGCCCTGGTGGCCGCCTGGCTGATGGTGCGCCTGTCGCCGGGGGTGCTGGAACTGTGCATCGCCGCCTTCGTGCTCTACTCCTGCTGGGGGCCGGGCTGGCCCAGGGGCTGGCTGGGGCACGCTGGGACCCTGCTGGCCGGGGCCCTGACCACCTTCCTCTCCAGCCTGGTGGGGGCGTCCGGCCCCCTGGTAGGGGCGGTGATCAAGCAGCACTTCAGCGAGCGCCTGCCGCGGGTGGCCACCTTCGCCGCCTGCATGAGCTTCCAGCACCTCACCAAGGCCTTCGTCTTCGGGGTCGCCGGCTTCGTGTTCCGCGACTGGCTGGCGTTGATGGTGGCGATGATCGTCGCCGGCCTGGCGGGCACCTGGCTGGGCCTGCGCCTGCTGCGTCACCTCTCCGATCGGCGCTTCGACACCCTCTTCAAGTGGGTGCTGACCCTGCTGGCGCTGCGCCTGATCTGGCTGGGACTGGGGCGGCTCGGCATCGTTGCTTAGGCGTCCGCGTCGCCGGCTCGCCGGCACAGGCGGGCGGCGCGATCCAGGGCGGGGCCGGCGCCGTCCAGGGCGAAGTCCAGCTCCCAGGGCTCGTCGTCATCGCCGAGGCGCAGCTGCAGTACCTCGCCGCTGCGCAGCTCGTGGAGCAGGCGATAGGGCTCGTCGAGGGTAAAGAGGGCGTAGGCGCCGCTGTCGCCGGGATCCCGCCGAAGGTCGGTCGGGGCGGCGAAGGGGGGGAGGTCGTCGATGCGCAGGCTGGCCGAGCCCTGGCGGGTCTCGGGCGTGGCCACGAACTCGTGCATCTCCACCCGCAGCTCCGCCCGGGGTTGGCAATGGGGCGGGGCGAAGTCCACCGAGAAGGCGGTGCCGGGCTGATCCAGGGTATTGGTGGCGCGGAAGAGGCGCGCCTCGCCCAGGCTCAGGCGCAGCGAGTGCCAGTGACCGCTGGGCTCGACGCGGTCGGCATTGAACATGGTGGCCGCCGCCGGGGTGGCCAGCAGCAGGGCGCCGGTCAGCAGCAAGGAACGGGGCAGGGTGGGCATGGAGACGCTCCGCCGGGAAGAGAAGGTCGTTAGCCTACCCAATCGCGTGCTGGGCGACCATGCCGAGGGGGCGTTTGGAGAGCGGGATCAGGGCGACAGTGGTGCCTTGGGGTGGCGCCTGTGAAAGGCCTCCCAGGCCTTCTCGTGGAAGAAGTAGGCCAGGGTGTTGACCGCCGGCTCGATCATGGCGATCAGGCCGCCCAGCACCCAACTGCCGGTGAGCAGGAAGGTGACGGCGAAGGCCACGCTGAAATGCACGACGGCGAACGTCAGGGTCTTGATCTTGGCCTGGGACATGATGGTCCTCCTCGATGCGGTTGAGACTCATAATAAGAGAATGATTCTTATTTGTTGAGTTAAATCCCCCAATCCCGGTGATAGTCAGGATCTGTCGGGCCCCGGCATGGTGATTCAATGGTGTAAACGGATTCCACGCCTGACGGTGGACAGCGGCGTTTTCGTCGGCATACTTCCAAGTAAGGAGAAAAGATTCGCAAGGAACGGGTCGTGCCCCCGGCCGCATGAGACAGCGGGGGCCGCCGGCGTTCCAACAAGGCAGTTTCATGCGGGGGAACCGAACGATGATGCCCACTCATAAGGGCGCCCTGGGGCGTTGGCTGGCACCGCTGATGGTGTTGGTCGCCCTGACCCTGGCCACGGCGCCGGCCCAGGCCAATCCGCGCTATGCCGCCATCGTGGTGGATGCCACCAGCGGCGAAGTGCTGCACGCCGCCAATGCCGAGGCCCAGCGTTACCCGGCCTCGTTGACCAAGATGATGACCCTCTACCTGCTGTTCGAGGCCCTGGACGAGGGACGCCTCAGCCTCGACCAGCCGTTGCCGGTCTCCCGCCAGGCGGCGGCCATGCCCGCCTCCAAGCTATGGCTCCAGGCCGGCGACAGCATCCGCGTGCGCGACGCCATCCCGGCGCTGATCATCCGCTCCGCCAATGACGTGGCGGTGGTGGTGGCCGAGGCCCTGGGGGGCAGCGAGGCGGCCTTCGCCCGGATGATGACCGACAAGGCCCGGGAGCTGGGGATGCTGGATACCCGCTTCCGCAACGCCTCGGGGTTGCCCGACGACCTTCAGGTCACCACCGCCCGGGACATGGCCAACCTGGCGGTGCACTTGATGGCGGACTTTCCCCACTACTATGACAACTTCGGCCGCACCCGCTTCAGCTACCGCGGCAACCAGCACAACGGCCACAATCGCCTGCTCTCCAACTACGACGGTGCCGATGGCCTCAAGACCGGCTTTATTCGCGCCTCCGGCTTCAATGTGGCCACCTCGGCGCGGCGTGGCGATCGGCGCCTGCTGGCGGTGGTGATGGGCGGCTTCACCGCCCACTCCCGGGACGCCCATATGACCACCCTGCTGGATAACGGCTTCCAGCGCCTGGCGTTACGCGCGGGGCGTGACTGGGTCGCCTCCACCGATGTCTCCGCCAATGTGCCGCCGCTGCTGGCGTCGGTGTCCGCCGACCTCGCGCCGCGTCGTCCCGGGACGCCCCCTGGCACGATGCTGGCCAGTGCCGTGGACGGCGAGCCGGCGATCGATACCGCGGCGACCGATATCGCGCGGGCCGAGGCCACCGAGCGGCTGGTGGCGGCCTTTGCGCCGGCTTCGCCGACCTATGCCGCGGATAGCGGCCTGGCCGAGGGCAGCCTGACCCCCCGGGATCCGATTCTCGAGCTGATGCAACGGGAGGTCGAGGCGGCCCCGCTGACGCGGCCGGTGGCGACCCGCAGCAATGGGGGAGACTGGGCGGTACAGGTGGGGGCCTTCCAGGATCGCGACCAGGCCCGGCAGCTGGCGACCCGCGCCGCCGATTACCTGGCTCAGCCCGCGCCGGTGGCGGTGACCGAGCTGGCCACCCAGGAGCGCACCGTGTTCCGCGCCCGCCTGGTGGATTTCGAGCAGGATCAGGCCTATAACGCCTGCCAGCGCCTCCAGCAGCGCGGCCTGGAGTGCGTGGTGGTGACCGCCAACCCCTAAGGTATCGCGCAGACGAACGGCGCCCGCCGATCCGGCCGGATCGGCGGGCGCCGTTCGTCGAGACGTTGAAAAAACCTAACGGAAGGCGATACGGGTACCGTAGGTGAGCATCTCGTCCGGGGTAATGGGCTTGCCCGGCACCCCGATCATCTCGTCACCGCACTGGTCGGCGCAGGTCAGCACCCCATGGGTCAGGCCCAGGTCGCCGAGCAGGTCGCGAATCTCGCCGGTACCCATAAAGGTGCGCACCTTGCCGCGGTCGTCCACCAGGTCGGCGACACCGTGAGCATGGTGGAAGTGCACCGTGTAGATACCATCCAGGGATTCCACCTCGACGATCGGCGAGAAGCCCTGGTGCAGGGCCTGACCCAGCTGCTTGTAGGTCAGCTTGCGGCAGTCGGTCAAATCGATGGTACTCATCTGCTACCTCGTGGGAAAACGTCGGGCTTGTACAATAAGGGTAGAAGATCGCCCCCGCCTGTCTAGCCATACTCTTACGCCCTTGCGTCCCTGATCAGGGCATTCGTGATCATCGATATATGTTTTGTAAAGCCCTTGTATAGCCGATTATCCAGGATCCAGGGCCAACAGCAGCCGCGGCTCGCCCGGGGCCGGCTGGGGGCTGCGATGCACCAGGCCACGTCCCTCGTTGCCGACCCACCCTTCGCCCTTGAGCAGGGCGATATCGCCGCAGCCCAGGCGGCGAATCGACTGGGCATCGCGCAAGGGATCGGGCTTGCCGGGGCGAGGGGCGCCCAGGCCGGCCCGCTCGACCGCCGGCTCCGGCAGCCATTCGCTGCCGGCGCCCGCATAGGTGCTCACCAAACGCACCGCCAGGTTATCCACATGGAAGCGCGGGCACATGGCGCCCTCCAGGCGCTGCAGGCGCACGCCGATGGTCTGGGTATCGAAGAGATAAGCCATGGCCTCGCAGATCAGGGTGATGTCCTCCACCAGGGGCTTTGCCTGACTCGGCCGCGGCAGGTGATTGAGCAGGTCCTCGGCCAGGGCCTCGCCGACGCCGCCCCGCCAGCGCCAGTCCAGGCGGCGGTCGACCGCCAGCTGGGCCGCCACGCTGGCCGCCAGGTCGGCATCCAGTTGGCGGCGCATCACCGCCAGGTTGGTGTCGTCGTGGAAGATCTTCGGCAGGATCTCGATGGTATCGCCGAAGGCGGCCTGGGGCGGCGAGGCGATGGGAGCGGTGGCCGGCAGGGGCATAAGGACCTCGTCTCTCGGAAGGAAAAGTAACTATATAACATTTCATCTATGGGGGCTGGCAAGCCCGGAGGGAGGCCGATGCCATCCTGGGCATCGCCCCGCGGGCGAGAGTCGGTTAGAGTCGGTGTGTTAATTATTCAACAACCAGGAGGCTGTCGGGTTTGACCGATCGTGACGAGAATCACGGATTTCGAGTCAAGTTGTTCGATCGATTGAGGCGAATAGCGAGCTATTTAACGAAATGGATCGAATGAAGTTGGCCGAAAGCCCGGGATGCGCAGTAGATCAGCGTTAAGTCCGACAGCTTCCTAAGGAAGGAGAAGCGGCGATGTCACCGTCCTTGAAGGGCATCCTGTGGATGTGTGCCGGGGTCTTCTGTCTATCGGTGGGGGACGCCATCGCCAAGTGGCTGGGGGAAGTGCACTCGCCGGTGCAGATCATCTTCTTCCGCACCCTGGTGTCGCTGCCGCTGATCGCCCTGATCGCCCACTTCTACGGCGGGTTGCGCAAGCTGAGTACCCGGCGCCCCGGGGTGCACCTGGTGCGTGGCCTCTTCGCCACCGGCACCATGCTCTGCTTCGTCTTCGGCCTGACCCTGCTGCCCCTGGCCGAGACCACCGCCATCGCCTTCGCCGCGCCGTTGTTCGTGACCCTGCTCTCGGTGCCCCTGCTGGGCGAGAAGGTGGGGCGCCTGCCGCTGGCGGCGGCCCTGGTGGGCTTTCTCGGGGTGCTGGTGGTGGTGCGTCCCGGCGGCGCCGGCTTCCAGCCCGGCGCCCTGGTGGTGGTGGGCGCGGCACTCTTCTATGCGCTGCTGATGATCACCGCCCGCCGCTACGGGGTGCGCGAGTACCTCTGGGCCATGGTCTTCTACGTGACCCTGGTGCCCCTGGGAGTCACCGGCATCCTGCTGCCCTGGGTCTGGCAGGTGCCGGCGCCGCTGCACTGGCTGGGCTTTCTCGGCGCCGGCATCTTCGGCATCGGCGCCATGGCCTGCATCACCCTGGCCTTCCGCCATGCCCCGGCGGCCCTGGCGGCGCCCTTCGACTACACCGGCATGCTCTGGGCGGTACTGCTGGGCTGGTGGCTGTGGGCCGAGGTGCCGGACGCCTGGGTCTTCGCCGGCTCGGCGCTGATCATCGGCAGCGGCCTGGCGATCGCCTTCCACGAGCGTCGCACCAGCCTCAAGCGCCGGCCGAGCTCCTGACGCGGGGCCTCGCCTCGCTCAGGCCAGCAAGTGAAAGCCTGCCAGGGTGATCAGGCTGGCCATCACCAGGCTGTTGATGGCTTCCCTGCCCTCCTCCGTCTGCCAGCGGCCAGGCTGCAGGAGGGCAACTACCATAGTGCCCAGGGTTGCTAGCCCGAGGGGCAGCTCGATGGGTTCCTGACCAGTGCTCAGCGCGGCGATCGCCAGCAGTGTCACCCCGGCGGCGATTAGCACCGTGGCCCCAGCGCCGAGGGGGGCATCGAGCAAGTCGGAGTGATCGATCGTGGTGATGCTCATAGCGGTGTCTCCTCATCCCGGATCAAAGGTATTCGGCGCAACGCTAGCGGAGTTCTCTTAAAAAGCGCTTAACAGCCTGGAGAATTGCCTGCCAGGAGCAGGAATAGGGCTCTGAAGCACTCATTGTCCTGATGATTCGTCGAACACGGAGAGGTGTGACCGGGAAAAGCAGTGCTGCCTCTTAAGCACGCCTTAAGAAAGCTCTGAAACCTTGGTGGCAGGAGGTGTTCCATGACACCTACGCGAGCCCAGTCGAGGAGCAAGCCCTATGAATCAGCCACTCTTTCCCCACGATCTGCTGAGACCGCTCGAAACAGCCCCGCTGCTGGTTATGCCGCCCCGTCCACACTTGAGTACCTCGAGTTCCGCCCTTGAGGTACTCACGGACTTCTCACGGCTGAGTCCGCGCACCATCCAGGCGGATATGGGGGTCGACGAGGCGTATCTGATGATGCGTCACGGCGGGACTCGTCTGCTACTGGTCACCGATGAGCAGCAGCGTTGCATCGGCGTGCTGTCGTCGCTGGAAGTCATTGGCGGCCGGCGCATTACTCTCGCCATGCAGCAGCATGGCCTGCCGCGCGATGAGGTGACCGTGGGGATGATCATGACCCCCTGGCACAAGCTAGCAGCCATGTCGCTGGAGCAGCTCGCCTCGCTGACCATCGGGGATCTGCTGGCGTCACTGGAATCGATGACGGACCAGCACCTGTTGGTGACCGAGCACGACGAGCAGGGGCGCCTGCGGATACGTGGCCTGGTGTCGGCGGCCGATATTCGACGGGCGGTCGGGCAGACCACGAAGAGGAATACGGGAGTGCCGATGGCGCGTAGCTTCGCCGACATCTACCGGGTGGTGACGGGGCACGACCTTTGAGGTCCTTGGCCGAATCGTTACTGCCGTGGGCCCTGCCCGCGAGTTGGTGACCTCGAGGCGCGGCAGCCTGCCGAGAGGTCCAGGGTGTCCTCTCGGATTCTGCTCTCCACGCCGAGCAGCCCCAGCAGCGAATGGAATAGGTTGTCGTGGCTCAGGGCGTTGTCGCGTTGGGTGGCAAGGCAGGTCTCATTCAGCCCTATGCTCCGGGCGAAGTGGTCCGATGTCCACCACACCATGGGCACGCGGGTCTGCTCCTGCGGGGCGATGGCATAGAGCAGGACGTGGAGGTAGAGGCCGTTCTCTCCCAGCGATTCGCCATGGTCGGTAGAGCATGGCCCATGGTGGTTGCGCATCAGCGCGGAAAGGCCCTGGAACGAGAACAGTAATACACCGGCGAGCACGGTCACGCTGCTCAGCCACCATAGCGCACCCGCACCGAGGCTGCGCTGCCAGCCGCACTGGCGCAGCGGCCAGCGCCACAGCAGAGTCAGGGGCAGCAGCGCGAATAGCAGCAGATAGAGCGCGAAGCCTGGCGTGAGTAGCTCGCTCGCCTCCCGAGAGTCCGTCTGCAGCACATTATCGATCATATGGGTATCGAAGTAGGTGCCGTAGTGGCTGGTGAAGTAGCTGACCGAGGCGGCGACCAGCACCAGCACTGTCAGCAGCGGCTTGACGGTGGCGCGGTTGACCAGCGGTAGGAGGGCCACCAGGTGCAGTCCGGTCATGATCACGCCGTAACCGATTAGTTGTCCCCAGTCGGCCGGGCCGGCTGGCGGCTTGGCCTCTACGATTGCCGACCAGAAACGTCGGTTGTAGAAGAGCGTGAAGGCCAGGCAGGTTAGCAGGGCGAGCGCCTGGGGCGATAAGGCCGGCAGCGGCCCGCGGAACCGGTGACGACTGTCGTGACGCGAGGGGGGATATTAGCCATTGGCGGCGTGCTCGCTAGCACAGGTCGGTTTCATCGAGAGGGCGTGTGGCCGGAGCGTCAGCAGCCGGCTTGCCGGCACGGTGCTGATCATCCAGTAGATCATCAGGGGCCAGCGGAGCAGGAGATGGTCCTGCGGAGCCCATCTATAACGCTGCCACCGGTACAGGGGGGAGGCGACTCGAAAGTCCAGCCCCAGCCGGTCTATCACTAGTATCAGCACGAGGAATTCGCCCCACGCCAGGGCCCATCGTCTCAGACGATGAGACGGATGAGTTAGCATAAAGGTGCGGGGTAGCCCCACCCAGGGTGGCAGGTCGGTCATGTCAGCGTCTTGTCCAGAGGGCAACGACGCCATGCTGAACGGCCCGTCTTAACGAAGGCTTATGCGCTGCATGTCCTCATGAGGGAATCGCTCAGGTGTTCCGCGGTAGGGTGGCGGTGGCCCGTAGGCCGCCGCCAGGCGCCTCGTCCAGATTGAGGGTGCCGCCATGGCGGGCGAGCAGGCGTTCGGCGATGGAAAGCCCCAGACCGGAGCCGGCCCCTGGGCCAGCGCGATGGAAGCGCTTGAGGACCCGCTCGCGCTCCTCGGCGGGGATGCCGGGACCCTGGTCATCCACGCGCAGGATCAACCGCTCGGGCTCGTCGATCAGGCTTACCGTGACGAGGCCGCTCGGCGGCGAATGGCGCAGGGCGTTGCCGACCAGGTTCTGCACCAGGGTACCGAGGGTGCCGGGCTCGGTCGGCAGTCGCCAATCGGCGGCCTCGTCGGCGTGCAGATCCAGCGCCTGATCGCGCTCGGTGGCCAGCGGCGCGAGCTCGGCCAGCGCCTCGCGCAACTCGAGCAGCAGGTCCTGGGGAGGTCGCACGGGGGTGGCCTCATCCGGATCCAGGCGGGCCAGGGTCAGCAACTGAGAGACCAGGCGGGTCGTGCGGGCAACGCCGGCACGCAGTTCCTCCAGCGCCTCGCGGCGATCCCCAGGGTCCTCGGCGGCGAGAGCATTCTGGGCATGCAGGTCGAGCACCGCCAGGGGCGTGCGCAGCTCGTGGGCGGCGTCGGCGATAAAGCGCTTCTCGCGCACCCGCAGGTTGCGCAGGCGCTCCAGCAGCCGGTTCAGCGCGCCGACGATAGTCGCCAGCTCCCGGGGCAGCGGGTGCAGGGTCAGCGGCTGCAGGTTGTGCGGGTCGCGGCGGCGGATCGCTGCGGCCAGGCGCGACAGGGGGCGCAACCCCTGGCCGGTGGCCCACCACAGCAACAGCATCAGCAGTGGCAGGCCGATCAGGTCCGGGAGCAGGGTGCGCAGCGCCACGGCGCGGATCAGCTCGCCGCGCACATCGCTGCGCTCTGCCACCATCACGCGCCGCGACGACTCGGCCATGTCCAGCACATAGACGCGCCACTCGTGGCCCGCCACCCGGTCGGTGGTGTACCCCGGCGGCCCCGTGGTGAGGGGCGCCGAGGGCGCGCTGGCGGAGCGCAGTACCAGCCGCTCCGCCTCCCACAGCTGGAAGGCCAGCTTGCTCTCGTAACGATGCCCGGCCAGGCGCTTGTCCGACTGCTCGGCGCGCAGCAGGGCGTCTTCCAGGCTGGCCAGCAGGGCGGCCCGCTGGTCGGGGGGTAGCGGTGCCTGGATCAGCCCCTCCAGCAGGCGGGCGTTCTGGGCCAGGTTGGCATCATAGAGCTCCTCGATCTCGTGGGCGGCATAGCGGTAGCTGACCAGGCCGATGATCAGCATGCTGACGCCGAAGACCAGCAGCACCAGGCCCAGGGTACGGCGGCGAATCGAGCTCATGAATCGCCGTCCAGGGGCGCCGGATCCATCACGTAGCCGATGCCGCGTACCGTGCGGATCAGCTCGGGGAACAGCTTGCGGCGCAGGTGATGGACATGCACCTCGATGGCGTTGCTCTCCACGTCCTCCTCCCAGCCGTAGACTCGCCGGGTCAGGGTATCGCGGGTGAAGACCCGCCCGGGATGCCCCATGAGTTCCTGTAGCAGGGCGAATTCCCGGCGCGACAGATTGACCGCCTCGCCATGCCGGCTGACGCCGAGGGTGGCGGGGTCGAGGCGGATGCCACGACACTCCAGGACCGGGCTGGCCTGGCCCTGGCTGCGCCGCAGCAGGGCCCGTAGGCGCGCCTTGAGCTCGGCCACCTCGAAGGGCTTGATCAGGTAGTCGTCGGCGCCGGCGTCGAGGCCGGCGATACGGTCGTCGACGGCGTCCCGGGCGGTGAGTACCAGCACCGGGAGCGGATTACCGCGCCGGCGGATGGCTTCCAGCACCTGCATGCCGTCCAGCCCCGGCAGCCCCAGGTCGAGGATTACCGCGGCGAAGGGTTCGTCGCCCTGCAGGGCACTTAATGCCTGGGCCCCGTCGGCCAGGTGATCGACGGTGTAGTGCTCCGGCTTGAGGGCCAGGCTGATGCCCGAGGCTAGGCTGGGGTCATCCTCAACCAGCAGAATACGCATGGTGGCGATGATTACCTCCTGTCGGGGGCGCAGGCGCCTGCGCGCCGGCCGAGGGTGTCCGAGACTCGCCTGGACAGGATGCCACAAGCGTCCGGGGCGGGGTCGGGAAGGCGCAGGCGCACTCGGCGACATGGCCGGGGGGTTGGCTGAAAAAGTATCAGATCCGCGGCTCCCCGGGGGGCAAAGTGGCGTGATTTCTCGACCCGGAGCAGCGCTATCACGGGGACCTCGAGGGCGGCAGCCAGATGCATGGGCCCGGTATCCGGCGTGATCAAACCACCCAGGTTGGCCAGGACGGCGAGGAAGTCGCGCAGCGGCAGTTGGGGCAAGACGTGACCGGTATCGCTACAGGCCCGCTCCAGGGGCGCACGCAGCGCCGCCTCCTCCGGCCCCAGCAGCACCAGGTAGGGCCGCCGACGGCGCTCGAGCTCCTCCATCAGCGCCTGCCAGAAGGCCAGCGGCAGGCGCTTGTCGAGGTGGCCGCCGACGAAGATACCGAGGGGCGCAGTCGCCTCCGACAGGGCGTGCCAACGGCCGGCCACGGCGGCGCGCTCCGCCATCGTCACCACCAGCCAGGGACGGGAAGGGCAGGGCAGGCCCAAGTCGCCGGCCAGGGTGCTGGCCTGTTCGTGGGCATGTCGCGGCGATGTCTGGCCGACCCAGTCATAACTCGCCTCCAGCCGGCCGCGCTGGCCCAGGGTACGGTGCGCCCGGCACAGTCGCGTGAAGGCCCAGCCGGTCAGGGAGCCCTCGCCGACCTGGATGGCCAGGTCATAGCGGCGCCGCCGCAAGCGGCTCACCAGGGTCAGCAGGCGCCAGGGACGCACCAGCATGCCGCGGCTCAAGGCGTGATAATTCGACAGCGGCATGCCGGCGAAGAGGGCGTGAGTGGTATCCGTCCCCAGGTAGTCGATCTCCATGTCGGGTCGCCCCTCGGCCAGGGCCTGAATCAGCCGGGCGCCAATCACCGCATTGCCGATCCGGAAGTTGGGACGGACCAGGAGAACGCGGCGTACGCCGTCCAGGGCCGCCGGAGAAGCGGTACGGTGGCCTCGGGCATGGGGCGTCAATGCTCGATAGAGCCACGCCTTGGTGCCTCGCTCGAGGCGTTGGCCCAGACGGCGCAGGGCGCTGTGTCGGCGCAGATAGGTGAAAGGCAACATGCAGGCGCTCCTGGCTGAGGATCTGCCTGCACTGTCGGCATTCTGGCTTATGGTAGCCTTAACGGCGCCTCAGGGCGCCGGGCCGGCGGCGCCCAGGAAGCGCTCCTGCCAGTAGGCGATCTCCAGCGGCACCTGGGTGACCGCGCGGCCGCGGCCCGGGGCATGGATCATCTGGCCGTTACCCATATAGATGCCCACATGGGTCGCCTTGCGCCGGTCGCCGAAGAACAGCAGGTCGCCGGGGCGTGCCTCGCGGACCGAGGGCAACTGGCGGTACTGGTCGTCGGCGGTGCGCGGCACCGGGATGCCGGCGGCGCGGTAGCTGAGCTCCACCAGGCCGGAGCAGTCCAGTCCCCGGGGCGTATTGCCGCCGAAGCGGTAGGGCGTGCCCAGGGCCTGGCGGGCACTGGAGAGGATCAGCGCCCGCTCCAGGGAGAGCTCGGGGGAGGCGTCACGCAGGGCCAGGTCGCGGCCGGCGCAGCCACTCAGCAGGGCCAGGCCCAGCAGCAGGGTGACCAGGGTGAAGGCGCGGGGCAGGGCGAGGGGCATGGCCATTCCTTCCGTGGCGGGGTTGAAATCCAGTCTAGCCAAACGCATCTGTTTTAGAATCCGCCAATTAAACCATCGAGGGAACCTCCCATGAGCTTCAGCGGCGAGCAGCATCCCGGCGTCCAGGCGCCGACCCCGGAGAGCGACGGCTTCCGGCTCAATCACACCATGCTCCGCGTCAAGGACCCGGAAAAGGCCCTGGCCTTCTACTCCCGGGTCTTCGGCATGCGGGTCCTGCGCCGCCTCGATTTCGAGGAGCTGCAGTTCTCCCTCTACTTCCTGGCGCGTCTCGAGGAGGGCGAGCGGGTGCCGGAGGAAGCCGGCGAGCGCACCGTCTGGACCTTCGGTCAGAAGGGCCTGCTGGAGCTGACCCATAACTGGGGCACCGAGGACCAGGACGACTTCGCCTACCACAACGGCAACACCGAGCCCCAGGGCTTCGGGCATATCTGCTTCTCGGTACCGGACCTGGACGCCGCCGAGGCCTGGTTCGACGCCAACGGCGTGGAGTTCGTCAAGCGCTCCGACCAGGGCAAGATGAAGGACGTGGTCTTCGTCAAGGACGTGGACGGCTACTGGATCGAGGTGGTGGAGGCGGCCCGCCTGGCCAGGCTGGGTGCCTGAGGCCGGCCCAGCCGAGTGACGGAAACAACGGCGCCGCCCCTGGGGGCGGCGCCGTTGTGCTGGTGGCTTGTGCCGATGCTTGGCTTAGGCGAAGCGCGGGTGGAGCACCGCCTTGCCGCCGCCGAGGCCGGCCTGCACCAGCAGGGCCAGGGTCCAGAACAGCGGGAACTCCCAGCCGCCACCCGGATTGGAGAACAGCCAGCCGTTGGCCAGGTGGGGCACGGTGGCGCCGATCAGCAACGGCACCAGGGCCAGGCTCACCCAGCGGGTGTAGATGCCCAGGATCAGGGCCAGGCCGCCACCCACCTCGGCGAGGATGGTCAGGTAGGCGAAGATGGCCGGCAGCCCCAGGGAGTCGAAGAAGGCCACGGTGCCGGGAATGGTGAAGACGAAGATCTTCAGCAGCCCGTGGGCCAGGGTCATGACGCCGAGGGAGAGACGCAACAGGGTAGTGGCATAGGCTTGCATGGCGGTTTCCTCTTGGAAGTTGTCAGGGAATGCCTGCAGTCTATTGTGTTTTTATCGGTTGATAATCACCAATTACGTAATCTTACTGTTTCCTCTTGGGAGGTAATTGGCTCGGGGAATACTCCGACTCGGCCGAGAGGGCATCAGTCGCGGGAATCCAGGTGCAGCCACCTGGCCAGGCGCGAGTGGGGGCGGTACTTCAGATAGCCCGGCAGCAGGGCCATGACGAGAAGAATGGCGCCACCCAGGGTGGTGCTTAGCCAGGGATGCAGCTCGAAGGAGTGGCCGAGGTTGGTGAAGACCACCGTCATCGGCAACATGCCGATCAGCGAGGCGAGGGCGAAGCGCCAGGCGCTGATGGCGGTCAGGCCGGCGGCATAGCTGATCAGGGCGAAGGAGAAGATCGGCACCAGCCGGGTGATCAGCACGGTGCAGAACAGCAGGCGTTGTGAGCCCCGAGAGCCAAAGAGAGGGTTGTCGGGCAGGCGAGAGCGCAGGGCCTCGCGGCCGATCAGCCGGGCCAGGAAGAAGGCGATCAGGGCGCCCAGGGTCGCCCCGGTGATCGAGAGCATGACCCCGGACCCCACGCCGAAGGCGAGGCCGGCGGCGGCGCTGATGGGCAGGGTGGGAATGGGGCCGACGACGACCGCCAGGATCATCAGCAGCACCAGCAGCAGCGGTCCCTCCATTCCCTGGCCGTTGAGCCACTCGGCGATGGCCCGGGGCGAGAGGCTGGTCGGCATCCCCATGCCATCGAGCAGCCACCAGATCCCCGCCAGGGTCGCGACGATCAGAAGGATCGCTCCCAGCCGGAACTGCCAGCCCATGGATGTCATGGCACCTGCGCATGCGGTTGAGGGGTTTACTCAGTATGGCACCGCGTTGCGGGGCCTGGCCGGCGACCCGACCGAGAATAAAAAAGGCTCATCGCACTTTGGCGTGAGTACCACTGTGGGAGATTCTATGTTGCCTGCAAGCCGCCACCATGGTTTCTGTGGGAGCTCGGCGGTCCGGCGTCCCGGTTCCGCGCGATTCGCCCGAAGGGCGATCCGGGTTATCACCAGGGGCGACTGCGTCGCCCAATCGCCGATGCGTCGGACCGCCGGAATCCGGACTCCCACAGTAGCAAGCCGGAGATCAGCTATGTCGTGGCTTCACGCTAATCTGCGATGAACCATAAAAAAGGCGCTGCCGAAGCAGCGCCCAATCCAGCCAAACTCGTCGTCGATCAGTGGCTATGGCCATGATCCTCGTCGTGGTCGTCGTGGTCGTCGTGGTCGTCGTGGTCGTCGTGGTCGTCGTGGTCGTCGTGGTCGTCGTGGTCGTCGTGGTCGTCGTGGTCGTCGTGGTCGTCGTGGTCGTCGTGGTCGTCATGCCCCGGCTCGGCCAGGGCCGCATGCAGCACCTGGGCGTTATGGCGCATCATGCCCAGGTAGGTGTTGGCCTCGCCCTCGGCGGCCAGGGCATCAGCATAGAGGGTGCCGGCGATGGGCAGGCCGGTCTCCTCGGCCAGTTGGTTGATCACCGCCGGACTGGTCATGTTCTCGTGAAACAGGGCGCGTACGTCCTGTTCGCGGATCACGTCGATCAACTGGGCCATATCGGCGGCGGAGGGCTCGGCCTCGGTGGAGAGGCCCACCGGCGACAGGAAGCGCAGCCCATAGGCGCTGGCGAAGTAGCCGAAGGAATCGTGGCCGGTGATGATGCTGGTGGAGGCGGGAATCTCGCCCAGCAGCTCGCGGATCTCGGCGTCGGTGGCCTCGATCTCGTTGATATAGCGCTCGGCATTGGCACGGTAGGCCGACTCGTTGGTCGGGTCGGCCTCGACCAGGCCATCGAGGATATTGCCCACATAGACCCTGGCCCTGGCCAGATCCTGCCAGGCATGGGGATCATCATCGCCATGGGCATGGCCCTCATGGTCGTCTTGCCCATGGTCATCGGGGCCATGGTCATCGGATCCGTGATCATTATGGTCGTCGTGACCATGATCATCGTGGCCGTCATGCCCATGATCGTCATGGTCGTCGTGGCCGTGATCGTCGTGATCGTTATGCCCATGGTCATCGTGACCCTGGTAGCCGAGCCGCTCGATGCCCTCGGTGGTGGTGACCAGGGCGCCGGCATAGTCGCTGGAGTCGATCAGCCGCTCCATCCAGCCCTCGAAGCGCAGGCCGTTGAAGACCACCAGGTCGGCATCGGCGATGGCGCGGGCATCCCGGGGGCTGGGGGAGTAGACATGGGCATCGCTGTCCTGGCCCACCAGGGCATGCACCTGAACGTGCTCGCCGCCGACGTTCTCCACCATGTCGGCCAGGATGCTGAAACTGGCCACCACCGCGAGGCGCTCGTCGGCGTAGAGGGGCGCGGCGGCCAGGGTGCCGGCGGCACCCAGCAGCATTCCAAGGGCAAGGGGCTTGCGCATATCTAGCTTCCTCGAATCGAAGGTAGGGTGGCGAGGCCTAGGCGGCCTCGCCGGTTTCCAGGGGGGTGGCCTGCCGCCGGTACCTGGCCAGCAGGCTATGGTGGCGGCCCAGCAGGGCGGAGAGCACATAGCCGCTGCCGGCCAGCAGGATAATCGCCGGGCCCGAGGGGATGCTCAGGTGGTACGACAGCAGCAGGCCGCCGCTGCTGGCCAGCATGGCCCAGACCACGGCGACGCCGATCAGCCCTTCCAGGCGCTTGCTCCAGAAGCGCGCCGTGGTGGCCGGCAGCATCATCAGGCCCACCGCCATCAGGGTGCCCAGGGTCTGGAAGCCGGCGGTCAGGTTGAGCACCAGCAGGCCCAGGAAGACGCCGTGCACCAGGCCGCTGCGCATGCCCTGGCCGCGCAGGAACAGCGGGTCCAGGCACTCCACCACCAGGGCGCGGAACAGCCAGGCCATGGTCAGCACGATGACGCTGCTGATGGCGGTGATCAGCACCAGGGCCTGGGTATTGACGGCCAGGATGGAGCCGAACAGCACATGGGTGAGGTCGACGCTGCTGCCCCCCAGGGAGACCAGCATCACCCCGGCGGCCAGCGAGATCAGGAAGAAGCTGGCCATGGCCGAGTCCTCCCGATGGCCGGTCATCTGCGACACGCTGCCCGCCAGGGTCGCCACCAGCAGGCCGGAGAGGATGCCGCCCAGGCTCATCACCGGCAGCGAGAAGCCTGCCAGCAGGAAGCCCAGGGCGACCCCCGGCAGGATGGCGTGGGCCATGGCATCGCCGATCAGGCTCATGCCGCGCATCATCAGGAAGACCCCTAGGGGCGGGGCGGCCAGGGACAGCGCCAGGCCGGCCACGAAGGCGCGCTTCATGAAGCCGTAGTCGAAGGGCGCGATCAGCCACTCATGCAGGAGTTCTAGCATGCCTGCACCCCCGGAATCCCCAGGGAGAGCGGCGTGACCCGATCGGCGCGGCCGCCGGCGACCTCCTCCACCGTGGTCCAGCGGGCATGACCGCCGCCCAGCACCATCACCTCATCGGCCAGCCGCGACAGCTGCTCCATATCGTGGAGCACCACGATAATGGTGGCGCCGGCATCGGCCATCTCGCGCAGCACCTTCATGATCACGCCGACGGTCTCGGCATCCACGTTGGCGAAGGGCTCGTCGAGCAGCAGCAGCTCGGCCTCCTGCATCAGGGTGCGCCCGATCAGGGCGCGCTGGCGCTGGCCGCCGGAGAGCTCGCCCAGGGGGCGGTGCGCCAGGTGCGAGATACCCAGCCGGCTCATCACCTCGCGCCCCTTGCGGTAGTGATTCTTGCAGTAGCCCTTGAGCGCCCCATGGCTGGGCCAGCTGCCGGTCATCACCAGCTCCTCGACGCTCATCGGGAAGGTCAGGTCCAGGGCCAGCTGCTGGGGCAGCCAGGCGCGGCGTTCCTTGGGCACCGCGCACTCCACCTTCCCGGCGAGGGGCGGCAGCAGCCCCATGATGCCCTGGATCAGGGTGCTCTTGCCGGCGCCGTTGGCGCCGATCAGGGCGGTGATGGCGCCGTCGCGGAAGCGCCCGTCCACCTGCTCGAGGACGGTGCGCTTGGCCTGGGCCAGGCTCAGGTCGTGCAGCCGTAGCCGGCTGGAAGCGTCGCCAACCATCAGCCCCACCATCCCGCGGCCCAGGCGACCGTCAACCACAGCGCCGCCAGCGGCGCGGCCGCCAGCAGCAGGCGGCGCCCGGCGGAGAGCGACATCAATGAGAAGTGGCACGGTCCTTCCTGGCGGTGCCGATGTGAGCGGTGTGCCATGCAGTGGCCCTCTCAACCGAAAAGCGTAGATATAACATAACAAGAAAGCCGGAAATGATGACACGACTTCCTGCGACTTGCACCGGGTCTTGGCCCCGAAAGCGGGCAGTATCGAGAATTTTGCACGGAATGGCAGCCCCTGAAGGACTCATGGCGTCACCTCCCGGCGTAGCCGCGACTGCCGTCGGCGCGCGAGCCAGCCACCCTTGGGCCCCACCAGGATCGACACGACATAGCCGGCGCCGGCCAGCAGCACGATGCTGGGGCCCGCCGGCAGGGCCAGATGATAGGACGCCAGCAGCCCCGCCAGGCCCGATACCAGGGCCCAGGCCGTGGCGATGGCGATCATGCCCTCCAGGCGGTGGCTCCAGAAGCGCGCCATGGCCGCCGGCAGCAGCATCAGGCCCGCCGCCATCAGGGTGCCCAGGGCCTGGAAGCCGATCACCAGGCTGATGACCACCAGGCCCATGAAGAGCGCCTGGGTCCAGCCGGCATGACGCCCCTGCAGGGTCAGGAAGCCGGGGTCCAGGCACTCCACCACCAGGGTGCGGAAGGTCAAGGCCAGCACCGCCAGCACCAGGCTGCCGGCCGTGGCCACCAGCAACAGCGTCTGGCGATCCACGCCGAGAATCGAGCCGAACAGCACATGCCCCAGGTCCAGGGCATTGCCGGACAGCGAGATACCCATCACCCCCGCGGCCATGGCCGTCAGGAAGAGGCTGGCCATGGCGGCATCCTCCCTGAGGCCGGCGACCAGGGAGACGCCCCCCGCCAGCAAGACCGTGACCAGCCCGGCCGCCACGCCGCCCAGCATCATCAGGGGCAGCGAGAAGCCCGCCAGCACGAAGGCCAGTGCCACCCCCGGCAGAATGGCATGGGAGAGCGCCTCGCCCATCAGACTCATGCCGCGCAGTGTCAGCAGCACCCCCACCACCGGCGTGGTCAGGGCCAGTACCACGCAGGCCGCCAGGGCCCGGCGCATAAAGGCGTAATCGAAGGGGGCAAGGAGCCACCAGTGCAGGGCGTCCGACATGGGCAGGCCTCTAGTATTTGTTATGTTATAACATATTTTGTCGTGGCGCCGTCAATCGCTGCCGGGGACGAAGGTTTGTCGTAGCAGTACGGCCAGGCACTGCGAGGGGCGGCAGTGATCCACGGTCAGGAGGGGTGACGGAGATCAAAGCGGTGGCAGTGCGTTGGCACCGCAGGTGGTGAAGCCGGGGTAGGAGTGCTTGGATAGAGAGACCTGCCAGAGCAAGGACTCGTCATGGATGACCTATCCCCCTCCGATCTGAAAACGATACTCCACTCGAAGCGGGCCAATCTCTATTACCTGCAGCACTGCCGGGTGCTGGTCAATGGCGGTCGCGTCGAGTATGTCACCGACGAGGGGCGACAGTCGCTCTACTGGAATATCCCTATCGCCAATACCACCTCGTTGCTGCTGGGCACCGGTACTTCCATCACCCAGGCAGCGATGC
Organism: Bisbaumannia salifodinae; assembly: GCF_055388505.1. The sequence goes on from NZ_AP043781.1 coordinate 4,386,138, forward strand.
GGGAACTGGCCAAGGCCGGGGTGCTGGTCGGTTTCTGCGGTGGCGGCGGCACGCCGCTGTTTGCCGCCAACGAGGTCGATGTGGATATCGCCTGGCTGACGCCCCAGAGCGAATACCGGCCCACCGAATACCTGCAACATTGGGTGCGCTTCTGGTTCGACGACGAGAAGCGTCTGGAGGCCGCCCGGGCGTTCCAACTGGCGCGGTTGTCGCGGGTCGAAGCGCTCTGGGTGGGCCGGCCACTCAAGGAGGCCGGCTTCGCGGTGACTCCCGAGGCGCTGCGGAAAGTGCTTGGCCAGCATCGCGAGGCCATCGGGCAGGCGCCCAGCACGACCGACCTGTTGACCCTGGAGGCTCGCCTAACCAAGGGCCTCTTCAAGCTTGCCGCCCAGGCGGTGAGCTATGGTGATTTCACCCGGGCCAAGCGCGGCAGCGGCACCGACCCCGCCAACCGTTTCCTCGATCATGGCAACTATCTCGCCTATGGGCTGGCCGCCACGGCTACCTGGGTGCTGGGTATCCCGCATGGCTTGGCGGTGCTGCATGGCAAGACCCGTCGTGGCGGCCTGGTCTTCGATGTGGCCGACCTGGTCAAGGATGCGGTCATCCTGCCTCAGGCCTTTCTCTCCGCCATGCGAGGCGACGAGGAGCAGGAGTTTCGCCAGTCCTGCATCGAACGACTGACCCGAACCGAATCCCTCGACTTCATGATCGATACCTTGAAGGCGGTCGCTGAGGATCTGGGGGAGGTTCAGGCATGAATGTGCTGCTGGTCTCTCAATGCAGCAAGAATGCTCTGGTGGAGACGCGCCGCATCCTCGATCAGTTCGCCGAGCGTCGCGGTGACCGCACCTGGCAGACACCGATCACCATGGAAGGACTCGCTACGCTCAGGAAGCTGCTGCGCAAGACGGCACGCAAGAACACCGCCGTGGCCTGTCACTGGATTCGCGGGCGGGATCACAGCGAGCTGATGTGGATCGTCGGCGATGCCCGACGCTTCAATCCACAAGGCGCGGTACCCACCAACACCACCTCGCGGGATATCCTGCGTGGCGGTGACGAGAACGATTGGCACACGGGCGAGAATATCCTGCTGCTGGCGGAGCTCGCCGCCCTGCTGCATGACCTGGGCAAGGCATGCCAGGCCTTCCAGCAGCGGCTCGAGGGCAAGCTGGAGGGGCGCAATCTCTATCGTCATGAATGGATTTCGCTGCGCCTCTTCGCCGCCTTCGTCGGTAATGACGAGGATGTCGGCTGGCTGGAGCGCCTGGCATCGTCCGAGTCCGTTCAGGACGCCGACTGGTTGGATCGCCTGGTGCGGGATGGCCTGGATGGCGCCCCGGAGTCACCGTTTCGCCACTTGCCACCCTTGGCCGCCGCCATCGGCTGGCTGGTGGTTACCCACCATCGCCTGCCGATGATACCAGGAGAGCGGCGAGAGGGTGGCGATCGTCAGGCACGTCCAGTGGTGCAGGCCGAACAGCTACGCGACCTGCCCGGCCTGGTCACCGCCGACTGGAACGAGGTCGCCGAGTCCCAGGATGCCGCACGGCTGACCCCCTACTGGACCTTCGAGCATTCCCTGCCGGTCACCACCGCGAAGTGGGCGGAGCGGGCCCGGCATATCGCACGGCGGCTGCTTGCTCGTCAGGCGCGGCGCTCCGAGTCGTGGCTGGACAATCCCTATGTCATGCATCTGGCGCGACTCGCTCTGATGCTGGCGGATCACCACTACTCCAGCCTGGAAGAGCCTGCCAAGCGGGTGCGTGGCGAGCCCGGCTATCCGCTCTATGCCAATACGGTTCGCAAGACGGGGCGGTTCAATCAGCCCCTGGACGAGCACCTGCTGGGCGTGGCAAAGCACAGTGCCGCGATCTGTCGTAGTCTGCCCAGTCTGATGCGCCATTTGCCCCGCCTGGCGCGTCACAAGGGCTTTCGCCAGCGCAGTGAAAACAAGCAGTTTCGCTGGCAGGACTGCGTCTTCGACCTGGCCCAGTCACTGCGTGAGCGCAGCGAGCGGCAGGGCTTCTTCGGTATCAATATGGCGTCCACCGGCTGTGGCAAGACCCTGGCCAATGGCCGCATCCTCTATGCCCTGGCCGATCCTCAACAGGGCGCACGCTTCAGCGTGGCACTGGGGTTGCGCACCCTCACCCTGCAGACAGGCCAGGCCTATCGCGAGCGGCTCAGGCTCGGCGAGGATGAACTGGCGATCCGGGTGGGCGGCAGCGCCAGCCGGGCGCTGTTCGAACACCATGAACGCGAGGCGGAGCGCACCGGCTCGGCCTCCGTCCAGGAGCTGATCGAGGAAGATGGCCATGTCCTCTACGAGGGCAATTTCGAGGAGCATCCGGTATTGCGCCGGCTTGGCGACCCCGCGAGCAGGGCGCTGGTCGCCGCGCCGATCCTGGTCTGTACCGTCGATCATCTGGTGCCGGCTACCGAGGGCACACGAGGCGGGCGTCAGATCGCCCCCATGCTGCGCCTGATGGGCAGCGATCTGGTGCTCGACGAGGTCGACGATTTCGATATCCAAGACTTGCCGGCATTGACGCGCCTGGTGCACTGGGCCGGCCTGCTCGGCTCACGGGTGTTGCTGTCTTCGGCGACACTGCCTCCGGCCCTGGTGCGTGGCCTGTATGAGGCCTATCGGGATGGCCGGGCACAATATCAGCGCAACCGTGGCGAGCCGGGGCGACCGCTGGATATCTGCTGTGCCTGGTTCGACGAACACGATCGCCAGCACGCCGATTGCCCCGACGGCAAGGCATTCGCCGAAGCGCACCGTCGCTTCGCGATTCGACGCCATGGCCAACTGGCGAAAGCCCCTGTTCGACGGCGCGCCGAGCTGGTGGCACTGGAGGGGATGGGGCGGCGTCGCGAGGAGATTCGCCAGGCCCTCGCCGAGCGGCTGAGAGATCACGCCGCCACCCTGCATGCCCGGCACCATAGTATCGATCCCCATAGCGGCAAGCGGGTCAGTTTCGGCTTGATCCGCCTGGCCAATATTGAGCCGATCGTCGATGTTGCCCAGGCGTTGTTCCGTCTGGGTGCGACCGAGGGGCAATGCGTCCACCTTTGCGTCTACCACTCCCAGTATCCGTTGCTGATGCGTTCGGCCATCGAGCGGCGACTCGATCGTGCCCTGGATCGCCGCTCCGCCGAGGCGGTGTTCGGCCTATCCGATATTCGCCGGCGCCTGGATGCCTCCGCCGAGGAGGATCAACTCTTTATCGTGCTGGGGAGCCCGGTGACCGAGGTCGGTCGGGACCATGACTACGACTGGGCCATCGTCGAGCCCTCCTCGATGCGCTCGCTGATCCAGTTGGCCGGGCGGGTGTGGCGCCATCGCGATGGCAAATGCGATATGCCCAACCTCATGGTGCTCGATACCAACCTGAGCTACCTGGAAAACCCCGACCGCCCGGCCTTCTGCCGGCCCGGCTTTGAGGGTGAAGGCTGGCCCCTCGACAGCCACTTGTTAAACGAACTGCTGCGCCCCGAGGAGTGGGAGGTGATCGATGCTCGGCCGCGCATTCTCGAACGTGAAGCGCTGCAGCCGCGAACCAGCCTCGTCGACCTCGAACACGCCCGCCTCGCGCGCGACATGGTGGCGCCTCCGGCGGAACCCGTGCCGGAGGCCCCAGCCGATCTCGACAAGCTAACGCCCCGCCAGCGCCGACGCCTGAAATGCGGCCCGCCCGCACCGCCCTTGGGTGCCTATACCTGGTACGTCATGCCAAGGGTCAACCTGGTGGGCGTCATGGCCCAGTGTCAGCCCTTCCGACGTCAGACCATCCCACAGGTGGAACTGGTCCTGTTGCCCGATGAGAGCGGCGAGGCCTGGGAGCTGCACCAGATCCGCGACGGAAAGAGGCGTGGCGAGAGGCTCTACGTCAGGATCGAAGACAGCCTATTGCGGCGTATCGACCCGCTGGGCGCTGCCGGCCCACGCATTCGTCCCTGGGGCGACACGGATTATCTCGACGCCCTGGTGGAACTGGCGGATGAGATGGAGCTGCCACTGGAGAACGCGGCGAAACGCTTCGGGACGGTCACCCTGCCGGAGTCCACTCAAGGGTGGTGCTTTCATCCAGTGGTGGGCTTTAGCAAACGTCGCTAAGCATTGTGACGTGATAGACACAATGGCAGTAACGAAAGTTGATGGATTAACGGAGGGGGAGACATGAATGGACGATAGGTCTACATGCCAAAAACTTCGCGTCGTGATCGAGACGTTCTTACAGGAGCGCTTCGATACCAAGGCCGAGAAGCTTACCGAGGACGATCCCAAACGCGAGGCCCTGGCCGAGCAGTTCGCGTTCGAGGCCTGGCTCGACAATGCCGCACGACGGGTAAGCCAGCTCCAGGTGGTTACCCACTCGCTGAAACCCATCCACCCCGATGCCAAGGGCACCAACCTCTATGTACCGCCCGAGACGCTGCCGAAGCACGACTTGGTCGGTAGCCATGCACTTCCCGAGGCTTTCCAGGCCGATGTGGTCGGCAATGCGGCGGCACTGGACGTCTACAAGTTCCTCAAGCTCGAACATGATGGTAAGTCGCTGCTCGAGCGGGTCCTAGAGGAGGATGCCGAGCTGTCGAGCGCCTTGAGCGAGGATCCGGCGCAGGCGAGGGAGTGGATGCGGGCCTTCGCCGCGATCACTGAACCCCGCGGCGAGGCGGCCTCGCATGCCAATGCCAAGCAACTCTATTGGCTGGCAGAGGGTGACGATCCGACGAATGACCGGGCCTATCATCTGCTGGCGCCGCTCTACGCCACCTCGCTGACACATCGTGTCTTCCAGACCATCAACGAGGACCGCTTCGGCGAGCCCGCCAAGCTGGCACGAGAGGCGCGGCGCAAGAATCTGGCCTCCAAGACCGGCTATCGCGACTACCCTAATCTGGCGGTCCAGAAGCTGGGAGGATCTAACAAGCAAAACCTTGGACAGCTGAATCTGGAAAGAAATGGCAACAACTATCTGCTGGCTTCGCTGCCTCCTAACTGGGTATCGAGGGAAGTTCGGGTACCGTTGGGCACGGACTCGGTGTTCCCCCGGTTCGGCCGTCGTCGCGAGGTTCGCCAACTGGTCGATGACCTGCGACGCTTTCTCGAGACGAATCCCGATCCTACCTATGAAACCCGCGATCTCCGCGACGACCTGAATGCCGCGCTGATGGACGAGCTGATGGTCTTCAGTATGGAGTTTCACCGCCTTCCACCGGGGTGGAGCGATGATCCCAAGTGCCGGCTGGCTATCGAGGAAGTCTACTGGTTGGATCCTGGCCGCGCGGAACTGGATGAGGACTTCCGCCAGGCGAGGCAGGAGGTGGACTGGCCCGGTGAGCTCCGTAAACGCTTCGCCAACTGGCTGAATCAGCGGCTCGATCGCAAGTTGCCTATGGGGGATACCGAGCACCGCCACTGGGACAAGACGCTGGAGCGCGATCCCAGCTTCCAGCGCTGGCTGGAGCGCGATCGCCGCTGGATGGAATCCCTGGAGCGTGAATTGGATGACTGGCAGGAGGGTGTGGACCATGAGTGAGATCAAGAACCTGCTGATCCTGCCCCATCTACGTGTGCAGAACGCCAACGCCATTTCCAGCCCGATGACTTGGGGCTTCCCCGCCATGAGCGCTTTCGTGGGCCTGATGCATGCCCTGGAGCGCCGGTTACCCGAGCATCTCGAGCTGGAGTTTCACAGCGTGGGAGTGATCTGCCATGACTATCAGGCGCAGGTATCTCAGAAAGGGTATGAAAAAAGACTAAACCTGGCCCGAAGCCCTCTGGCTTCTAAAGAAGATAAGGCCAAAATCAGCAAGGACGGTAGCTTTACAGCGCCATCTATTGTCGAGGAGGGGCGGATTAATCTCGAGATCACCCTGGTCTTCGCCGTCGATGGCGGGGCCTGCTATGACGATGAGGCAGGTCAACGGGTAGCGCGTGAAGTCGCCGAGGTCGTCTCGGGCATGCGTATCGCCGGAGGCAGTGTGGTGCCGGCACCGCTCGGAGCAGTATCGCGGCAGCGTCCTTGGCTGGAACCGCTGGACGACGATGCCGAGGCTAGAGCGCTGCAGTTCTGGAAATTGCGTCGCCGTTGGCTACCGGGCTTCGCGTTGGTTTGTCGCGATGACCTGCTGACCAAGCGCTTAGTGAAAATGCGTGAACAAATGCCCGAGGCTACCCCCCTCGATGCCTGGCTCGACCTCTCACGCCGGAACCACGAATGCCGGCTGACGCAGACCGAGAACAAGGCCGGTGAGTTCGAGGAAGAGGTGAGCTGGGAAATTCGTCGCCCACCCGGCTGGCTGGTGCCGATTCCCGTGGGGTATGGCGCGATCTCCCGGCAGTTCGAGCCCGGTGAGGTCGCTAGTGCTCGGGATGCCACCATCCCCTTCCGTTTCGTCGAGAGCCTCTACTCCATCGGTCAGTGGGTCAGCCCTCATCGCTTGACGTGTCCAGAGCAGTTGCTCTGGTACGTGGATAACGACCTCGACGTTGGACTCTATCGGCTGGCCAACGATTTCACGGCTCGCCACCACGCTATCCAATGAAGAAGAAGGAATTGACTCATGGCTAATAATGACACCCTCAAAACC